>USAV01000057.1 GCA_900552715.1 uncultured Veillonella sp.
GGCGGAATGGCAGACGCACTTGACTCAAAATCAAGCGGGTAACACCGTGTGGGTTCAAGTCCCACCTCCGGCACCAAATTTAGGCGGTAAGACTTTTGTCTTACCGCCTATTTTTTATATATTTATATTTATGAATTAATATACGATTATATACATTTTTGTTAGATTGAGGTGATAATATGGATCAAGGTGTGATTGATTATATTGCTAATGTCTTTGATATACCAAAGCTTGCACAACCTGTAAGTGCTGTCCAAATGCCTTTACCGTTAACACGATTGGCGGAGATACCATTAGATAGTTCTGTTAATCAGTGCCAAGGCTTTTGTTATAACTCAAAAAAAGATGTATTTGTCCTCGCATGTATAAATGCTGATAATACAAAGCAAATTATTTATGAAATTAATCCCACAACATTGCAAGTGGTTGCTAAGTATGAATATAGTCAAAAACGTTTATTAGGTCATATGAATACGTTAACCTATAATCCGAATAACAATCGTTACTATACTACTAATGCTGTTGTAGATGGATATATTGTTACACCTATTGAAGCTGATAGTATGATTGTTGAAGCGCCTGTTAAATTGAAAGAAAAGGTATTTAATTTTGCCTTTGATAAAGAGCGTAACGAATATGTATCGATTGTGCCTTTAACAAATTCTCATCGTACAATTAATTATTACGATGCTAATTTTAACAGAATTCATAGCTTTACCATTGATGCAGAGCATACTGATTTAAATAATAATGGCGCCTATGCAGCGAATGGTAATACTATATTTACAACCTTAACAACCTTTGTTTCTGTTGATGATGAAGGTGTTGTTAAGAATATAACTCCTTATACGTCAGGTATGGAAGTAGAAGATATGGATTATCGTAATGGTCAAATGTATGTGGCCGTTAATCGCAAGGGTAAGGTAGAAATTTATAGTTTACCTACATTACCATTTTCAGTAAATGCCTAGATTTTATCTATGTTTTTATCCACTTTAAGAGTGTATAATATAAATGTTAGGGTAATTTAGGAGTTATTATGAAATTAGGGAACGATATTATTGAAATTGACCGTATCCGTTGTGCTATAGAGAAATCCAAATCATTTCGTGATCGTGTGTATACGTCTCATGAGATTGATTACTGTGAAAGCCGAAAAAAAGGGTGTTATGAGTCTTATGCTGGCATATATGCTGCTAAAGAGGCTTTCATTAAAGCATTAGGAACGGGAATGCGTCATGGTTCATGGCAAGATATAGAAATTTATCATGATGAATTGGGGGCGCCCTTAATTCGTCTACAAGATACTTTTAAAGAAATCTATGAAACATTAGGTTATACTGAAATACATGTGTCGATTAGCCATTGCAAAGAATATGCAATGAGCACGGTTATACTTGAAGGAGCATAAGATGCAAATATTAACAACTGAAGATGCTCGATATATAGATCAAGAGGTACCTAAGCAGTTAGGTGTTTCTTTGGAAATTCTAATGGAAAATGCAGGACGTGGCATTGTAGATGCTTTATGTGGACAATATGACTTATTTTCCTTAGATAATGCACGTTCAATCAATAGTTTTGTACTATTTATCTGTGGTACAGGAAATAATGGGGCAGATGGACTTGTAGCCGCTCGTCATCTATTAGAACAAGGTGTACCTGTACAAATTGTACTGGTAGGTGATACGAGCAAGTGTAGTGATCTCTTTGCAGTGCAACTTGAAAGATGTGAAGCCATGGGTTGTATCATTGATATGTATGACGAATTCAATGATTGGTCCAATGTGGCTATTGCTGTTGAAGGTATTATGGGCACAGGCTTAACAGGCCGATTGCGGGATTTAACCATCGATGTTTTGCATGATATTGATACTATGCGTAGTCAATATAATTTTGATTTGTGGGCTATTGATGTACCTGCAGGGCTAGATGCTTCTTCTGGTCAAATTTCAGAGGGAACATTGACTTATGATTATACGGTTACCTTTGGGGCTATTAAACAAGGTTTATTGTTATATCCCGGTAAGGCCATAGGGGGCACAGCTATTGTTGCACCGTTAGGCGCACCTTGGCAACATGTATTAGTTGATCGAGATAGTACTATAACTATTGATTCGGATTTAGCAGAAACGCTAATTAATTATCGGGTTCCTATGGCACACAAAGGTGTAAATGGGAATACATTAATTGTCGGTGGATCTAGTGATATGGTTGGAGCCCCTATGTTGGCCGCAGAAGCTGCTGTTCATAGTGGAGCCGGTAAGGTTACATTAGGCGTTCCAGATACAATTAAACATGTTGTGCAAGGTCGTATCATACCGGAAGTAATGGTAACATCTATTGATGAAAATGAATTCCTTTATGACGGACGTCAAGTCGTTGCTATTGGTCCAGGTTTGGGGCGCACTACAGATATTCTAGATGTAGTAAATCAAGCTATTGATACCTATGAAGGCGCTCTCGTCATTGATGCAGATGCGTTATATGCATTAGGCCATGTAGGTTCTGTCGATAAAGATGCTTTACGTGATGGCCATATTGAGTCCGTATATAAGGTGCAAAAAAATCTGCCATACTGTGTAATGACGCCTCATTTAGGTGAATTTAGTAGACTTATAGATTTGCCAATAAAATGGATTGAACGTCATTATATTACACTGGCTCGAGCATTTGCTAAGGCTCATCAAGTAGTGTTAGTACTTAAGGGAATTCCTTCTGTTGTGGCACTACCTGATGGTACGGTATATGTTAATACTATTGGAAACGCCGGTATGGGAACTGGCGGTATGGGGGATGTGTTAACAGGTATTATTGCAGGTTTTATTAGCCAAGGTTATTCCTTACAAGATGGTGCCATTTTAGGCGTCTATGTACATAGCCGCAGTGCAGATATACTAAGTGATACTAAAACTTGGGGGTATACACCTAGTGATGTAAGTACATCGATAGGTTGTGTCATTAGTGAATTATTGGGAGAATAAGAATGACAAATAAAATACAGCGTTTTATAGCCTTTTTATTGGTGCTATGTATTCCTATCTTTGCCATTGCGGGATGCACGAATAAAGATGTAGCTAATGCAGCATCTCAGAATAGCACTAGTGTAAATGAAGGCTATTCCATTGATACGAAACAAACGAATCCTGAAGGTCATCTAGATGTATATATGCTAGATATTGGTCAAGGCGATGCCATATTGCTCAAGGTGGGCGATGAATATAGTATGATTGATACAGGTGACATTGAGCATCGTGAGAACATTGTGGCACAGTTAAAGTCTATGGGTGTTACAAAGCTAAAAAATGTAATTATCACACATCCCCATGCTGATCATATGGGTGGTTTCTATGCTATTGCAAAAGCTATGCCTATTGAACATGTGTATGATGATGGCATTTCTGTTGATAATAATATGTATAAAACCTATGAAAAATGGATTGATAAAAATAAAATCCAACGGTCTACATTGCGTAGTGGTGATGTAGTAGATTTTGGTCATGGAGCGGTATTTGTTGTATATGCACCTTGGACTGAACCTTTAACAGATAAAAAAGGAGCGCCAGATCTTAATAATAACTCTATTGTAGGTAAATTAATTTTTGGTAAATTCTCTATGCTCTTTACTGGTGATGCAGAATTACAAGAAGAGAAAAAACTCATAAAAGAGCAGAACTCTAGACTGTTTGCCCGTGTTCTTAAGGTAGGTCACCACGGTTCTCGCACAAGTAGCTCTGAAGATTTTTTGAAATCTATTAAACCAGAAAGTGCATTAATTTCAAATGGCATGTATAATAGTTATGGTCATCCTCACGATGTAACATTACGTCGTTTGCAGGAGAACAATATTGCCATTTACCGTACAGATACGATGGGACGTATTCACATTAGTACGGATGGGAATGAATGGCAAATTACAACTGAACGTTAGCGTCGATTGCATAGCACAAAAAAATAATTTTAAGCAACTAATTTTTGTGTGTACTGTATAAAGACTTTATATAGTAATATGTATAATCGGCATACTAATCTTCATGTTTGTATGAAATAATCTATCTATAATCTAACATTAGTTTATGGATAGATTGGAACGATGAGACTTTGATTCACAAAGATATCATCGACTCATCTCTATGGTTTGGACACTACGTATGTCAGTTAGATTGGAGTGAATGTATTGCGTAAACTATTTTTTATGTGCCTTGCTGTCTTGATGGCGATACCACTATTCTTGACTCAAGCAAAGGCAGCTAATCTTGAAGATGCTCGATGGGTGACACGAACTGATGCACCGGTACCATATGTTCGTATGGTTATGGATTTGTCAGCACCGGTAAAAGCGTCTGCATCGATTAGCAAAGATGGGAAAACGACGACTGTTACCTTAAAGAACACAAAGCTAAAAACTGCTAAAGCGAATATCAATATGGACTCTAGCATAGCTAGTTCTGCTAGACTCACAGAAGATGGCAGAGATGTGAAGGTAACAATCAAGACACCTTCATCTATCGATACGAGTGATGTAAAGGTATTTTCCCTAAAGAAAGATACGGTTAATCAAAAACCGTATCGCATCGTTGTAGATGTACAGAAAAAAGGTGTGGCACCTAAACCTGCTTATTATGGCAAACGTCCATCTCCTTCTGCACATCCTGCGAAAAATATGCCAACAGGATCCGGTAATTATTCTATTAGCGGTGGTCTATCTGGTAAAACAATTACGATTGACCCAGGTCATGGTGGTAGTGACTCTGGTGCCGTTGGGCCGCATGGTGTACAAGAGAAAAATATTACACTACCGATTTCTATGTACTTGAAAAAAGCTCTAGAAAATCGTGGCGCTAAAGTGCTTATGACTCGTACTACAGACGTAGACGTATACGGTCCTAATGCAAGTGGTGTTGATGAATTGGGTGCTCGTGTTAACGTAGCAAACCGCAGCAATTCTGATGCGCTCATCAGTGTGCATATTAACGCATTCAACAACCCAAGTGTTGGTGGTATTGCAACATACTACTATAGTAAAACAGGCAATGATGCTCGATTAGCACAAAAGGTACAATCTCAAATTGCTAGCGTTCCAGGTTTCAATGGTGACCGTGGCATTCAAGAAGGTAACTTATATGTGTTGAGACATTCTAACATGCCTGCAGTTCTTGTAGAGCTTGGTTTTATTTCCAACCCTAATGAAGAACGTGTATTGCAATCTCCTCAAACACAAGAAGACTTTGCAAATCGCATTGCCAATGGTATTGCTAGTTACTTTGGAGGTTAATCGATGAAATTACGTAAACAAGTTCTGTCGATCCTCTGCGTAGGTTTGCTTGCATTTGCAGCGGGTTGTACACCTAATCAAGCACCTACAACAGGTAAAAGTGAACCTGTGCAAGAGACGAAAGTCAATAAGGATGCAGAAACAACAAAAACATCTCAAGAAATGGTTAAGATGGCCTTCTTTGTTCCAACAGAGGATGGCTCAGGGGTAAAACAATCAACCGTTGAGATGGAGGCGGACAAAGTAACGCCTAAAGCTGCTCTTCTAGCGATGTTAAAAGCTGATAGAGCACAAAAATATCCAGTATTCTCCAAGGATATTAAAATTACATCCGTTACTGTAAAGGACGGCATTGCATCTGTAGAAGTGAATGACGCTTTCGTAAAAGGTAATGGTGGGGACTTAACTGTTAAATTACAAATGGCTGCCATTGTAAATACATTGACATCCTTTGATAATATTAATGGTGTTCTCTTCGTTAGCAATGGTAAAAAGGTACCTACTGTAGGTTCCTTTGATACGAAAGATCCTGTTAAACGGATGACAAACCTAATTAAAAAATAATTAAGTTAGTCTCATTGATAGCAGATAGTTGATATATCAACTATCTGCTATTTTTGTTGTCTTTTATATATGTTACAATACAATATGTATACTATTCGGAAGCCAGGTGATGAGATGCAATTAAAAGATGTAGGGGAATTTAATTTCATTCGCCACATTCAAGATAATACGATACATGATCCAAGTACTGTGATTACAGGAATTGGTGATGATTGTGCTGTATATAGTGCTAATGAAGAAACAGATCAATTAATTAGTACTGATACGATGGTGGAAGGGGTTCACTTTAGCTTTCACTATATGAAGCCCTATGATGTAGGCTATCGTCTCATGACGGCCAATTTGAGTGATATTGCTGCTATGGGTGGCACTCCTCGTCAAATTGTGCTATCTGTGGCGGCACCTGAATATGTTGATACGGCTATTCTTGATGAAGTTTATAGAGGAATTAAAGATCAATGCGCAAAATATCATCTTAATATACTTGGTGGGGATACGGTGCGTACAGAAGGACCTATGGTCTGGACTGTAACGATTATCGGAGATGTTCCAAAAGGAACTGCCGTTATGCGTAGCGGTGCGCAAGTGGGTGATGTTGTGGGTGTTACAAATTATGTTGGTTATGCTGCTACAGGTTTGGGAGCCTTATCATATAATTTGGAAGGCTATCATATGACCAAGGTTGGCCATCAACGTCCAGATCCACAAATAGAATTGGGCCAACAATTGAGACAACTAGGTATTCATAGTATGAATGATATTAGTGATGGTCTGGGTAGTGAGTTAAATGAAATTACATCGGCTAGCAATGTATCTATTGTTATAGAGGAAAAAGCTATTCCACTACATGAGGAGACTTATGAATTAGCTAAGTATTTGCAGACTAATCCAGTGGATTATGCATTGTATGGTGGAGAGGACTTTCAACTAGTATTCACGGCTCCTAAATCATTGCTTCCTAAATTAGAGAATTTAGCAGGCATTACAATAATTGGTGAAGTTGTATCTGGACTAGCTCAGGTTCAGATGGTAACACCGGATAAAACGATTAAGACCATAGAAGCGAAAGGATATAATCATTTTCATGAATCATAAGGCACAGGTTCAATTAGAGACTCATACAGTTGAAGATACACAACAATTTGGACAATTATTAGGCAAATGGGTCAAACAAAGTGGGGACCCTTTATGTATTGCCTTAATTGGTGATTTGGGGACAGGAAAAACACATCTATCCCAAGGCATTGCGAAAGGCTTTGGCGTTACAGAGGAGATTACTAGCCCTACGTTTGCCATCATGAATACTTACGATGTGGATAGAACACATTTATATCATTTTGATGTATATCGGTTGGATGATATAAGTGAACTAGAAAATATTGGCTTTTACGAATATACAGAGGACTGTGTATCCATTGTGGAGTGGGCTGATAAATTTTCTGATGAATTACCAGATGAAACATTATGGATATATCTGACTCGTATTGATGATACAAGCCGATCCATTACGTTAAGTAGTGATTATCTTACAAAAGATGATTTAGTAGATATAGGAGGCCCATATGTGGTTGGGAATTGAGACAAGTTCGCTCGTATCGAGTGTGGCCTTAATGGATGAAACAAACTTGATTGGTGAACTAACCATTCAAGCGGGATTAACTCATTCTGAGCAGCTAATACCTCACATCGACATGTTGTTGCGAGCCTCACAAGTAAAAAAGAATGAACTAAAAGGTATTATAGTTAGCATTGGTCCTGGTTCATTTACGGGATTGCGTATAGGTATGGGGACTGCAAAAGCTATGGCTTATGCCTTACAAATTCCATTGTATGGTGTGATGACAATGGATAGTTTGGCTCATAATGTTTCATATACAAATAGAACTATCTGTACTGTTATCGATGCTCAGAAAAAGCATGTATATGCTGGTCTATATCGATATGAAAACAATGAGCTAGTATGTAAAGAGGAACCGTTTGTTATTGCAGCTAGTGATTTATTAGAAAAGTTCCGAGAAACTAAGGAAGAGGTCTTATTCTTAGGTGATGGTTTCAAGCGCATTGAAAAGCTTTTAGACGAAAACGATACTAATTTGACTATTCTAGATATTTCACAACGCATTCCTAAAGCCAGTTCTTTACTTTTAGCGGGACGCGACTTAGTTATCCGTGAAGAGATATGTGATCCAATGGATATGGTTCCTTATTATATCCGTCGTTCTGAAGCAGAGGTTTTATGGGAGGAACGACATAAGGATAATCCAGACATGTTAAACCAAAATCCTACAGTTGTTGTCACCGAAGCGGCAGGAGTAGAATAATGGAGATTCGGTTAGCTACGGTAGATGATGCTCAAGCCATTTATGATATAGAACAACAGTCCTTTTCTGTTCCATGGAGCTTAGAATCTGTACTTGCTGAACTTGAAGGGGCCGATAATAAGTTATATATGGTTATTTGTGAAGATGAGCATATTGTGGGCTATGCTGGTGCTTGGCTCGTATACGATGAAGGACAGATTACGAATATTGCCATTCTACCTTCCGCCCGTGGTAAGGGATATGGCTCAAAACTTACTAAAGAATTAATAGATGAATGTTTGAATAGAGGGATGCATGAGATCTTCTTGGAGGTACGCATATCTAATTTACCTGCCTTGGCAATGTATAGAAATCTAGGATTTACTGTTAAAGGGATTCGCAAAGATTATTATTCAGAGCCAAAAGAGGATGCTTATATTATGTCTCTCGTTTCAGAGGAAATAGAATGAGTATTTACACATTAGCCTTGGAAAGTAGTTGCGATGAAACATCTGCATCTGTCCTAAAGGATGGGCGTACTGTTTTATCTAATGTAATTTCTAGCCAAGTGCCTATTCATAGAAAATTTGGTGGTGTTGTACCAGAAATCGCATCACGCCATCATATTGAACAAGTTATACCGGTGATAGATCAAGCCTTGCGCGATGCAAATGTGACGTTACAAGATATAGATCATATCGGCGTTACCTATGGCCCGGGTCTAGTGGGCGCATTATTGGTTGGTGTAGCTGCTGCGAAGGGGTTATCCTTTGCTACAGGTATTCCTTTGGTACCAGTTCACCATATGGAAGGTCATATTTTTGCTAATTTTTTAGCTAATCCAGAATTGGAGCCTCCATTTTTGAGCCTCGTAGTGTCTGGTGGTCATACCATGCTAGTCCATGTAAAAGGCTATGAAGAGTTTGATATCCTTGGACAGACTCGCGATGACGCAGCGGGGGAAGCATTTGATAAAATTGCTCGTGTTATGGGGTTTCCATACCCAGGTGGCCCTCATATCGATGCCCTCGCAATTGAAGGCAATCCAGATGCTATTGAATTTCCAAAGGCTTTGAGTGAGCCTGGTAATTTCGAATTCAGTTTTAGTGGCTTGAAATCTGCGGTGTTAAACTATTTAAATAGTAAGCAGCAAAAGAATGAACCTATAAATCAAGCGGACGTTGCAGCGTCCTTCCAAAAGGCGATTGTGGATGTATTAGTTGAGAAAACACGAGATGCAGCGCATACATTGGGTGAAACTCGTATTACCATAGCTGGTGGCGTTTCTGCTAATAAAGGTTTACAAGCAGCATTACAAAAGATGTGCGAAAAAGAAGGATTTACCTATTACAAGCCTCATAAAATTTTGTCCACTGATAATGCGGCGATGATTGGTTGTCGCGCTTATTATATGGCTCAAGCTGGTAAATTTGCAGACTTAACATTGAATGCAAAACCAAGTGTTGAAATTGGTCATGTATCTTGGAAAGAGGATTAATCGTGGATATCGGTCAAGATATTTTAAATACAACACCATTAGGTCCATTACAAACCTCATTATTAGAGCATATTAGTAAACTTATATCCTTTGGCGAGTCATTGACCCGTCAAAGGATACAGATTTTTACACCCCTTCTAGAGAAATCACAAGGTGATAGACATCAGCGTGCTGATATGCTGTGCATTGAACGAAGTGACCAGGGTGTTATTACTCGACAGTTAAAAGGGAATAATACGTGGCATTCTATGATGGAAAGTGGACAACCTCTTATTGGGGTAGAACATGATCAACGACAACATGTTTTTCCTGTTGTAGATAATGGTGGGCGTATTATTGGGGGCATAGCTTTTACCGTGTCTCCATCTATTAAGATAGAACAATATGAGCAAGAGTATACCTTGTCGGATACGATGCAACGGCTTATGCTGACTGCTACGGATGAGCAAATACAATCGTACGAACCGATTTCTTACTTTGATGGTTTAATCATCTTTGATGATTCTCATAGAATTCTCTATGGTAATGAGGCGGCTGTACAACTAGTAGATTTGTTAGGATTTGACCGACGACTTGTGGGCTCATCAATTTATAGCAGTACCTTAAAAGTTTCAGCCATCCAACAAGTGTTAGATGATAGAACCATATACACTAGTGAAGAGATCTATCAAGATATGGTCATTCGTCAACATATGATTCCTATTGCTATGGGGCGTAATGAAACGCGTTGTTTCCTCGTGCTTCACGATTGTACCCGTGAAAGTAAGCAGCAACAAGAGTTATTGGTAAAGAACTCGATTATTAAAGAGGTTCATCACCGCGTAAAAAATAATTTACAAACCGTAGCCGGATTGTTGCGCATGGAGGCTAGAGGGTCTAGCTTGCCGGAGGTTAAACAAGCCTTGCAAGAGGGGATAAATCGTATTGAAAGTATGGCATTAGTTCATGATATTGTGTCCCATTATGACGAGGATTATATAGGTATCCGATCAATTTATGACGAGCTATGTCGGTTATTACGAATGAGTATGGTTCGGCGAGATCAAGAGGTTACCTTTACCTATACTGGGGAGGATATGCTGATATCATCTCATTTAGCAAGTTATGTTTCTCTTATAATTAATGAATTAATAACTAATAGCCTTGAACATGGTTTAGATGGTAAAGCAGGGGAGATTCGTCTAGCTGTTTCGGAATTAGAGGAATATATTGTATTAGATTTTTCTGATACGGGAAAAGGGTTACCTCAAGATTTCTCTATTAACTCGAATAAGCGTTTAGGATTAACTATCATTAATAATTTAGTTACCCATGAGTTAAAAGGGCGTCTATCTGTTAAAAATACTGATGCCGGTGTTCTAGTGACAATACATATGAAGAAGGAGAAGTAAATGCGCGTTTTAATAGTGGATGATGAATCCCTTATACGTATGGATCTACGCGATATTATTGAATCCTCTGGTCATGAAGTTGTGGCAGAAGGGACTAATGGCGTTGAAGCCATCAAGCTTTGCAAAGAATATAAACCTGATATTGTTCTAATGGATGTAAAAATGCCAGAATTAGATGGAATCGAAGCAGCACGTCAAATTGGCTTTCACCATGAAGCACCTGTAGTTCTATTAACTAGTTATAGTCAACAGGATTTAATAAATAAGGCTAGAGAATCTGGCGTATATGGATATTTAATTAAGCCTGTTCGTGAAGAACAATTGGTTCCAACCTTAGAAATGGCATTAGGGCGATATCATAGTGATGCTGAGCTACGCGAAAAAATGGCTGAATTAGAACAATCATTAGAGGATCGTAAAATCATTCAAAAAGGGACCGGTATATTGATGGAGCTATACTCTATATCAGAAGAGGAAGCCTATAATCGTATTCGCGCCCTAAGTATGAAGAAACGAGATAGTATTGTTAATATCTGTAAAGCATTAATTAATCAAGTTTCAAAATAGATACAAAGACTAGTATAAGAATCAAAACTTATACTAGTTTTTTTGTGGCTAACATCAAATAAAAACTAAAAAGTCAAAAAATCAAAATTTCTACTTGCATTTATTTTGACATAGGTTATAATAATACATGTGATTAGCACTCGACTACTTAGAGTGCTAATGAATTGTAAATAATAACTAGTAAATAAGGAGTGACATCATATGTTAAAACCATTAGCTGACCGCGTTCTTATCCGTTTAGAAGCAAAAGAAGAAAAAACTAAAAGTGGTATTTTCCTTCCTGATACAGCAAAAGAAAAACCTCAAGAAGGCGTAGTAGTAGCTGTAGGTGCTGGTAAAGTTTATGACAATGGTCAACGTGTAGCTCCAGAAGTTAAAGTTGGCGATACTGTTATGTTCGCAAAATATGCTGGTAGCGAATTAGAAATCGATGGCGCTACTCATTTGATCATTAGCGAACGCGATATCTTAGCAGTACTATAATAGCTAATATATCTGTATAGAGCTAAACATACTATTGATACATTCTATACTGCCTACGGGCATATACATTCCCTTACATTAGATACTGTTATTATCTAGGAGGTAATACATATGGCAAAAGAAATCTTGTTTAATGAAGAAGCTCGTCGCGCTTTAGGTCGTGGCGTTGATCAATTGGCAAACGCTGTAAAAGTTACATTGGGACCAAAAGGTCGTAATGTTGTATTGGATAAAAAATTCGGTTCCCCAACAATCACAAATGATGGTGTAACTATTGCTCGTGATATTGAACTTCCAGATCCATTTGAAAACATGGGTGCTCAATTAGTTAAAGAAGTTGCTACTAAAACTAACGACGTAGCAGGTGATGGTACTACTACTGCAACAGTATTGGCTCAAGCTATGATTCAAGAAGGTATGCGCAACGTAGCAGCTGGTGCTAACCCAATGATCTTGAAAAAAGGTATTGAAACAGCAGTTAAAACTTTGGTTGAAGAAATTAAAAAACGTTCCATTAAAGTTTCTGGTAAAGCTGAAATCGCTCAAGTTGCAAGCGTATCCGCTGCTGACGAAGAAATCGGTGGTTTGATTGCTGAAGCTATGGAAAAAGTAGGTAACGACGGCGTTATCACTGTAGAAGAATCCAAAGGCTTGCAAACTGCATTAAACGTAGTAGAAGGTATGCAATTTGACCGTGGTTACATTTCCCCTTACATGGTAAC
>USAV01000058.1 GCA_900552715.1 uncultured Veillonella sp.
ATAGACCGTCGTCCTTTGCATATTGGCATTGTCCTCCTCGTAGGAGGTCAATCCAAGCGCATGGGATGTAATAAGCAACTTTTGCCTTGGCGTGGTAAAACTGTTTTAGATGCGGTCTGTGGGGCTCTTCATTGTGGATGGAATGATTCGGTAGAACTTACTGAATCCTGTAAACTACCTTTTGTAGCGGTTACTGGTGATGATCATGAAAGATTAGAACCTATAGTTACGAGCTATGGGTTTGAAGTGGTTCAGAATGAACATCCTAATCGTGGACAAGGCCTGTCCATAGCGATAGGAGTACGTCATTTGGTAGAAAACTCACCGATACCGCTAGACGGCATTCTTTGTTCTGTAGGGGATCAACCACTATTGACTGGGAATGTTGTACATCAGGTTATTAGTGCATTTAGTGATAACTTTCATTCAAAAACTATCGTCGTCCCGCATTATGGGGCGAATTATCAGTCGGGAAATCCTGTTCTATTTGGTTCACATTGGTTTGAATCATTGCAACATATCCAAGGGGATCAAGGTGGCAAAACTATCATTCGCGGTAGTGGTAAAGACCATGTTATCAAATTGTGGATTCGTGACGATGTTGGATATGATATTGACACACCCGATGATTTTGAGCGTTTGAAACAACGTGAAAGTGAGGCATTATGAAACCATTAGTCCTTATGCGCGGAGGCGGAGACATCGCTTCTGGCGCTGTATATAGATTGAAACGTGCAGGCTATCCTGTGGTGATTAACGAAATCGCCATTCCTACCATGATTCGCCGTGAAGTATGTTATGGCAATGCTGTACATCGCGGAGAAATGATTTTGGAACGCTTTGTAGCACGTCATGTAGCCCTTAGTGAAGTAGCAGATACGTTGGCACAAGGTGTTATTCCCGTTGTGACTAGTTCATATGAAGAGCTACTTGATACATTGAAGCCAGCTATTGTTGTAGATGCTATTTTAAGTAAAAAGAATCTTGGTACCAAACGTGATGATGCAGATCTCGTCATTGGTGTGGGGCCTGGATTTACTGCAGGGCATGATGTGGATGTTGTCATTGAAACCATGCGCGGTCATTACTTAGGTCGTTGCATCTATGATGGTCCAGCGCAGCCTAATACGGGGATTCCCGGTAATGTAGGTGGTTATACTCATGAACGTGTTATTCACTCACAAAAGGCTGGTCTGTTTACAGCTAAGCGCCATATTGGCGATTCTGTACAAGCTAATGAAGTCATTGGTTATGTAGATAAAGAGCCAGTGCGGGCAAAAATTACAGGTATTCTTAGAGGTATTCTTAAGAGCGGACTCATCGTATCCGACCATTTTAAATTGGCCGATGTAGATGCTCGTTGTGAAGAATCTCATTGTTATAGTATTTCAGATAAATCCCTTGCCGTTGGTGGCGGTGTTTTAGAAGCTGTTACTGCATGGGAGTATGAAAGGAATCAAGATGGAAACGATCTATGATGTGATGAAAGACCGTCTTCAGCTTACAGAAACTACGCTGATGGTTACTGTATTGTCTGGCCCTCGTCAAGGGGATAAGACAATTTATGCTGAAGATGGTAGTGTTTTGTATGGTACACCAATCGAAGGATTTATGGTAGATAAAGCAAAGCTTAATTCTTTATGTATGGTAGGCGAAGCGGAATGTTTCGTACAACCTGTAGAGAACGATCCATCTGTCCTCGTATTGGGTGCTGGTCATGTGAGCCGTGCTATTACCGATTTATTATTATTTATCGGGTGTCGTGTAACCGTTGTAGATGACCGCCCAGAATATGTAGTTCCTGAATTCTTTGATGAACGTGTAACTCGTAAATGCTTGCCTTTAGAAAACTTTAAAAATGATCTACCTCTTGATGAATATAATGGGTTTATCATTGTTACTCGTGCTCATGAGTATGATAATGTATGCTTAGAACAATTACGCGATTATTTGCCAACCTATATGGGTGTTATGGGTAGTCAAAAGCGTATTCATTATGCATTTGAAGTATTGCGTGAACAAGGTTGGACGCAAGAAGAATTAGATATGGTATATGCACCAATTGGTCTAGACTTAGGTGCACAAACCCCTGAGGAGATTGCATTATCTATCGTTAGCGAATATTTGGCAGTGGTGCGTGGTAAAAAAGGCGGCTCATTGCGGAAAGGTAGAGTGAGCTATGAATCGTGAGTTTATTGAATATTTAAGTGCTCGTAAAAATGAAACACTAGCTGTGGCTACTATTTTATTTACCCGTGGTTCTACACCACGTAAAGCTGGTACATCTATGGTAGTATTCCCAGATGGATCTATCTTTGGTACTATCGGTGGTGGTCGTGCTGAAAATGAGATTCGTCTAAGCGCTGTTGATTCCTTGAATAAAAAAGAAGCACATCGTCGTATCGAAGTTCTTTTAGATGACGATGTAGCTGTAAAAGAAGGTATGGTGTGTGGCGGACAGATGGATGTGTGGATTGAAACACAAAACATTTAAGTTCATAACTATAGAAAAAAAAATCTTATACTCGTTTATAAATTTACAGTGTTTCTAAAATGAGTTAAAATATAAGGTGCAGCCAAGCAGTTGGTTGTACCTTATTATTTTGTATAAGGAGCTATTTTTATGCATATTGACGCACTTATACATACCTTTAGGCTTCTTGATATTGCTGATATCTTAATCGTTGCCGTAGGTATTTATTACTTATATAAATTGCTTAAAGATACACGGGCCGTTTCTCTTTTAAAGGGCCTCGTTATGCTAGCGATTCTAAATTTATTGAGTCATTTGCTGAATCTATATGTTATCAATTGGATTTTGCAACAAAGTATGACCGTTCTTCTCTTCGCATTACCTGTAGTATTCCAACCGGAATTGCGTCGTGCTTTAGAACAATTGGGCCGTGGTCGAATTTTCAGTAAGGCACAGAATGTCAACGAAGAGGAAATGGATATGGCTATCAATGAAGTGATGGCGGCGGCTCGCGTTATGTCTCGTGAGCATACTGGGGCACTTATCGTTTTTGAACGTGAAGTGGGCCTCAATGACTTCGTTGATACAGGCATTTTAATGGATGCTGTGTTGAGCCGCGAACTAATTAAAAATATTTTTGTTCCTAGTACACCACTTCATGATGGAGCGCTGATTATCCGCGATGGACGTATTCGTGCAGCAGGGTGTTTGTTGCCACTAACTGAGGATCGTACATTGAGTACTGAACTTGGTACGCGTCACCGTGCAGCCATCGGTTTGTCCGAACAAACTGATGCTGTCGTTGTTGTGGTCAGTGAGGAAACGGGGACAATTTCCTACACCTATGGCGGTCATATTTATCGCCATTTACCGGAAGATCAAATTAAAGAAGCGTTGCGTACATTTATGGAACGCCCTCGTCAAACCATTACTGGTATGTGGAAATGGGGGGCAAAAAAATGATGATACATTTGAAACGCAATTGGCCAGCTAAGTTGTTATCATTGCTAGCGGCTATCGTCATGTGGTTCTTTATCATGCGAGATCAGAACCCTGTGATGGAGGTAACCTATACAGTACCTGTTCAAGTCCAAAATCTTGATTCCCATTATATTATAGAAGATGCACCTGATGTAGCACGCATTGTCCTTTCGGGCCCTCGCGATACGATTATGTCTATAAAGGCAGATAATCTTCGTGCGTATATTGATGCATCTGGTGTAAAACCAGGTCAAAATAATGTAACCATTGGATTTACCCCTCCAGCGGGAATGAGCCTTGTTGAGGTTAAGCCTGATACTATAACAATTAATGTAGACGAATATTCAGAACGGAAAATACCGGTTGAAATTGTTCCAATTGGTAAGTTCTCAGACGATGTTGCTCTCAAGTCAGTCACTATTGTACCGAAAGAAGTAACTGTATCTGGACGTAAACAGCTGGTTAACGCTGTAAATAAGGTTGTTATGAAGGTCAATATCGCTGGTCAAACCAAGAACTTTAGTTCTGTTAGTACGTTAGAAGCCTGGGATATATCTGGTAATGTATTAGATGTACACATCAATCCGAGCCAAGGTCAAGCTCAATATGAACTAAACTTATTGCGTAAAGATAAAGCGGTTCCTATTACAGTACCAACTGCGGGAACGGTAGCTGATGGGTATGAAGTTAAGTCTATATCCGTTACACCAACTCAATTAACTGTGACTGGTCGAGAAGAAATGATTGATTCTGTTTCAGAAATTCAAACAGAACCAATTGATCTTACCGGTGCAACGAAGGGCATTCAAGGTAATTACAACTTGGTGTTGCCAAGTGGTATCAATAGTAATGTTACTACAGTACATGTTAAGGTAGATATACAAAAGAAAACTACGTAGCTAATAGACCCTATACGTAGCTAAAAAAGACCCTAATAGAGTAAATTCATAACTCTATTAGGGTTTATTTTATTATTCATATATTAGCTTTTATAGTAGTGTTGTATAATAAAAGTGTATGACCATTTTCTTGTAGGTCAGTTGTTAGAAATTTAGGTCAAATAATAATGATATAAGCTGCCCCAAAAGGGAGCCGAAATAGGAAAGATATGATTAGAATAATAAATCTCCGCGTGGCTGTTACGGTCAAGTCGGATATAAAGGATATTGTAGAAAAAAAATATCCCCAATTGCGAGGCGCTATTGAAACGATTCACGTTGTACGACGCGCTGTAGATGCTCGTAAAAAACCGAATATTGTATTTGTGTATACCTTGTTTGTTGAGGTTCATAAGGAAGCTCAAATCATGAAAAAACTAGGTAAACAAAAGGATGTATCTGTATTTACTCCAGAGGATCCAGAACCTATTGTTTATGGTAATGTGCCTTTAGCACATCGCCCTGTAGTGATGGGCTTTGGTCCGGCTGGGATGCTAGCTGCCTTTTATTTAGCTCGTGAAGGGTACCGTCCAATCGTTCTTGAACGAGGTCAAGACGTTGATACTCGTAGCCAAGATGTAGAAACGTTTTGGAAGGAGGGCGTATTCAAGCCTGAATCTAACGTACAATTTGGCGAGGGTGGTGCAGGTACATTCTCTGATGGTAAACTGACAACCCGCGTTACACACCCAAGGTTGCATGAAATCTCCAAATATTTTGTAGAGTTCGGCGCTCCAGAAGAAATCTTGTATAAACATAAACCTCATGTAGGTACAGATAAGTTGCGTACCATGGTAAAAGCTATGCGTGAACGCATCATCGAATGGGGTGGTGAAGTTCGCTTTGGTGCTAAGATTACCGATTTATTTATTGAAAATGACCATATCGTAGGTGTTGAAGTTAACGGTAACGAACGGATTGATACGACGGTTGTCCTTTCTGGCGTAGGTCATAGTGCACGCGATACGTACGAAATGTTACATAAACGTAATATAGAAATGACGGCAAAACCATTTGCTATCGGTGTTCGTATTGAACATGATCAGGCTATCATTGACGAGTCTCAATATGGTGTAGAACCATCTAGCTTGGGCCTTGGGGCCGCAGAATATTCTCTTGTATACCACGATAAAGAAACAGGCCGTACAGCGTATAGCTTCTGTATGTGCCCAGGTGGTCAAGTTGTAGCATCAGCGTCCGAAAATGGTGGCGTTGTTGTTAATGGCATGAGTTTATATGCTCGTGATAGCGGTGTTGCGAACAGTGCTATCGTAGTTAATGTAGGGCCTGATGACTTTGGTAATCATCCTCTGGATGGTGTAGCATTCCAACGTGAATGGGAGCGTAAAGCTTATGAATTAGGTGGCTCTAACTTCCATGCACCAGCTCAGACCGTAGGCCAGTTTTTGGGGCTTTCACAAGCAACAGGTGTACAAGATAGCACATATAGCTATGAACCAGGTGTAGTAAATTGCGATTTACATGATTGCTTGCCACCATTCGTAACGTCCGTGTTGGAACGGGCATTGCCGTATTGGGGACGACGTATTCATGGATTTGATGATCCTACGGTATGTATGACTGGTGTTGAAACACGCACCTCTGCGCCGCTTCGCATGGGGCGTAATGAAGAACGTATTTCTCCAACTGTAGGTGGATTTTATCCTATGGGGGAAGGTGCAGGCTATGCTGGCGGCATTATGAGCGCAGCCCTTGATGGGGCAGAAACTGCCATTATATGCATGGCAAAATATGCAAAACCTAACTAGTTAGTAGTAGAATGTATTATAAAGTAAACTACAGTATAAGTTCATTTTGGTACTGTAAAATAGTATATCTGTATAGTATATATATATGTGGTGTATATATTGTGATATAATACACAACAGTGAATATATAAGGACTTGTGATTTTCACAATCCCTAGAGGAGGATAATTATGGCTCGTTTATTTGGTACAGATGGTGTACGTGGTGTTGTTAATGAATTTTTAACACCTGAATTAGCCTATCATTTAGGCCGTGCAGCGGCTACATATTTTGGTAAAGAAAAAGACCATCCTACATTCTTGATTGGTCGTGATACGCGTATTTCTGGCTCTATGCTTGAAAGTGCGTTAGCATCCGGTATTTGCTCTGTTGGCGGCAATGTTGTAATTGCCGGTGTTATTCCGACTCCAGCAGTAGCTTACCTTGTACGTCAACAAGGCTTTGATGCAGGTGCTGTTATTTCTGCATCTCACAATCCATATCCAGATAATGGTATTAAATTCTTTGATGGCAATGGCTATAAATTGCCAGATGAAGTAGAAGATCAATTAGAACAATATGTTCGTCAAAGTGCAGATAATGAATTGCCACGTCCGACAGGTGATGGCATTGGTACCATTGAGTACAATAGCAATTTAGCTCATTTCTACGCTCACTTTGTTCGCCACACAATTGATACATCCCTTGAAGGTTTGACTATCGTATATGATGGTGCAAATGGTGCTGCATCTAGCGTAGGTCCTGAAATTTTATCTGGTCTTGGCGCTAAAGTAATCAATATCAATGTAAATCCAGATGGCTTGAATATTAATCATCACTGTGGTTCTACACATATCGAAGGCTTACAAGTGGCTGTACAACAACACAACGCAGATCTTGGTATTGCTAATGATGGTGATGCGGACCGTTGCTTATTGGTAGACGAAAAAGGTCAAGTTCTCGATGGTGACCAAATCATGCTATTGTGTGCGCTTAAATTGAAAGAAGAAGGCAAACTCAAAGATGATACTGTAGTTGGTACTGTTATGAGTAATATCGGATTCCATAAAGCAGCAGAAGAACTAGGAATGAAAACAGTTTCTACTGCTGTTGGTGACCGTTATGTTTTGGAATACATGCGTGAACATGACCTCTCCGTTGGTGGTGAGCAATCTGGTCACGTAATCTTCTTAGATCACAATACAACTGGTGATGGCATGTTAACAGCTGTTCAAGTGGCGGCTCTTATGAAAGAAAAAAATCAACCACTTTCTGAGTTGGCTGGCATTATGACTAAGTATCCTCAAGTTCTTATCAACGTTCGTGTTGCTACAAAAACAGGTTGGGAAGACAATGATATTATCAAAGCAGCTATTGTGACAGCAGAAGGTGAACTTGGTGATGAAGGCCGCGTTCTAGTTCGTGCATCCGGTACTGAACCACTCATTCGTGTAATGGCTGAAGGTCCTAACCAAGAAGAACTACAAGCACTATGCCAAGAAATTGCTGATATTATTGGTAGAGAACAAGGACTTGCGGAAAAGTAGGGTGTGAGGTGGCAGAGGCGCTTGCGACGATGAAGCCCACACATCACTTTGTTCCGAGCGTAAGATTTCGGAAAGCGAAATCCACAGCGAGGAACCATCTTTACCAAGATTAATCGTTAGTTCTTAATAGCAGTGAATTCGTTCTATAATTTTATACGTAATAGTATAACCCCCTATATATGTTTCCTTGCTGTTCTGTGCACATATATAGGGGGTTATTTATATGGATTTAGTTTGCAGATTTAATAGCTTTGGTTCTGTAGTGTAGATCTTAAAGAAAATAGTCGTATTATAGAGTAAATTAAAGAGAGGCATTATCTTTTAGTAATTATGATTTAGAATAAAGTGTCATTTAGAAATTTTTTGTCTAATGATTTTTCTATTAATGGTATTAATTCTACATCGGATGTATTTTTATAACGCGAATATTTAAAGCTAGAAGGAGGTATGATGGGATTATTATTTATATCATTTATTATTACTTGGCCGATTGCTTCACCTAGTTTTATTGGTACGGCATTACCAATTTGTTTATATATTTCGCCTATTTTACCTTTAAATTTCCAGGAGTCTGGAAAGCCTTGGATACGTGCGTACTCTTCAATAGAGAGAGGTCTTAGTTCAGTTGGATGTATTAAATCAGTTGCAGGCATTATTGGTGTTGTTACAAGTGTAGGGCTAGGTTCATCAAAATTTAGCCTTCTAAAAAATCCAGTTTTCCCCCCAGACATATAATACTTTTTTCCCATTGCTATTTTTTGGTCATTTTGTGATAAGGATTTCCAATTACCGCCCTCTGGAATTTTTTTATACCAATCAACTCGTGTTTTGGGAATATCAATATAATGCATTTGTGTATTTTGTATGTCTTGTATTGCACTAGCTAAAGTATTCCATTTAGGAAGGTTATATTCTCCGTGTTCTGAGTTTGTAGGTATCAAGTAGGGGAGTTTTTGATCTCCGTATTTTGCTAAGATTACGTAACGTTCTCTTTTTTGAGGCGCACCAAAATTTGCTGCATTATATAAATTGAATGATACAGAATAACCTAGTTCTCTTAATCGTTTATATGCATAATATAGAGCAGCACCTTTTATTGGACGTCCATTTGATTCCTCTATTATGGAGGGGGTTGTTTGTAGTCCTCTTACATTTTCTAGTACAACATATTTGGGCTTTAGTTCTGCTATTATATCTAAATATTTTATAAAAACACTTCCTCTGTCATCATCAAAACCTTTTCTGTTTCCGGCTGTTGAGAATGCCTGACATGGAGGGCCACCAAAAATAATATCTATGGGGGTATCTAATGGCAAATTAGCATATTTATAAACAGTTTTTTTATTACATTCCCAGATATCTCTAATAAGACCGATTTCAGAATCATTTTCTACAATGGTAGCTCTCGCTTCTCTATTAATTTCACATGCCAACAATGGGTGGATACCTACGTTTTTCATTCCAATATCTAACCCCATTCCACCACTAAAAAAAGATAAAGAAACAATATTAGGAATTTTTTTGGATTTACGTACTCTATCCTCTGGATCAATAATAACATCTTGTCTTTGCTTATATAAATCGAGATTTTTTTGTGTAGTTGTCCAAATATTATTTTTTAATATTCCCTTAATCTTATTTTCCTTTAGTAATCGACGTGCATATTGTGGTGAAATATTAAGTTGTGTGGAAATATCATCAATAGTCAAAATACTCATTTTATTATCCTTAAAGAAACAAAAAATAGACCCAATGTTAGTATATCATAATTTTAATAATATATGATAAACTTATAATTGAATTATTTATACCATATTATATGTATAAAAGGGGATGAGATTGATGCCTAATTTTGATTTGGGAAAAGCTATTAGGGAGGATTATAATTTAAGATTACTTGCTAAGAGGAGTTTTGAAGAGTTAATTACAGAATTATTAGAACCTAATACAGTCTATTATGATAATATACAAAAGCTTTTCGATTATGCGTTAAATCATTTGTATTTATTTCCTAATATTCGATTATCTGATTACGATTTTATTGAAGATGCTATAAGGGGATATTTATATAAATGGATTCAAAAGTATATTGATGGGCATAATCAAAAACCCCTTGAAAGTGAGATTAATAGTATTGGTGAAATTGATGAAGCTCTGCTTCAGCACTTAGTAGTATACTTTTCACGTGATTGTGATGATGGCGAATCATTAGCTTTAGATGCATATAAACAGCACTTTATACTGATGGGGTTAGAGAATCTAAATGGAAGAGTATTAGAGGAATATCTAAAAACTATATTAGAACCAATAGGGTGGATTTGGTGTGCAGGAGAGGTCTATAGAGCTGTTGACTTTTGTTACATTCTAGAAGATAAATCTGATATCTTATTACAAGTTAAAAATAAATATAATTCAGAAAATAGCTCTAGTAGCGCCATTCGTGATAGCACTCCGATTACTAAATGGAATAGACTAAATAGACCTCGAAAAAGTAATCCAACAAAACCATTAGATAATTGGCCTGAATTGCAAAAAATTGTAAATTGTGATGATGTGAATGATGCGTTAACTGAAGATAGTTATTTAAAATATATTGATGATAATTCCAATATTGAGTTTAAATAAGATAAAGGTTTAACTGAATAAGATTATATTGAATAGTAATAGCTAATGTGTCGTACCTCCTTATGTTTTTTATAAGGAGGTGCACTTTGAATATATTTTTTCATTATAACGAGATTATACATATTCAATTGGATATATGAAATACCTTTGGGCTATGAAGGGTGTTTGTTTGAACTCAAAGAATATGAAAAACAAAGACCATATCTGAAGAATTATTAAAAAGATATCCCAATAGAATATAATTATTAATTTGTATAGCTTATTGAGTCATGAAGTAGATAAACAACGAACAGAACTACTAGAATGTATCGAAGACGTAAAAGCGGTTGAAGACTTTGATAGTGAAGAGAAAAAGCAAAGTTATATTCAAAGCTGGGAAGATGATTTAGAAGCTTTAAGCACTGTGGTACATAAGATTAAACATGAAAACTACAAGCCTGTAGTTGAATTAAAATTATATCCTATATATGGATGCTACTTAATAGACTGTTTATTTCATAACTTTTGATACTCTTATGTTTGTGTGATAAATCAAAAAGGATATCTGTATTTGAACTGCTATGAGATTTGAATAAAAAAGAAGAAAGCACTACTTTGAATTGCAAAATTCAGAGTAGTGCTTTTGCCATTATTTATCAGCTACAACGAGTTTATATCCATTCAAGTGAATGTTACTATTTGTTGTGTCTTCGTTAGTTAAAGATTTTACATAGCTATCGCCAGTGAGTGTCCATGTGGAGTCTTTGCTGAGTTTTAGTGTAACTTCTTTAGCTGTATTGTCTGTGTTGATAGCGCCAACAAGGCTAGATCCATTTGCCATGTCTATCGCGATGGTGCTGATGGAGTCGGCTACGATGTTACCGCTAAGTTCTTGGTTAGATGCGCGGAGTGTGAGGTGTCCGCCGTTTTCACCGTCTTTGCCCCAGCGGGAGTCTGCCGCAGCTTTCACCAGTATCGTAGTATTTGGCATTAAGATTGTGTTGCCTGTAAGGTCTGCTTCAGCAGTGGTGTTGTTTACATAGATGAACGCACCTGTACTATGAGTTGTGAGTGTGTTATTTTCCGCCTTTAAACGAGCAATACCGCTTTCAGCATCACCGGAGAAGCTTTGGTAGAGCATGAATCCATTGTCTTTGTATCCAGTTACATTGGAGTTTGTAAGGGTAATAGAGTTTTTGCCTTCTACAACGCCAATTTCACTGTTATTAGCTACGCCGTTCACATTGTTAGCTGTAATATTACCCGTTGAATAGATAACAGGGCTACCTGCGCCAGAGGTTGTTAGTTTAGCAGCTTCCGCAGTAATCGTACCTTCGCCACGGTCAGTAGCAAGGGTAGCAGAGTGAGCACCTTCAGTAGTGATCGTTAGATTTTTACCGTTTACTGTGCCTTTATACGTAGCATCTAGACCACGAGAGGAATCGCTTTTAGTGTGAATATTAGTATTCTCTACGTTGATAACAGAGCCTTCGCCGGTAGCAAAGACTGCATTGGAACCATTGGAGTTAGATGTAATATTGCTACCCTTAATGTTGATTTGGCTGCCATCAATACCAAGAATTACCGCATTTTGACCTCGGAAATTACTGTTGTCATCGCTTGTAGTATTACCAGTTTTATCGAAAACGCTGTTTTCGATATTTACGACTGCTTTATTTTTGCCTATGAAAGCATTCTGGTCAGATGTTGTATTAGTAATTAATTCATGAGCGATAGATTTGTTTTCTGTTACTACAGACGTACCTGTGAAAGTACTAGGATTTACTTCGGCTTGTGGTGCCATGCCAGTAGGGGCTCCGTTTTGCATATCTGTTGGAGGTGCCCCGTTTTGACTTCCACTTGGAGGTGCTCCATTAGGAGTACCTACTGGCGGTTGACCTACAGGTGGTTTGCCATGTGGCGCACCATTTGGTGGTGTGCTACCTTGAGCAGATGGTACAGTTGGAGCTTGTTCTGTAGTGGTTACAACAGCTACGTTAGTATTCGCTTGTGTTTCTGCTGCAAAGGTTGGAATGAAAGCCAATGTAGATAAGGCGGCACCTAATACTGCAGGGAGCACCCAACGGCGTAATTTTCTGTATTGTATGTTATTTTTATGTATTTTATTTTTCTTTTTTATAATTGTTTTATTCATACTATTTCTCTCCTAAATTGTATAAATTGATTGTAGTTGAATAGTAAAATCTAATTGCATAAAATATAGATTGATAGCAGTATAATTTCTTACAATGAAAATACCGTGAAGTATAGAAAAAATCTTTTTTTATTGCCTTTGAATTAGGTTCGGAGGTTTACATTTCATCGATTTTTTTAGTATAATATAGCTCAGTACATAATTCATATTTGTACTAATTCTGCCGTATATCATAGAAAGGAAGACCGAATTCGTAAAGGCGAATAGCGCAAGTACCCGCGAAGGCAGTCGTTAGGGTAGACGAGGTGAAGAGTGATCGAATAAT
>USAV01000059.1 GCA_900552715.1 uncultured Veillonella sp.
TTCTGGAGCTAGCTTACCTGCTGCCATACCAATTACTACAGCATTATCGCCAGCTAATAAAATATCAATCAAAATAATCTTACCAATAGTTAACCACGTGGCAACTTCTAAAAATTCCATTCTGTACGTACCTCAATTCAGTCTACTAATTCAATAACTATCCCTTAACTATACCATAAATCTTCTATTTTCTCATCTATAAGAGAGCTAATAGTTTACATAAAAAATCTCTCCTCCTGTGACTAGGAGAAGAGATGTATTGTGTTATTTCTTAAGTTTTTTGGCTAACAAAGATGCACCAACTACGAGGATTACTGCAGCGATTTTAATATACAATGCATATGGTTCCACCGTATGGGCAATCAATGTATCCTCTACAGCCATGCCAGCACCTACCCATCCAAGGATACCACCGCCAGCGTATAGGATAATTGGGAAACGTTCGATAACTTTCACAAACAAAGTGCTACCATAAATGATAATTGGTACAGTAATCAACATACCAATGGCCACCATTGTCATATGGCCGCCTGCAGCACCAACTACACCGATAACATTATCGATACCCATGATACCATCTGCAATGACAATTGTTGTAATAGCGGCACGCAAGTTATCCTTAGCTTCGATATTATGCTCACTTTCATCATCGGCAACGAGTTTATAACCAATCCATAACAGAAGGATACCACCTACTAGACGAAGGGCAGGAATATTGTTCAACGCCTCTACAAATAGGAATGCCATAACAAGGCGTAAAATAATGGCCCCCGCGGTGCCCCAGAAGATGGCTTTCTTTTGCAAATGAGCCGGTAAATTACGAGCCGCCATACCAATTACAATGGCATTGTCGCCAGCGAGTAAGATATCGATAATGATGATCTGAAGCATCGCCAATAAACCTTGAATAGATAAGATGTCCAATGTATCCTCCTTAGAATATAACTATAGCATATATATTATAATCGATATAGTTCAGTGGTGTAAAATTCAATTTACAAAATATATATTCATTTTTAGCATACTCCATTTATCGTAAGTAAAGAAATATAACTCTACAACTAGAGGTTTTATAATACATGAAAGACTTAGTCATAATATGCGAAATAATATACATTTAATTCCCAATTCCTAAGGAATTTATCTATTAAATTAAGCTACTTTATGGTATCGTATAATTATCATTACTAAGGGAGGTAAGTATGTATCAAACATATTCTATATTACAAAAGTTATGGTTGTTCATTAAACTATTTACTCCTATGTGCATAACGCAATTTTCCCTTATCGGTGGTACATTTATAGCCATCTTTTTAACGGGACAATATAGTACGATAGATTTAGCAGGGGTTGCTACGGGGTATAATTTATGGCTCCTTTTCTATATCTTTGCACAGGGAACATTATTAGGTATTACACCAATTATTTCTCAGCTATTAGGGGCTAAAAAAACTGATGATATTGCAACGATATTCTACCAAGGCCTATATATAGGTACGGGCTTAGCATTTATTATTTTAATGATTGGACTCTTTGGCTTACGTCCACTACTGACGGCCCTCAATCTTGAACCGGCTGCAACTGAGGTATGTATTAGTTATTTGAAAGCCTTTGCCATAGGTCTCTTCCCTCTTCTTTGGGTTAATACATTACGCAATACAGTCGACAGTCATGGATTAACACATTATTCTATGGCCATCGTATTTACAAGCTTTATTGTAAATGTATTCTTGAACTACTCGCTCATCTTTGGGCATTTCGGATTTCCTGAAATCGGTGGTGTCGGTGCTGGCTATGGTATAGCCGGTGCTTGCTGGACTAACTTTATTCTCTTCAGCTTAGTACTACTATTACATCCAAAGCTAAAGGGATATCGTATCTTTAAAGACTTTAGTAAACCAAGTTTTCACTATATTCGCGAACAGCTACATGTAGGTATTCCTATTGGTGGCTCTATTTTCTTAGAAGCTAGTATCTTTAGTATTGCTGGCCTATTGATGGTTCACTTCGGATCTGCTGTCGTAGCGGCTCATCAGTCAGTCATTTCATTTACCAATGTATTCTACTGTTTACCGCTCAGTATCGCTATGGCTTCCACTATTGCAGTCGCCTATGAACTCGGTGCAGGTCGTAAACAAGAGGCTATACAGTACTCCTATATCTCTCGTATCTTAGCCATTGTATTGGCTATTATGATTTGTACATTTACATTCACCAACATGGATGCTATTGCAGATCTCTTTACAAATGACGATGAAGTATATAAACTCATCTATAGCTTCCTTGGGTACGGTGTATTCTTCGCTGCTATCGATGCCATAGGAACACCGTTGCAAGGTATATTGAGGGCTTATAAGGATGTAAAGGTAGTGCTTTACATTTCCCTCGTTTCCTATTGGGGCGTATGTTTCCCTACGGCCTATATTCTTGCTAAAAATCCTAATTATGGACCATTTGGCGTATGGATTGGCTTACTCTCCAGCGTACTAGTGGCGGGCATATTATTTACTTGGCGTACTTGGTACATTCAACGTAAACAAAACTAAATAACAGTTAATACGGTAAAAGAGCATCTTATGTAAGATGCTCTTTTTTATTTCAATATATCTTGTTTTTCTACTTTGGACATACGGAAGAAATTATATAATGCTTCTGCCGTTTTATAGTTCATAGAGTCTACCTTTGAAAGCTCATCAATGGATGCCTCTTTCATGGCCTCTAAACTATTAAAATGCGCCCATAAAGCTTTGCGACGTTTAGGGCCAATCCCTTCGATATGATCTAAAATAGACTCTAAGTTGCGTTTACCACGCAATTTGCGATGGTAGGTAATAGCAAATCGATGGGCTTCGTCACGTATTTGTTGTAGTAATTGAAGCTCTGGCGTGTGATGGCTCAAAATGATACTTTCAGATTGTCCTTCTACAAAGACCTCTTCAATACGTTTAGCCAAGGAGATAACAGGTACATCGGTAACACCTACGGCGCGTATTAACGGCAATGCTGCATTGAGCTGCCCTTTACCACCGTCGATAATAATAAGGTCAGGCATAGGCCAGTCTGTTTCATTACCATAACGGCGCTCCATGATTTCCGCCATGGATTTGAAGTCATCCGGCTTACCTTGTGTAGTCTTCAGTTTAAAGCGACGATATTCCTTCTTCGCCGGCTTACCACCTTCAAAGACAACCATAGACGCAACAGTTTCAGATCCTTGCGTATGGGAAATATCGAAACATTCCATACGTTCTGGTAATCGTGGCAAGTCTAAGACTTCCGCTAACTTCTTAACGGCCCCACCAGTCTTATCGATTTGGTACTGCCATTGACGACGGCTCTCTTCAAGGAAGGTTTCTGCATTCTCGTGGGCCATCTTGATCATGTCCATCTTATAGCCACGCTGAGGCACAGATACCTCTACATTCTGACCTTTGAGTTGTGTAAACCATTCACTTAATAAGTCTCTATCAGAACTATCCATAGGCAATAATAATTCCTTCGGAATGAAGTTCATATCCCCATAGTATTGCTTGATAAAGTCCGTCATGATCGTTTCTGGACTGTCTCCATCGTGTTGAACAAAGTAGTTCTCACGACCTAATAGTCGTCCACCACGGATGAATAGTAGCTGTACACAGGCCATAGATGTATCAACAGCAATCCCTAATACATCTAAGTCGCCTCGTTGTGTAACCATCCGTTGCTTTTCTTGTATTTTTTCAATGCTGCTCAACTGATCTCGATACCGTGCTGCATCTTCAAATCGTAAGTCTTCTGCAGCTGCTTCCATCTTCTCTTTGATTTCCTTCAACAATGGTATAGGCTTACCTTCAAAGAGCTCTATGATTTCATCGATGTATTTCCGATAGTCTAATATAGATATTTTATTAAAGCACGGCGCCTCACAATAATGCATATGATATTGCAAACATGGGCGCTCTACCTTCATAGACTTACATGTGCGCAGTGGGTAGTACTGGCGTATCAATTTCAATACTACATGGACCGATGTAACATCTGTAAAAGGACCAAAGTACTTAGCCCCATCCCGTTCAAGACGACGCGTCATATATACGCGAGGATAGTCCTCTTGCACGGAGATTTTCACATACGGATAGGTCTTATCATCGCGGAGCCGAATATTGTATTTAGGTTCGTGCTCTTTGATAAGCGTATTCTCTAATATGAGAGCTTCCATCTCTGTCTTTGTTTGGATAATCTCTACATCGACGGCACGCTTCATCATAGCCGTAACCTTAGGAGCTCGGTTCGCATCATTACGCACATAAGAACGCACGCGATTACGTAAGTTAATAGCCTTACCTACATAGATGATGCGGTTGTACTGATCACGCCATAAATACACACCGGGCGTAGTCGGCAAATGACTAACCTTCTCTAGTAATTCTTCAGATGGCATATGTCCTCCTTTCCTTATAGATTTCAAAGAAATAGAATATATTATTATCTAAGATATGTTCATGATAAATGCTTAGAAAATATATTCTATTTCCATTATGAGTTTTTATAGAAACTAAATTTAATACTTTATTTTATTTCTTATTTTTAGCTGCTTTCATAAATTTCTTAGTCTGTTCTAATACAGGGCCTAAGAATTTGCCGGTATAACTTTCTTTTACCTTAGCAATTTGCTCAGGTGTACCTGTTGCTACAATGGTACCACCGCGATTACCACCTTCTGGGCCTAAATCGATGATATGATCAGCCATCTTAATAACATCTAAGTTATGTTCAATAACGACCACTGTATCTCCACCATCGACAAGCTTTTGTAGTACATCTAAGAGCTTACGAATATCTTCAGCATGTAGACCTGTAGTAGGTTCATCAAGGATGTAAAGGGTTTTACCTGTACTACGACGAGCCAGTTCAGTAGCTAATTTAACACGTTGAGCCTCACCACCAGATAATGTTGTGGCCGCTTGACCTAAACGGATATAACCAAGACCTACCTCTTGTAAGGTAACCATCTTACGATGAATTTTAGGGATAGCACTAAAGAATTCTACTGCATCATCTACGGTCATATCTAATACATCAGCAATGGATTTGCCTTTGTATTTAACCTCTAAGGTTTCACGGTTATAACGAGCGCCTTTACATACTTCACAAGGTACGTATACATCTGGCAAGAAGTGCATTTCAATTTTGATAATACCATCGCCTCGACAAGCTTCACAGCGACCGCCTTTTACGTTAAAGCTAAAGCGACCTTGTTTATAGCCGCGCATCTTAGCCTCTGGTGTTTGGCTATAGAGTTCGCGTATAGCATCAAACACACCTGTATAGGTCGCTGGATTAGAGCGAGGTGTACGACCGATAGGGCTTTGGTCAATATTGATGATTTTATCGATATTTTCGAGACCACGGATTTCTTTATGAGCCCCCACCTTATGGAAGGAACGGTACAACTGATTCGCTAAACCTTTATAAAGAATTTCATTGATTAAAGTAGACTTACCAGAACCGCTGACACCGGTAACCACATTAAATAGACCGATAGGGAATTTTACATTTACATTTTGTAAATTATTTTCCTTCGCACCTCGAATTTCGATGCAATTTTTACCTGGCTTACGTCGCTCTTCAGGGAGTGCTATAAACTTACGACCGCTTAGGTACTGACCAGTAATAGAGTTTTCTACCTTCATCACTTCGTCAACAGTACCAGCTGCAATAATTTGACCTCCATGCTCACCTGCACCTGGACCGATGTCTACGAGATAGTCTGCCGCACGCATCGTATCTTCGTCGTGTTCTACAACGAGCAATGTATTGCCTAAGTCTCGTAAGCCCTTCAAAGTATCGATGAGACGATCATTATCTCGTTGGTGTAAACCAATAGACGGTTCATCTAGAATATACAACACACCAACAAGACCAGAGCCAATTTGTGTGGCCAAGCGAATACGTTGTGCTTCACCACCGGAAAGTGTCCCTGCACTACGGTTCATGGTAAGGTAATCGAGGCCTACATTATTGAGGAAGCCAAGGCGAGCATTGATTTCCTTCAAAATTTGAGCGCCAATCACTTGTTCTCGCTCTGTTAACTGTAAATTACCAAAGAAATCCAGAGCTTCTTTAATGGTTAATTGCGTTACTTCATTGATATTCTTATCCCCTACGGTAATAGCTAACACTTCAGGTTTAAGACGAGCACCATGGCATGTAGTACACGGCTTAATAGACATAAATTTTTCAAACTCTTCGCGCATGGAATCGGTAGATGCTTCACTATGACGGCGTTTTACCATCGGCAAAATACCTTCGTACTCTGTAAAGAATTCCTTTACTTCACCTCTCATATTTTCATAGGTGAAAGCTACCTTATCCGTTGTACCATACATAACTTTTTTCTGTAATGCTTTTGGCAATTCATCATAGGTAGAATCTAAAGAGTACCCATTAGCTTTTAACAAACCTTCTACTTGACGCATAAACCATGCATTAGGATTAGAACTCAATGCTTGCACACAACCATCGGCAAAGCTAATAGAGCCATCTGGAATAACGCGCTCTTCGTCTACTTCCATAGTGGATCCAATACCCAAACATGATGGGCAAGCACCAAATGGGCTGTTGAAGGAGAACATGCGCGGTTCAATTTTTGGTAATGAAATATGACAATCTGGACATGCAAAGTGTTGACTATACATGTGTTCAGGGCCGTCTACCTCTTGAATCACTACGATGCCTTCCGCCCATTTTGATGCGGTCTCCATAGAGTCTGCCAAGCGGGATTCGATACCTTCTTTTACAACGAGGCGGTCTACTACGATATCGATAGAGTGTTTTTTATTTTTTTCTAATACGATTTCTTCATCCAATGTACGTACAACGCCATCTACGCGGGCACGAACAAAGCCTTCTTTTCGAAGTTGTTCAAAGACAGATTTATGCTCCCCTTTTTTTCCTTGAATCATAGGCGCCAATACTAAAATCTTTGTACCTTCTGGGAAGCTCATTACATCATCTGTCATTTGTTGTATCGTTTGTTGTGTAATAGGCTTACCACACTCTGGACAATGGGCATGACCTACACGAGCAAATAATAGACGCAAGTAGTCGTAAATTTCCGTTACAGTACCGACTGTAGAACGAGGATTGCGGCTTGTTGTCTTTTGATCGATAGAAATCGCTGGAGATAAGCCTTCAATATAATCTACATCAGGTTTATCCATTTGTCCCAAGAATTGACGAGCATACGCAGACAAGGACTCTACATAGCGTCGTTGCCCTTCTGCGTAAATCGTATCAAATGCTAAGGATGATTTACCAGAACCACTAAGGCCAGTCAAAACGATGAATTGATCTCGTGGTAAGGCTATATCTATATTTTTAAGGTTATGCTGACGCGCACCTTTTACTATCAATTGATCTTTCATTATGTTCCCTATTTAAAGAGATGATACCAAATGGCATCATCTCTATTTTTACTAACATGAAATAATATATGTATATTATCGCACATATAGTCTATATAATCTATGTGTTTTCTTACAATCTATATAGATTCGATTTATTACATTCAGTTAATATTTTTACAATATATGAATGCATGTTACTGCTACTTAAGATTTACTCTTTGAACTTGTACGTTTTTTACCCTTGCTAGATGTAGGCTTTTTCAACTTGCTTTCACCTGCACTATGCATATCGGACCATTGTTGACGTAGTTCTCCTAATTGGTCACGAAGCTTTGCTGCCTTTTCAAATTCAAGCTGCTTTGCAGCAGCCTTCATTTGACGATCAAGTTCTTCAATTTTATTGAATAACTCTTCTGGCGTTATATCTGCCACCTTAGGAGTGGATGTATCTTGTGCATATGGTTCATGTCCATGGTCCATACCTGCTGAAGAGGCTTTCTTTTTCCCTTTCTTCGGTGAAAAGTCCTTCCCATCGGTAACCATATCTTCTTCAATTTTCGTCAACTCAATAAGTTCTTTTACATCTTTGGAGACAGACTTCGGCGTAATATTATGTTCAATATTATAGGCCTCTTGCACGGCACGACGGCGATCTGTTTCATCAATAGCACGTTGCATAGAACCGGTTACGCGGTCAGCGTACATGATAACGTGACCATTCACATTACGAGCTGCCCGACCGATTGTTTGAATCATAGCCGTATCAGAACGTAAGAAACCTTCCTTATCCGCATCTAAGATAGCCACCAAGGAAACCTCTGGCATATCTAGGCCTTCACGGAGTAAGTTAATACCAACCAGTACATCGAATACACCAGCCCGTAAATCACGGATGATTTCAGCACGCTCGATGGTAACGATATCTGAATGAAGGTAACGAACGCGGACGCCCATTTCCTTCAAGAACTCTGTTAAGTCCTCAGCCATCTTTTTCGTTAAGGTCGTAACGAGAACGCGTTCATTCTTAGCTGCACGCTTATGAATTTCGCCGAGTAAATCATCCATTTGCCCCTTAATAGGACGAATTTCAATGGATGGATCTAATAATCCTGTAGGACGAATAATTTGTTCTGCAATATTCGTTTCTACTTCCATTTCATATGGACCAGGTGTGGCTGATACATAGACGATTTGATTAATACGCTCTACGAATTCATCGAATTGAAGTGGTCTATTATCAAGTGCAGATGGTAAACGGAAGCCATATTCGATGAGCGATTCCTTACGAGCATGGTCGCCATTGTACATAGCACGTACTTGAGGAATCGTTACATGAGACTCATCCACCATGATGAGGAAATCATCTGGGAAATAGTCTATCAATGTATATGGAGCTTCTCCAGCCTTACGTTCAGACATATGGCGGGAATAATTTTCGATACCCGAGCAATAGCCCATTTCTTGCATCATTTCTATATCGTAACGCGTACGTTGTTCAAGACGTTGCGCCTCAAGTAAACGATCAGCAGCCTTTAACTTAGCTAACTGTTCATCTAATTCGGCTTCAATACGCTCTACAGCAATACGCATCTTATCTTTCGTTGTTACATAGTGAGATGCTGGATATACGGCAACATGCTTACGTTCAGCAATTACTTCACCTGTTAAAGCATCTACCTCAACGAGGCGATCGATTTCATCACCAAAGAGTTCCACCCGAATGGCTCTTTCACTATAAGCAGCAGGGAAAATCTCGATGGTATCACCTTGTACACGGAAGGTACCACGGATAAAGTTCATATCATTTCTAGTATACTGAATATCTACGAGTTTAGACAGAATTTCATCGCGAGATTTCGTCTGCCCCAAGCGCAAGGACAATACGAGCTCAGAGTAATCCTCAGGGTCACCTAAGCCGTAAATACAACTAACAGAGGCAACGATGATTACGTCGCGACGCTCGAAAAGACTCATAGTGGCACTATGTCGTAATTTATCGATTTCATCATTGATAGACGCATCCTTCTCAATGTACGTATCACTTGAAGGAATATATGCTTCTGGTTGATAGAAATCGTAATAAGATACAAAATATTCTACCGCATTATTAGGGAAGAAACTTTTAAACTCACTACATAATTGAGCAGCCAATGTTTTATTGTGTGCAATAATCAAGGTCGGTTTTTGTACCGCCTCAATAACCTTAGCCATTGTAAATGTCTTACCGGTACCAGTGGCACCGAGCAAGACTTGAGCCCACTCACCACGTTCAATCCCTTCTGTTAAGGATTGTATAGCAGTCGGTTGGTCCCCAGTAGGCGTAAAGGGCGCCTCCACTTTAAATGGTTGGCCCCCTTCGTAATTATATGTATTATGTTTCATTACTGTTCATCCTGATGTTTACGGATAGCTTTGAGCTCTTCCTCAGATAGACGGCGACCTGCATTTTCCGCTTGGTTCAACGTATCCTCACCTTCTAAGACTTCGATGAGCATAGCAATGGAGAAACGATCCAATGTAGGCGTAGTCTTTTGAATTTCATCAGCCATCATCCAATCTGATTCAGTATAGTTATTAATACGTTCTGTAATCTCTTCCCAGTTTGAAAGTAGCAATCTTGTAATAGGACGATATAATTCAATGCCAAAATACTCGATTAAGCTAACAATCTTTTCCATATTTTCTAGGCTAACATTACATTCATTTTTTTTATTTTCAGATTCTACATATTCAAGTAAGAATTCCCGGTTATATTTATTTGTCACCTTGAATCATTCCTTTATTAAATAGTGCATTAGCAAATTCTTTCGCATTAAATGGACGTAAGTCATCCATGCCTTCGCCAACGCCAATCCAGCGCACTGGTACGCCTAGTTCCTCTTTAATAGAGATAACTACGCCACCTTTTGCTGTACCATCAAGTTTAGTCACCACAATGCCGTTTACTGGCACTGCTTGACCAAATAATTTAGCTTGGCTTACAGCATTTTGACCTGTAGTACCGTCGAGAACGAGCAATGTTTGATGCGGAGCCCCTTCTACGTGATTATTCGCTACGCGGCCCATCTTTTTAAGCTCTTCCATAAGATTAACTTTAGTGTGTAGACGACCTGCTGTATCGACGATAACGAGGTCTGCATTACGAGCTTTTGCCGCTTCCATTGCATCGTATACTACGGCTGCAGGATCAGCACCCTCTTTATGTTTAACGATAGGCACACCTACACGATCTGCCCAAATAGATAATTGGTCAGCTGCAGCGGCACGGAATGTATCACCTGCAGCGATAATAACCTTTTTACCTTCTTTAGTATAGTAGTTAGCCAATTTAGCGATAGTTGTTGTTTTACCAACGCCGTTTACACCCACAACAAGGATAACCTCTGGATGGTGAAGTGTAATTTCATCCTCTTGGTCAACAAGCATTTCTGTAATGCGGTCTTCCATAAATGGCATTACATCACCAGTATTGTTGATAATGCCTTCTGTTACACCACGACGAATTTCCTTCATCAAGTATTCTGTCGTTTTAGGACCAAGGTCACTAGTAAGCATAACTGCTTCTAAATCATCTAAGAAATCATCATCAATTTCTGCATAACCAATGATAACTGTCTCTACATTTTTTACAAAGGACTTACGAGTTTTTTCTAAGCCCTCTTTAATTTTATTAAAGAATCCGAATGCCATTATGCAAGATCCTCCTTCACATCTTCAAATGCTACTGTTAATAATCGCGATACGCCCCGTTCAACCATGGTTACCCCTTGTAATACTTCGGCAGCTTCCATCGTTTTTTTACGGTGTGATACTACGATAAATTGTGTTTCTTTATTTACCCGATTTAGGTAAGAGCTAAATCGTTCGACATTAGCTTCATCAAGGGCTGCGTCAACTTCGTCAAGCACACAGAATGGAGCCGGACGATAGTCGAGGAATGAGAATAATAAAGCAATAACGGTAAGAGCCCGTTCACCACCGGATAACAATGTCAATTGTTGACGTTTCTTCCCAGGTGGTTGAATGTAAAAATCGATACCACCAGTCAAGATATTTTCTGGATCTGTCAGTACGATTTGGGCCGTACCACCACCGAACAATTGGCTAAATACCTCTTGGAATCTGAGACCTACCACATCTAATACATCGTATAGCTGTGTACTCATAGCCTTATCCATTTCGGCAATAACTGCTTGCAATTGCTCCTTCGCCGTATCTAAATCCGCCAATTGTGTAGTTAAGAAATCATAGCGTTCTTTAGTTTCTTCATATTCCTCAACGGCGTTTGGATTGACTGGACCAAGCTCGGCAATTTCAGCCATCAAACGTGCTTGTTCATCCTTCCAATCACTAACGGATCCTTCAATACGAAGGGCTTGTGCATCTTCCAATGTAAAACCAAGCTCTTGCAACTCTTCTATAAAGCGTTCGCAATCCATGCGATGACGAGTAATCTTACCTTCCATATCAACGAGTCGCCCTTGCACAACTTTATAGCGTTGGTTCAAACGGTCTTGCTCGCTGAGGATAGCTTCTAATTCCTCACGACCTGTAGATGTCTTATCGTAAGCTTCATCGCGTAGAGCACGTAAACGTTCAACCTCGGCTGTAGCCGTAGCTAGCTCCTGTTCTGCTAATGCTTTAGCCTTCGGTAATTCTTCTTCACAGCGCTGTGTAGTACTGATGAGTAAATTACGTAACGGCGTTAAACGATCTACAATACTAGCAATAGATTGATTGCGTTGTTCCCGTTGTGTTTCACGTTCCTTAATGGTTTGTCGTAATGTATCACAAGTGAGGCGAGCTTCCGTGAAAGCTTCATACGCCTCTTGCTGTACCTTTTGCAATACAGTTAAACGCTCCATCAAGGCCCCTTGATTACCTTCTACACCATGATTTTCTTGTAAGGATGCCAATGCTGCTTCTTGGTCTTTTAAGTTCGCCGTTGTAGTGGCTAAATCAATATCGATTTGTACTAAACGTTGCTCTTCTTCAGAAAGGACACGTTTCTTACGATCCATTTGATTTTGTATATTTTGTACCTTTGTTTCACTAGCCACATAGAGTAAGTTCGTATGTTGGTAGTTTTCATCAAGGGTAGCTCGTTCTTTTTCAGCCTCTTCCACCCGTTTTTCTAGATTTTCTAAGCTAGCTGTTAAAGAACGGATTTGTTCTTCAATTTGTACAAGCTCTTGTTCAAGACTAGTAGCCTCTTCCTTACGGCTCAATACGGAGGCACGCTTGCGCTTTGTAG
>USAV01000060.1 GCA_900552715.1 uncultured Veillonella sp.
ATATATATTAGCACAACTACGCCAACTGCAATTAACGCCTTTTTAGTGTCATTTTTAGAAGGCCAAGTTATTCTTTTAACTTCTGCCTTAACCTCTCTAAAAAACTTAAATATGCCACCTTTACTAGGTGAGTTCTTAGTTAAATTTACATTTTCCTTAACAGCCATTACTTCACATCCTTAATCTTTGTGAGTATGTGTCACTACTATATTAGCTAATTATTTAGTCTCTTTATGAAGTGTATGTTTTTTACAGAACTTGCAGTATTTATGCATTTCTAATCTGTCTGGGTTATTTTTTTTATTTTTCATTGAATTATAATTTCTTTGCTTACACTCTGTGCATGCTAAAGTTATCTTTACTCTCACAGTCTGCACCTCCAGTTTACCGTAAATAATATAAAACCTTACTACTTTATGTTAATTTAATTTCGTTAATTACCTAAACACATTATCATAAAACATGTATTATGTCAATATATGTGCCTTTGTAAAGGACTAGGTAATGAAACCCAGTCCCTACATATATACTAAGAACTACTATTACTCGATTATGCTAGTAACAACTCCTGAACCTACAGTTCTTCCACCTTCTCTGATAGCGAATCTTAATCCTTCGTCCATAGCTACTTGAGTGATTAATTCAACGTTCATATCAATGTGGTCTCCTGGCATAACCATTTCCATTCCATCTGGTAACTTGATTGAACCAGTAACGTCTGTTGTTCTGAAGTAGAATTGTGGTCTGTATCCATCGAAGAATGGAGTATGTCTTCCACCTTCTTCTTTTTTAAGTACGTATACTTGACCTACAAATTTCTTGTGTGGCTTAACTGATCCAACTTTTGCTAAAACTTGACCTCTTTCGATGTCAGTTCTTTGAACTCCTCTTAAAAGAACTCCTACGTTGTCTCCAGCTTGCGCTTCGTCTAGTAACTTTCTGAACATTTCTATTCCTGTTACTACTACTTTTCTGCTGTCTTCTGATAATCCAACGATTTCTACTTCGTCTCCTACGTGAAGAACTCCTCTTTCAACTCTTCCTGTAGCAACTGTTCCTCTACCAGTGATTGTGAATACATCTTCTACTGGCATTAAGAATGGCTTATCTGTTGCTCTTTCTGGAGTTGGAATGTAGCTATCTACAGCTTCCATTAACTCAAGTATTGGAGCGATTGCTTTTTCATCTGTTGGGTTTTCTAATGCTTGTAAAGCTGAACCCTTTATTACTGGAATATCATCTCCTGGGAAGTTGTATTCTGATAATAATTCTCTTACTTCCATTTCAACTAATTCTAATAATTCTTCGTCATCTACCATATCTGCCTTGTTTAAGAAAACAACTATGTAGTCAACACCAACTCTTGAAGCTAGTAGTATGTGTTCTCTTGTTTGAGGCATTGGACCGTCTGCTGCTGAACAAACTAATATAGCTCCGTCCATTTGAGCAGCCCCTGTGATCATGTTTTTAACATAGTCAGCATGGCCTGGACAGTCAACGTGTGCATAGTGACGGTTTTCAGTTTCGTATTCAACGTGTGCAGTGTTGATTGTGATACCGCGTTCACGTTCTTCTGGAGCTTTATCGATCATGCTGTAATCTTGGAAATCAGCTTGGCCTTTTTCAGCCAATACTTTAGTGATTGCAGCTGTCAAAGTAGTTTTACCATGGTCAACGTGACCGATTGTACCAATGTTAACATGCGGTTTCGTACGTTCAAATTTTTCTTTTGCCATTAGGATTGTATCCTCCTTCACAAAAACAAATTACATTCTAGTATTAATATAATATATTAACCCTAATTTATCAATGGAATATAAGATTCCCTTATACATTATTATACCATATATAGAAAAACTTCTAAAAATACAAATATTCTTCTAAAATAAAAAAACTGACAAATGTAATCCTTACACTCATCAGCTTCAATTTATATTTTATGGAGAAATAAAAAAATCCTCACCAATGTGAGGTTTAATGGTGGCGGCACACGGATTTGAACCGCGGACACACCGGGTATGAACCGATTGCTCTAGCCAACTGAGCTATGCCGCCATGTATGGAGCTAGTGACCGGGATTGAACCGGTGACCTTATCCTTACCAAGGATACGCTCTGCCGACTGAGCTACACCAGCACAATGAACGATCATTTCACTGTGAATTTTTGTGGTTGCGGGGACAGGACTTGAACCTGCGACCTTCGGGTTATGAGCCCGACGAGCTACCAACTGCTCCACCCCGCTATAAATGGTGGAGGGAGAAGGATTCGAACCTTCGAAGTCGAAGACGGCAGATTTACAGTCTGCTCCCTTTGGCCGCTCGGGAATCCCTCCAAAATAAAATGGAGCTGGCGATAGGAATTGAACCCACAACCTGCTGATTACAAGTCAGCTGCTCTACCAATTGAGCTACGCCAGCATCATTACGACAAGATGTATTTTATCATCCGTCCCACTAAGTGTCAAGAACTTTTTAAAAACTTTTTTGAAGTTTTTTTCGTTCACTGCGGTATCCCTTAGTGCTTAATCATAATAACATGAAACGATACCCTATGCAAGTATTTTTTCTAAACTTTTTAAACTTCATTTTTTCCTCATTGGCAATCATAGATAAAGATAGATAATTGCTAATATAGCCACTATTATCCGATAGTACCCAAAGGAGGATAAAGAGGATCGATTCAAGTACCACAAAAATACTTTTACCGTAATATAACCTACTATATATGACACGAGTGTGCCAATGGCAAACATAATAATATCATTTAAGTCTAATAAATGTATTACCCGTAACAAATCATATATACAAACAATAATCATAACTGGTACAGCCATGATAAACGAAAAATCAGCAGCAGCTCTTCGAGTACAACCGATTAACATGCCCCCTGCAATGGTAGCACCAGACCGCGAAAATCCAGGCCACAAACAGAGCATTTGATAGAGTCCAATCCGGAAGCATTGGTATATAGATAAATTATTTACAGAATCAACCAGTCTTGTAGTCACTCGTCTTTTTTCTGCATAAATCATAAAAAGAGCGCCTACCAAAAGACCTATTATCACAGGAATCGGCCCAATAATAATCATATGCCCTGTACTAGATACAGGGATACATTCTGTTATTCCTTCTATAATACCTAAAATGAGGGCAATTACATATTGGTCCATGATATCACCTGCCTTATATGCGGTCATAACTCATGGCAATATATAATGCCCTCAGCAATCAATATAACTCTATTAATCAATAACCATAACACGATCAGGTTTAGTGATTGTCACTACCGCATGTTTTGGATCATTATTGTGTTCTAAGTACAATTGATCACCTTCGAGATGACCACGCCAACCTACAACAATCGGATATGTTTTACTAATAGTCTTTAATAGTTCAAGAGGATTTAAATTTAATATCGGTGCAAACAATACATTAATACCATCGATAAGAACAACTTCTGTATCACTGCGACTTAATGCACGACGAATTACTTCTTCTGCCAGTTGTGGTCTTTCATCACGAGGTACTAATAAAAACTCTTCTTCAATAAGTTGTTTTGCCTCTAAGTACTTCCAACCTTTTTGTTCAGATAATTCACGAATTAACAAACTTTTACCAGAACCAGGACCACCAACGATAAACAATATGCGTTCATCATCACCTTGAATTTGTTCCCAACGTTCTCTTACATCTTGAACTGTAACCATATCCCTTGCCTCCTCGCTGTAACCGTTCCTACTTAACTGGACGATCAGATAACATAACGGATTTGATATATTGGTTTTTATCATCTAGGGCAAACTGTAAATATGAGTCGCTTGCCGCTGGATTTTTATATTCATATACAGTAGATGTGCCCGCATTTGTTGTAGATTCAACAATACGAGTAGGCATACCATATACAAAGAGCAATAAGTATTTAGTATCCCCCATCGCAATACCGCGACGAGTAGGCGTGTAAATATTTAATAGAACACGATTGATGAGATTTTTTTTATCAACACTCACGCCATATTCGTTATATCCAATAAATGTGGACCCAAACAACATACCTTGATGTTTCCAATCATTATTGGGATCATTAACAAAATGATCATTTAATTTATAGCCACGCAACACAAAATCATCAGCAGTCAATTTACCTGCTTGAAAATCATATACTGGAGCTTTAGGCAATCCAAATCTTGGCCATACTTGACCACTAATCATATCAACAGCCTCTACATTGCTTTGTTTGATGGTGAAAGCAATATATTCTTTCTGTTGTCCTAGCATAGATTGTTGTTGGCTATTATTATTTGTATTCTCTATCGAGCTATTAAATTCCTTTTTTCGAGACCATGAATTTTCGGAATGACCTTCATATAGGAAGATATAACTTTCATTTTTCAAATCACGCCACATCGCAATAGGGCTACCATAGGCAAATACCAATTCCATGCGCGTGCTACCAACACCAATATCGCGTACAGTGTGGACGCCTTTTTTCGTACTATGAATATTAGTAATAGTATTCGGTTCAAAGAAATAAGTAGCACCTTGACCGCGCAATTGATTATTTACTAAACGCTCTTGAGCAGGTCCCGTGTAAACGGTCACCTCCAAGTCTTTCATATAGTACGTCGTAAAGTTATCACGAACCACTGTTTTTTCTACATCTTTAGGCGCTACAAACTGATCTCCTAAGCGATACCCATCAATAGCATAATCATCTTCAGACCCTAAAGCTGGCAAATTATTAGCCGTATAAGACTTACCAATATCAGCCAAGTTATTTTGCGTTACGCTAGGCAATGGACCTTCATTTTCGCTAGCTGCTTGCCAAAACTGTATGGAATCACCAAACTCGGTAACTGCCATTTGTTCAGCTAGCCATCCTGTTTTAGTGCTTTCCTTTTTTGTCTTTGTATCGATTTTAACAGCTTTAATCGGTGCATTATCTATATACGCAACAGACTCAGCCGCATCAGTTCCCGCTGCTTCTACAGTTGTCTTATCATCCGTATGTGCAACATCATTTGCATTCTCTGTAGATTCCACCGCAGTTTGTTTCACAGTCGAAATAGCCGGCTCTGCTGCATACCCTACCGATGTAGCAGATAAGCCTACTAGAAGTGCCGCTACGATACGGCTCTTAATAGAATGATTCATCGATTACTCTCCAATTGTGCACGCAACCATGTCAACCATGGCTCAAGTCCATTATGGGCCGTGCAACTTACTTCAAAAATCTCTCCTGTTGGATTCAAATTACGTATATCTTGTATGGCCTTATCTTTTTTGAAAGGTACATAAGGCAATAAATCTGTCTTATTAATGAGGATAGCCTTTGACTCTTTAAAGATTAATGGGTATTTAAGAGGCTTATCCTCACCTTCAGTAACAGATAATACAGTTACCTTCATGCTTTCACCAATCTCAAATTCTGCAGGGCATACAAGGTTACCTACATTCTCGATAATGATCATATCCAGTTCATCAAGATTTAAATCACCTAGTGCATCTTGAATCATTTGTGCATCAAGATGGCAACCTCCCACTGTATTGATTTGAATAACAGGAACGCCTAATTCATGAATCCGTTCCGCATCCTTAGCAGTAAATAAATCACCTTCAATAACAGCAAGGCGGTAATCTTTTTTCAAATCATGTAAAGTTGCCTCTAATAGAGATGTTTTACCAGCCCCTGGAGAACCTAATAGATTAAATACAAAAATATTTTTTTCCTTAAACAACTGTTGTAAGGACTCTGCAATGGCATCATTTTTTGCCAATACATTAGTTTTAACTTGAACTTGCATGTCCTAACCTTTCTATCAATCGATATCCATGGAGGTCACTTGTAGTTCGCGGCCACCAATGGTTTGTACGAAATGACTGTCACAATAGGGACAGATAAACTTATAATTTTCTACCGGAAATGTTTTATCACAATCCAAGCACTTTCCTTCAATAGGAATGGTGTTAATTTCTATACGTGAGCCTTCTGCTGCGGTCCCCTTTGTAACCGCTTCCCAACAAAAAAGAAGGGAATCTGGTTCCACGCCACTCATAAGACCCAAATCGAGTTGAACGGAATGAATCACAGATGCATCGTGTTGGCGCAATGTATCAAGGGCTACATCAAGTATGCCTTCTGCTATAGACATCTCATGCATGGTATGCCTCATATACAGCTTCAAGCATCATAGTAGTCGTTACAGATCCTACACCACCAGGCACTGGAGTAATTGCAGATGCAATATCTTTTACCGCTTCATAATCAACATCGCCTACAGTCTTACCTTCTAGTTCATTAATGCCTACATCGATAACAACAGCGCCCGGCTTAATCATATCTGCTGTAATCATATGAGCACGACCCGCTGCAGCAATAACGATATCGCCTCGTTTTACTTGCTCTGCCAAATCAGGAGTTCTAGAATGGCACATTGTAACAGTACCATGTGCACCAAGGGTCATAAGAGCTACTGGTTTACCGATAACTTGGCTACGACCGATTACTACCACATGTTTCCCCTCTACAGGAATATCGTAGTGATTCAAAATTGCCATACACGCCTTAGCAGTACAAGGGGCAAAACCACCTTTGCCTGCAGTTACAAGGCCAATATTATACGTAGTTAAACCATCGATATCTTTTTTAGGATCTAGCATATCGATAAGAGCCTCTGTATCAATGTGTTTAGGCATCGGCATTAACGGTAAAATTCCATGAACAGCCGCATCATTATTTAATTCTTGCAATGCTGCCACCACTTCATCCTGTGTAGCCGTTTCAGGTAATTGTTTTAATACAAAGCTATAGCCAAAATTCTTTGCTGTCTTTTCCATAAATGTAGCATACATATGAGCACCGTGGTCTTCACCAACAAGTAATACTGCCATAGTAATTACAGAGTCTCCTACTGCTGCAACTTTTTCTTGTAAAATCGCCTTGTGAGCATCTGCTACTGCTTTACCGCGTAATTCGATCATGTGTATCTCCATTCATTCAAACTATCTATAAAATAAGGTGCCTCCTGAGAGGCACCTAAGTCTCTTATTCTATTATATAACGAACTGTCTATAATTTCTAATTATGACCGAATTCGTTTTATCTACGGAAATGGACAGTAATTGCTGTACCAGCCTGAACAGTTGTACCGCTACTTTCATCTTGAGATGTAGCCGTACCAGTTCCATCCGGTTTAAAGGCAAGTCCCGCCTTATGTAACCAATCACGCACTTCACCATAGGTAAAACCAGTAAAGTTAGGCAATGTAACAGAACCATCACTTCCCGGTTTTGGTTCAGGTAGTGTATTAGCAGCTTTAACAGCTACTGGTGTACTTTCTTTAACATACGGACTCATTTGGTAATACCGTACAAGCTGAGATACGATGTCCTTAAATACAGGGGCTACAATTTGACTACCATAATAAGAACCCTTTTGTGGGTCATCAATAACGACAAGAACTACAAATTTTGGATCCTCTACAGGGCCAAAACCAATAAAGGACGCAATGTATTGTCCGTCGAGATAACCGCCATGTTTGGTATCTAGTTTTTGCGCCGTACCAGTTTTACCGCCGAAGTGATAACCCTCTACCATCGCTTTTGTACCGCCACCTTCAGATACTTCTTTTTCTAGAATATCTACAATGGTTTTAGCTGTTTCCTCCGGAACTGGTTGTCCCACAACAGATGTTTCAGTCGTACTTGTTACATCGCCTTGAGAGTTACTATAAGACTTGATGATATGTGGTTTCATCATAGCCCCACCATTAGAAAGTGCACCAAAGGCGCGAACCATTTGTAATGGTGTAACCGCAATACCTTGACCGATAGACATGGTTGCCACGTCTAGCTTACTCATATCCTCTGGATTATACAAAATACCTGCTCCTTCACCAGGCAATTCAATACCTGTTTCAGAACCAAAGCCATAATCACGTACATATTTCGAGAGAATATCTGCACCTGTTAATGTACCAATTTCAGCCATACCAGTATTAATAGAGTACTTCAAAATATCTAGCAAACGAACAGGACCATATCCCTCACCATTCCAGTTTCTAATGATATGTCCATTGGCAGCGAAGGCCCCTTTATCGTTATACACAGTGTCTAACTTCCATTTGCCTGCTGCAAGAGCTGCAGATGCAATGATAGGTTTGAATGTAGAACCTGGTTCATATAAATTGGTAACCGCAATATTTTTGAAAGCCTCTTCACCACTTTGGTTGTAGTTATTAGGATCATAACTTGGACGATTGGCCATCGCTAATATTTCACCGGTCTTTGGATCCATAACGATAACGCTGGCATGCTTAGCTCCTGTATCAACCATCGCCTTATCAAGAGCGCGTTCTGCAATAAATTGAATTGTTGCATCGATGGTTAAGGTTACGCTTTTACCCTTATCTGGTAAAAATTTAGATAGTACGGAACCAAAGATGGCATTCCCTTTATTATCAGTAGCTACAATTTCTTGTTGTACGCCCCCCTTTAATTCGTCATCGAGAACCATTTCTAGACCATCAAGCCCTTTATCATCAGTGCCGACAAAGCCTAATACTTGTGCCGCTAAGACACCATTTGGATAATAGCGCTTAGATTCTTCAACGAAATTAAGGCCTGCAATATTATTATCCTTAATAACTTGTTGTACCGCTTTTGATTTGTCTGCATCCATCATACGATTCAACCAGACAAAGGCGGTATCCTCTTGCAAAGCTTTTACAATATTCTCTTTTGACATCGTTACATACGGTGAGATGAGCTCCGCAATCTCTTGAGGAGACTGTTTAATCATCTTCGGATCCGCATATAAAGATTTTGTAACTACACTCATCGCCAATGGCTTGCCATTACGGTCATAGATTGTACCCCGCGGCGATTGTAATTTTCTATCTACTTGAACTTGTAATAAGTTTTTCTTCTCTAGGTCAAAGGTATCAAAGACCTGTAACTGTGCTAAACGACCGATAAGGACGAAAGCAACGGTCATGAGTATGGCAAGGCACCATGTAGTGCGACTCCAATCACTCATGCGTAATAACGCTTTATTTAATAACTTCATCATTTCTCCACTGGACGGCGTAACTTATGGTCTAATGCATCATATAGCGCATCTGGTTCATTGGTAATCACTCCATTTTGTACCTGACCTAATAAATACTGCAATCCTTCCCCCACTTTATTCCCTGCAAGCTTAATAACACGTTCATCATAATTTAAATCCTTTGTATGGATAGGCATCTCTAGGCTCAGATCTGCCATACATTCACCAAAGGCTAAGGTTCCATCAGTCGATGCATAAGGCTTCCCACAGCCTAACACATCAGCAGCACAAACCTTAGATAATTGCTCCCATGCAGTTCGCATAATTTGACTATCTCGAAACTCACCGCTGCGAGCCTCTTTACGGATCCACTTTTTCTCATTAGCTTCCCCATTTTGTACAAAATAGTGAAAGCGCATATGATTTTTTACAATCCAAGCTACACGGCGCACAAAAGCCTTAGGATAACCTAAACGAGTAAGCAAGGTTTCTGTCATTTCAGCACCTAATGTATCATGGCCACGATCCGTCAAACGTCCGTTAATAACAGCTCGTACCGCCGGCATACCCTTTGCTACATCGTGTAACAGTGCACCCCAACGTAATATTAAATCTGGTTCTGTATGAGATACAACGGCTAATGTATGATACCAACCATCAAATTCGTGAAAGTCTTTTTCTTGTGGTAAATTCACAAGATGGTATAGCTCTGGTAAAATAGGCACTTCACGAGCGACGCCATTTTCTACAACGCGACAAGAACACTCGGCCAAGCGAGATTGTACTAATACATCAAGGCCCTTAGCCACAGCGGGCTCTAACATGAGTCGGTCCAGTTCACTACGGACTCTCTCGAGAGATAACCCAGGCACACGATGAAATGCCTTTGGCATAGCTTCTAATAAATCTTCGGTAGGTAAGAAATCTAGCTTTGCCACAAAGCGGCAGGCTCTAAATAATCGCAATGCGTCTTCTTCGAAGCGTTGCTGTGCATTCCCAATAGTTCGCAAAGTCTTATGCTTGATATCTCGACGTCCCCCTACTAGGTCTATGACCTCACCAAAACGATTCATAGCCATGCCATTGACCGTAAAGTCGCGACGCAACACGTCTTCCTCTAAGGTATCGGCATAAGCGATTTCTTCTGGTCGATGACTATCCGCTCCATATCGTTCAGTGCGATACGTTGCAATTTCATATTGCTTTCCTTCTAGTGTAGCTACTACTACGCCAAAGGATTTTCCTACTAAGTCTGTTGTTTGAATATCTTGACCGCGTAGGACTTCAATTACCGTATCAGGGCGTGCAGATGTCACAATATCAAAGTCATGAGACTTTTGATGCATCAAAATATCACGCACTGCTCCGCCAATGATATAGGCTTCATAACCTGCTTCTTCTAATACAGTCAATATTCGATTGGCCTGTTCCATCATGCACACTCCTTTCTGAACTAGTCTAACCTTTATTTTACTACAAATGAAAGCATGAAAAAAGTGCAATCCTATAAGGATTGCACTCGTTCTGCAATAGCTGTACCCGTCGGTGTTACCGCAAGGCCGCCATCACTTGTTTCACGCAATGCTGCTGGCATAGCGCGACCGATATTATTCATTGCTTCAATAACTTCATCTGGTGGAATTTGACTTTCAATATTCATCAAAGCCAATTCAGATGCAGTAATGGCATGAACTGCATAGAAACCATTACGTTTAACGCACGGTACCTCTACAAGCCCCGCTACTGGATCACAAGCAAGGCCCAATAAGTTTTTCATGCACAATGCAATAGCATGTCCTACTTGACGAGGCGTACCACCCATCATTTCTACAATGGCACCGGCAGCCATACAAGCGGCCGTACCAATTTCTGCTTGGCATCCGCCAACGGCACCGGCCACACAAGCGCGATTCGCTACGACATTGCCAATGCCAGAGGCAGCCAAGAAGCCCTTTACCATAGTTGCTCTATCTAGCTTGTAATGGTCCGCTACTGCTTTCACCGCACCAGGCATAACACCACAAGATCCAGCCGTAGGGCACGCAACAATGCGGAACATCTTTGCATTTGCTTCATTAACAGCAATAGCATAGGTCATAGCTTTGTACGCAATATCACTCATAAATCTTGGTGTTTGTCCATTAAGCTGTGCTGCCTGGCCACCGGACATACCAGACGCTGTTTTTTCTGCATAGTCTATACCATCTTGAATAGAACCTTCAAAGATGTCTAAACGATGCTCTATTTCACGAATAACCGCTTCTTCACTGCGGTCATAATTTTCTAATTCATAACGCAGTACTACTTCACCAAAGGAAATGTTATTTTCCTCAGCTAAGCGAATAATATCTGCAATTGTATCGTATGCATAACTCATCATTCGCCCTCCTATAACGCTTCAAAGGTCATCACATCTTGAATGCCTGGACACTCGCGCATAAACTGAACGGTAATAGGATTTACTACTGTATCTGTAGTAATGACCATCACTGCATCCTTGTGCTTACCCTTCCGAAACACGCGCATGGTAGCGATATTAATATCGGACTCACTCAATGCTTGGCTCACCAAAGAGATAGCGCCAGGTCTATCTTCATGGAATACAACAAGAGTAAACTCATCGCCAGTAATAGACATATCATTGCCATCTACTTCGGTAATCATAATTTGACCGCCCCCAAGAGATCGACCAATCACAGTCATATGACGATTATGTTCATCGTACATATCAAAACGAACTACATTAGGATGACCTACATCAAGAGGAGACTCGATAAAGTTATACTCCATGCCCTCTTTTTCAGCTAATTTATGAGCAACACGAATATTCGTATCATCCTCTTTAAAACCTAATAAGCCCCCAATCAAGGCACGGTCTGTACCATGGCCTTTATAGGTCTTAGCAAAAGAGCCATATAAGGTTAAATCTACCTTTTTAGGTGTGGAACGGAAAATGCACCGCGCCATCTTACCTAGCCGCGCAGCACCAGCTGTATGCGAACTAGACGGGCCAATCATAACAGGCCCTATAATATCAAAAATACTATTCATACACGCCTCTATATACACATAAATAATGTGAGAAAATCTTACTTTACCTATAGTATAACAATCGATATTGATTAATGTCTATATGCACATTAGCAGTATTTTTGTACACATACGGAGGACTAAGTTGTAGATACGAAACTGGGCCCCATCAATATACAAACACTCGATAGATAGCTTTCACAAAATAGTAAAAAACGCACCTTAGGCGAACCTAAGGTGCGTTATTTATAACAACAGTCCTAAATCATAAAAGAGAGGGGAAGTAGGACTGTAGTTAATAAGTTAATGGATCCTATTAGCCCAAGATAGCTTTCATGTCAGCTTCTGGAGTTGTAATTGGATGTAATTGGAATTTTTCTACCAAAATGTTCAATACATTGCTGGAGAAGAATTT
>USAV01000061.1 GCA_900552715.1 uncultured Veillonella sp.
AGTGATTTGCATAATTATGATCGCCTATTTACCAATCTTTGGGATTAAAATAGCAACACTTTTTGTCCTATAACCCGAAATTAATATTTATACATCTTATGTATATTGGATAACTTTTATAATAGAAAAAAATACTAGTATTACGATATATCATTCTATGTTTTCTTATTGGGTATAAAAACTTCATATAATATTTATGTAAAAATCTTGAAAGTAAATACATATAGGTGTATAATAACGTTCATAAGTAATAAATATACATAGTTTATGAATAAAAATATAGATATGAGGGAAAGACCATGAAAGAATTTAGACAATTAACTGTAGCAGATACAGCGGAATACCATAAGGTATTAATCGACGGCTATGCAGCGATTAAGGACTATCCGATTACATTCGATGCTATCGATTTTACAGAAGAAGAATCCAAAGAATGGATCGAGACCTATCCTGTATATGGATTGTATATTGATGGACAACTTGTTAGCTCTATTACATTCTGTATGCCGTGGGTTAAATATTCTACACCAGATAAATTTCCGCACATTGCCCACTTTGTAACAGCGCCTGAATTTAAAGGCAAAGGCTATGCTCGGGAAACATTGGGCTATGCTGAAGAATTATTGATTAACCAATTTAAAACACCTGCTGTTACATTGGGGACTGCAAAAGAACATCCGTGGTTGCCTAAAATGTATGAATCCTTTGGCTTTAAGGCCTATGACAAAGTTCATTTTAGAGGCAAACAACATACTACCATACTTTTCAAAAAGGATTTATTATAGAAAGCAAACCTTATACACTACTTACCTTTGATTTAGCATGTCTTTATAATGCGACATAATAACAGAATCAAATGTAATTGATGTATAAGGTTTATTTGTTTATGCAAAAAATATATGTTTGGGTATATAATGTAAACATATGTAGTATGTCTATGGACTATAGGGTAGGATCATAGATGTTTTTTTGAAAGGATGTGAGACTATGTTAGTCTTATCTGGTATTTTAGTGATGGTCATCGGTCTGATGCTGCGCTTTAATGCCTTGTTAGTTGTCGTAGCCGCAGGTTTTGTAACGGGCCTTGCAGGTGGTCTCAGTATCAACGATATCGTTGGCGCCATTGGGGAGGCCTTTGTTAAAAATCGTTATATGTCATTATTTATTTTGATTTTACCTGTTATTGGTCTTATGGAACGTCACGGCTTGCGTGAACGGGCAGAAATTTTGATTGGTAAAATCAACGCTGCTACTGCTGGTCGTATCTTTATGATTTACTTATTTGTACGCCAAGTAACAGTAGCCTTTGGTATTAATATGTCCGGTATGGTTGCTATGGTTCGTCCATTGATCGCTCCTATGAGTGAAGCTGCTGTAGCTCAAGGCCGTCCAGTATCTCAACGCACTCTAGATAAGGTGCGCGGTATAGCTGCTTCTGCTGATAATACAGGTAACTTCTTCGGTCAAAACTTATTCCTTGCTGCTGGTGGTTTATTACTCATCAAAGGCGTTATGGAACAATTAGGCTATTCTGTTGAATTAACAGATATGGTATTGTACGGATTGCCAACTGCTGTTTGTGCATATATCGTTAACTTCATTCGCTTTATTATCTTCGATAAAACAATTCAAGCCTATGTAGCTCGTGACGAAGCGGATATGAAAGCTGGTAAATTAGTACCTAATGAATTCAATATCCTTGTTACACCAGAAGAATTAGCGAAAGGGGGCAAATAATATGTTAGAACTACTCTATAAAATGCAGCCCTTAGATTATGTATATCTTCTTGTAGGGATTATTCTATTTATCTTTGCTATTCAATCATTTTTAGATAAAGAACATAAATATCGTATTGGTACAGGCTTATTCTGGTTATTGTACAGCGTATCCTTTATCTTTGGTTCTTATCTCTCCAAGGAAATTAATGGTTGGCTCGTAATTGCTATGGCGGTTATCGTCTTGGTGAAACAACTTGGAAAAGGCAATTACTTCGAATCTCCTATTGAATTTAAAAAAGGTGAAGCTGTTCGTATTGGTAATGTTATCTTCGTTCCAGCCTTGCTTGTTGGTATTATTACCTTCGTAATCGGCTTCTTTACTAAGCTAGGTGCTCTTGTAGGTCTCGGTATCGCCGCAATCATCGCTATGTGTGCCGCTCTTTACATCACTAAGGGTAACCTTAACCAAGGTTTCCATGAAGGTCGTCGCCTTATCGATGCAATCGGTTGGACTGCTATTTTGTCCCAATTATTAGCGGCTCTCGGCTATCTATTTAATTTGGCTGGCGTTGGTAAAATTATCTCCAGTGCCGTTGCAAGTGTAGTGCCTGCTGATAACGTGTTCCTCGTTGTTGTAGCATACTGCATCGGTATGGTTATCTTCACAATGATCATGGGTAACGCCTTTGCTGCATTTGCCATGATTACAAGTGCCATCGGTATTCCAATGCTTGTCGTAGCTCATGGTGCTAACCCAGCTGCTGTCGGTGCTATTGCAATGCTTGCAGGCTATTGCGGTACTTTGATGACTCCTATGGCGGCCAACTTCAACATCGTACCGGTAGCGCTCCTCGAAATGCGCGACCAATACGGCGTTATTAAAGCACAACTTCCAATTGCATTAATTATGCTCGTATTGAACATCCTATTAATGTATTACTTTATTTAACCTTTATCTTTGAAAGAACGATATTCTTATGAAAGCGGATGTTATATACAATCTGCTATGATATGGTTTTGGTGTATGATTGTCTTTATGAAAACATGTGCTTATTGATATAAATCATAGAATTTCGTTATGAGGTAGTGTGATGAAAACAATTTTGATTACCGGTTTTGATCCATTCGGCGGTGAACCTATTAATCCTGCTTGGGAAGCGGTAAAAACAATGGATGGTTATACCGATGGTGACTACAAGGTAGTGACTCAAATGGTTCCTACTGTACGTTACAAATCTGTTGATACTGTGAAAGCTGCGGCTGAAGAGTGCCAACCAGATTTCATTCTATGTGTAGGTCAAGCAGGCGGTCGCCCAGATATTACAGTAGAACGTGTTGCTATTAACTGTGATGATTTCCGCATCCCAGATAATGGGGGCAACCAACCGGAAGATGAACCTGTTGTAGCCGATGGCCCTAGTGCATACTTTGCGACATTACCAATTAAAAACATCGTTAATGCATTGCACCAAAATGGAATCCCTGCAAAGGTTTCTAATACAGCGGGTACCTTCGTATGCAATCACTTGATGTATGGTGTATGTCATTATGCGGCGCAAAAGGGCAACATCAAAGCGGGCTTCATGCATATTCCGTATTTGCCATCCCAAGTAGTGGATAAACCAAATCAACCAAGCATGGCTGGTGAAACTGTACGTGCCACATTGGAAACTATTGTTCACGTATTAGCTCATGGTGAAAGCTACAAGGCACAAGATATTAACTATACGACACCGCACGAATAAAAATCTCAGAAGTACTAGTGTTTACTTCTGGGGAGTGTGTAGTGATAGATTTAGCTTTCAATCACTATATAATGTAAGATTTAGTTCTTGATTACTATGTTATTTCGGTATGTACTTGAGTACATAAAATAAATTTAATATATGAGATATTGTGTGATATCTATATGAGAGAAGGTCTTTTTAATGAATAAAAAGTTGGTAGCAAGTTTAGTTTCCTGTATGGTATTGGGTTCTGTAAGTGTGTATGCAGCCAATCCATTTTCCGATGTAGATGCTTCTAGTTGGGCGTATCAATCTGTTGAGCAATTAGCAAATGCAGGGATTATTAACGGGTATCCAGATGGAACTTTCAAAGGTAACAATTCTATTACGCGATACGAAATGGCTCAAATGGTAGCTAAAGCTATGGCTAATCAAGATAAAGCCAATGCGGAACAACAAGCGATGATCAATCGCTTGGCCGACGAATTTGGAAATGAACTCAACACATTAGGTGTACGAGTAGCCAAATTAGAAAATCAAGTAGGGAATGTAAAGGTGACTGGTAACTATCGTTTGCGTTACCGCGGCAGCGAGTTGAAAAATGATACCTATGCGTATGGTAAACATTCCTCCTTTGATTATCGTGCTCGTGTAATCTTCAATGCTAAGGTCAATGATAAAACTGATGCGGTTGTGCGTATTCAAGGTTCTAGCGAATTAGGTAATAGCAATGCTACACAAGGTAAAATTAATCTTGCCTATGTAGATCATCATTTTGGTAAAGATACAACCTTACGCGTAGGTCGTCAACTCTATACACCAGGTCTAGGTCTCATGTATGATGATCTCGTTGATGGTGCTCGCCTCATGTACAAACATGGCAAACTCGATGTATCTGCTAGTTATGGTTACTGGTTGGGCGGCGCTCCTACTTACCAAACTAGAGAAAATACAGTTACTGCAGCTATGGTTGAAGTTAAGGGTAAACTTAATAAACATGTTACTCTCGGTGGGATGTATGGTCGCTTCCACGATGGTAAATTGTACCAAGGCCAAGATGTGGATGCGTTGACAGGTAAACAAGTTAAATCCTTCATTGATTCTCCATACAAAAATATTTGGGGCCTCAACACAAATATGAACTTTAAACGTTGGAATGTATTCGGCGAATGGCTTACAGCTCCAGGCGTTTCTGATTCTCATGCTTGGATGGCTAGCCTTGGCTATGGTAACTATGATATTAAGAAAGCTCATACCTATAGCGTACGCGGTCAATACTACTACCAAGAAGGAAACTCCCCAATCTTCAGTAGTGCATTTGCGCCTGCTTATAGCTTCTATAATCAACACTATGTAGATAATAAGGGCGTAGCTCATGTACGCAATGGTTTCAAAGGCTTCGTAGCTAATGTAAACTATGTACCATTCCAAAACGTATCTATCGGCGCTTACTATGGCTTCGGTAATAAAGACATGGACGGTAATAAATTAGGTGATTACTGGCGTACAGATGTAAACTTCATGTTCTAATTACATAATCTAAATAAAGCTCGAGTTATATCTAGAAAAGATATGGCTCGGGCTTTTTTGTTTTCAATAATCATTATAAAATTTAAATACCTACTATTGACATAGGTATTTAAATGATGGTAATATAGTTTTATAATCATATTAAGTTAGTAGGAATAAGTGAGGAATATCACAAACACTTTCACAAATATAAGAAGTGAGTAGTTAGTGCGGATAACCTCCATAAGGAGTATAGAATGAGTGAACACGTAGATGTAAGCAACATCAAGGATCATAGTATCGCGGCAGCTCGAAAAGAGGTTGAGTTCCAACGTGCTATGAACCCTTGTCCAATCGATTTTTCTGAGTTTCAATCTAGTAACCCTCGTTCTCAAGGGGAACAAAAGGAGTATGAAGGTAAAGATGCTTCGAATTTTAACCGTCGTCAAAAATATTCTGATAGCGAAGAACCTCAATTCACAACACCTTTTGGCAGTGAACCAGGGTTTTTACCTGTAGAGAAAGACCGTTACCGTCTAGTATGGTCTAAGCATTGTCCTTGGGCTCACCGCATTGCGATTGCCATTGATTTACTTGGCCTAGATAAAGTGATTTCTAAAGGCACGGTTGATCCGTTGCGTCCTGCAGGCGTTATTGCAGACTGGTTCTTTACCCTTGATAAAGACGAAAAGGATCCAGTGTTGGGTATTCACTCCTTAGGTGAAGCATACCGCAAAGGTGACCCTAACTACGACGCACGTTCCACAGTACCAGCTATCGTGGATGTTACAACTGGTGCAGTAGTAAACAATGACTACCATGCGTTGACTACAGAATTAGCATTGGGCTTTAAAGATTTCATCTCTCCTGATGCTCCAGATATTTACCCAGAAGAATTGCGTGCCGATATCGATGCCTTGAATGTTATCATCTATGCTGATTTCAACTTGGCTGTAAACTTGGCAGCTCTTGTAACAAACCAAAAAGATTACGAATACTATTATGATCGTATCTTTGCTCGCTTAGACTGGCTCGAAGAACGCCTTAGCAAGCAACGTTACTTGATGGGCGACACTATTACAGATCCAGATATTCGTATCTTCCCAACATTGGCACGTTTTGACCTCGTGTTCTACCAAAAATACTTGGTTAACAAAAAACGCCTCGTAGACTATCCAAACCTTTGGAACTACGCGAAAGACTTGTACTCCAATCCAGCATTCGGTGGTACAACAGACTTCGACTCCATGCGTAAACGTTTCTACTATGTAGACCATACGCCATTTGAAGATCTACCACGTCTTATTCCAAAAGGTCCAGACGACTCTGTTTGGTTAGAACCAAACGACCGTGCTGAAAAATTTGGTAAATTATAGATTTAATTTTAAATAACTGAAAGGGAACCCATGGATTTAGTCACAAAGACGATTGTGAACTACATAGAACAAACGGATGTGACGAACTGTGAGGACCTCCTGACGGTGGCTCGCATTGCCTTTCTAGATTATCTGGCGTCCTTAGCTCCGGCTGAGACGGAACAGATCGTTCAAGACTTGGCTCGGTTCATCGGGACTAATGGAGAAAATGTATCTAAAGCTGATAAAGCTTTATATTATGGCTTTGCTTCGCATTATCTAGATTTTGATGATGCTCAGGCGAATTTGGCGGGTCACTTCAGTACTGTTTTATACTCTGCTTTATTGGCAGTGCTTGAGCCCACAGATACGTGGCATGATTTTCTTCGTGCCTATATCATCGGCGCCGAGCTTGAGGGGATTATTGGTTCTCTCATCAATCCTGCCCATCGGACTCAAGGATGGCATTCTACGGGGACCGTTGGTGTGATTGGGGCGGCGGTCGCTATAGGCGCTTTGCGAGGCCTTCATGGTGAAAGCTTGGCTCAGCTCCTGTCTCTGGCTGCTACTCAGTCGGCGGGCATGTTCTTTCAAAGTGGTACAGATGGTAAGCCGCTCCATGCGGGACTAGCAGCACGCAATGGCGTGTGGGCTTACGAACTGTTGCAACATACATCACTTCAAACAAGTACAAAACCATTTGACCCTGAACGGGGTTGGTTTAAAACAATCGGTAACATTACTGTTACATCAAATGACATCGCTAGCCGTTGGTTAGCTCCAGGGCAACTCATTGATCCTGGTTTGTGGATGAAAGTCCACCCCTATTGCTCGGCAGCCATTTGTGGCGCTGAAGCAGCTGAAACCGTGGCACATAGAATATATACATCTTCTTCGTATGTGTCTAAGCACTACAACGTTTCACCAGATGCAGAGGAGCAAGGTAAACGTAGACTATGTGCCACCCTCGTTTCTTCTCTTTGGGATGATATAGATAGAGTTACTGTTCATTTCCCACCTGGCGCTGATGCGGCATTGCGCTATACATCGCCGACAACAGGTCGAGAAGGGCAGTTTTCCATAGAGTACGTCGTGTACCAAGTCCTTGCGTATGGGGCGGTACAGGATGAACTATTTAAGATAGATACCATAGACCAATCAGTACGAGACTATATGTCGCGTATAGAGCGTGTCTATGATCTGCCGAAGGTAGCCCAAACGGAGCGGATTACGAAAGTAACCGTTACATTGAAGAATGGTGATACTTTCACAGAAACGGTGAATAATCCAAAAGGATCGCCGAACAATCCTCTTACCTTGGAGGATATACGCATTAAATTAGTCCTTACATTAAAGGCTGATCAAATAGATAGAATGATTGAGGCTTTCACCCATACAAATGAGGTGGAGCCATTCCTGCAGACATTGCGAAAAGAAGGAGTTTTACATGTTTAATACAAAGAAATTGACGAAATTATTCGCCATCGGCGCATTGGCACTAGGCGTACTTGTTGTCGCTGGTTGCGGCGATGATACATCTAAGGACGCAAAGGTAAATCCTGATGCGAAAGTGATTAACGTAGCGACACGCGGTACAGTTCGCCCGTATTCCTACACAGATGATAACGGCAACCTTACAGGCTTTGACGTAGAATTATTGAAAGAAATTGAACGTCGTAATCCAGACCTTCACTTCAACTTTAAACCGATGGCCGTTGATGCTGCCTTCGTAGCGATGGATGCAGGCCAAGTGGATATGATTGCCAACCAAATGCGTCGTAACCCAACTCGTGAAGCAAAATACTACTACACAAACGAACCTAATAACTTCTCTACACGTAAATTAGTAGTTAAAAACGACCGCAACGATATTTCTAAACTAGATGATTTGAAAGGCAAAAAAATTGCCGTTACTACATCCTCTGAGTTCAACGAATTAGTAAAACAATTTAACGAAACAGCAAATCCACCAATCGACGTTATCTATACAGATAAAGCGGGTGCTGAAACATTGAACCTCGTTGCTACAGGCCGTGCCGATGCAGCAGGTGAGTACGAATACGTTATTAATTCTGCCATTAAAGACCGTGGCTTGCCACTCAAAGCGGTAGGCGATGTATTGGCAGTAGTACCAACGTACTTCTTGTCTAAACGTACAGATGACATGAAACAAGTGAACGAAAAAATCGATAAAACGATGAAAGAAATGCGTGCTGACGGTACGTTGAAAAAACTTTCTGAACAATATCTTGGTGGGGATTACACATTCGATCCAACACAAAAATAACGAATAGGCCGCCTTGGCGGCCTTATTCTATTATGTCTAGAAGCGAGGTGCTATTGTGGGCAAGTATTTTGATGTGTCCTACATGATCCAAGCGTTTCCACAGCTCTTGAATTATGTGCACGTAACGGTGCTCATTACCGTTATTTCTGCCATCTTAGGTGTTATTTTAGGCTCTATTATAGCCATCATTCGCCTAAAGAAGGTTCCAGTATTAAACCAATTATTTATCGTATTTATCTCCTTTATGCGCGGTACACCGTTCTTGGTACAGCTCTTCCTCATTTACTTTGGGGTGCCAGAAATTATGTCCCATATGGGGCTTAACATGAGAAATGTGCCAGGTCTCGTATTCGTGTATGCCGTATTTACCTTACATATTGCAGCTTACAGCGCTGAAATCATGCGCTCCAGTATTGATGCGGTGGCTCCTGGTGAGAAGGAAGCCGCTAAAAGTCTTGGTATGACCGAGTTCCAAAGCTATGTGCGCATCATCTTGCCGCAGGCTTTCACCATGAGCATTCCACCGTTGACGAACCTCGTTATCGGCATGTTGAAAGGAACGGCGCTCATCTTTAACGTCGGCGTAGTGGATATGATGCGTAAGGCGGACCTCATGGGCGGCAATAGTCAGCGCTATCTTGAGTTATTCGTCGACGCGGCCATCATTTATGGCGTTCTAATTATCATCGTGTCCCTTTTGGGCCGATTGCTTGAAAAACGTTTTACCGTTGCGGGCAAGGAAACGCAACGCATTTTGATCAGTGAGGAGTAGGGGCGTATGGGACATATAATTGATTCAACCTATATTTATGGCACCTTCTTTGCTGTCATTCCTTATGTGAAAGTAACCCTCATGATTACCTTCCTCAGCGTTGGTTTGGGTACAATCCTAGGATTATTGAGTTGCGTGCTACAACAAAATAAAGTACCTGTGCTCAGTCAGCTCAGCTACTTGTACGTATTATTGTGCCGTAGTATTCCGAACATGGTTCTCTTATACCTCGTATACTATGGCTTGCCAATTTTATTCCTCGCCGTAGAGGATCAAACAGGCGTCCATGTGCCTTTTGAAAAGGTGCCTGCTACCTTCGTAGCCGTTGTAGGCTTAACCTTGCATACAGGGGCGTATTTGAGTGAAATCTTCCGAGCTGCTTTACAATCTGTACCGAAAGGTCAAATGGAAGCGGCTCAGGCCATAGGTATGACATGGTTCCAAGCGTTCCGTCGTATCGTATTGCCACAGGCTACAGTTTTTGCATTGCCACTATTTACGAATCAGTTCCTTAACACCATGAAGAGTACTAGTATTGTATTCGTTATTACTGTTATTGAACTATTTGGGGCTGCAAAGTTATATACAGAGGAAAATTCACAGTATTTTGAGGCCTACATCGTGGTGGCCGGTCTATTCTGGGTGATGGGGATTGTCTTTGAATTTATCTTCCATCGTTTAGAAATCTATGCAAGCAAGTATAAACGAGGTAATGCATTATGATAGATATTAAACAAGTTCACAAATCCTTCGGGAACCGTGAAATTTTAAAGGGCATCGACCTACATGTGCCAACGGGATCTGTAACGGTTATCCTTGGCCCATCTGGTAGTGGTAAGACGACGTTCCTTAGAACGCTTAACTTCCTTGAAAAGGCCGATGCAGGGACAATGCAGTTAAATGATATTTCTGTAGACTTACATAAAGCGTCTAACAAGGAAATCTTAAACGTACGCCGTAACACATCCATGGTGTTCCAGTCTTATAACTTGTTCTCCAATAAAACAGTTATTGAAAATATCATGGAAGGTCTTGTAACAGTTAAGAAGATGAAGAAATCTCAAGCCCGTGAAATCGCGCAACGCTTCCTCAAGGAAGTAGGCATGGAAGGCTATGATGATTACTATCCAGTACAACTTTCCGGTGGTCAACAACAACGTATTGGTATCGCTCGTGCCCTTGCGATGGACCCAGAGGTTATCCTCTTTGACGAACCTACATCAGCCCTCGACCCAGAGCTGGTAGGCGAAGTATTAGCCGTTATTCGTAAAATCGCTAAAGAACTCAAGGTTACGATGATTATCGTAACTCACGAAATTGGCTTTGCCAAAGAGGTAGCGGACCAAGTCGTATTTATGGAAGGCGGCGTCATTGTAGAACAAGGGGACCCTAAGGTTGTTCTAGAACATCCGAAAGAAGAACGAACACGCAAATTCTTGAGCCGTTACCTTACACTTGATAGTGAATTGCCTCTAGATAGCGCAGCTTTATAAACGAGGTATATAATGAAAGAATTTAGACAGTTAACCGTAGATGATGCGGCTGAGTATCATGAGGTGTTGATAGCGGGATATGCAGAGAATAAGAACTACCCTATATCCTTTGATGCCATTAACTTTAGCCCTGAAGAGTCTCGCGCATGGATCTTGAAATATCCTGTATTTGGTCTCTACGTAGATGGCTCCTTGGTATGCTCTATTTCATTCCGCATGCCTTGGATCCCAAAGGCTACACCAGATGTATATCCGCACATTGCACACTTCGTGACAGCCCCTGAACATAAGGGGAAGGGCTATGCTCGTGAAGTCCTTGTCGAAGCAGAAGACCTGTTGCGCAATGTATATAAAACACCAGCCGTAACGTTAGGTACCGCTGCAGAACACCCATGGCTTGCCAAAATGTATGAAGGCTTTGGCTTTAAAGAATATAAACGAACACAGTTGCCTGGTAAAGTACATACCACTATATTCTTTAAGAAAACATTGTAATAAGAACTCTAATTTTGGAGTCTTACTATACAAATAGCGACTAGTTAAGATAATCAACTAGTCGCTATTTTATTTTACATATAGTTACTATTTTATATGTAATCGTTATTGATAGTTTGTATGTAGTTATTATTTTATATTTTCTTCTATTGAATCATGGTTTTTTACTATTTATAGACACTATTTCGTTAATACATGTAATGTTATAATAAATAAAAATGTTACTGTTTGTGGAGTGTGAATAGGATGTATGAAATCGTAAATGAACCAAATTTAACAATTGCTTTTGATATGGATGTAGAGCTATCTGAATTTGGTGTATTTGGCGTATATATTAAACGAGGCTATAATATCTGTTCTGGATGCATTGATCCCAGCGATTGGTCTGGGATTCGTAAAGGTTATCAAGAATTAGTTGATTTGTATGAGAACTGTAAAGGCAAAGCAACCTTTACCTATGTATTAACTGGAGAAGGGGATACCCTAACATTCTCGTTAGATCAAAAGGGTGCTTTGACGATAGATGTTACTATCTGTACTACTTACAATTACAAATGTAATATGACAATTGAAAGTTTAGATCAAACATATTTGCCAAAATTCATTGAATTTTTCGAAGAATTTTTGGAACGAGAGCCAAAATAAAAAGAGTCGCATCAAAGGATGCGACTCTTTTTTTGTACCCAGTTTCTATTTACAATTATTTTGTAACAACTTTAAGATCTACAGGGATTTTAGCTTCTACAGCTTCGCCT
>USAV01000062.1 GCA_900552715.1 uncultured Veillonella sp.
AATTTGGTAGATGTTGTAACCGAAGGGGACTTCATCGATGCCGGTTCACCGATTGTGGTACTGCGTGTTGTAGGCGGTCGCAATATTGTTAGAAAGCGTGATTAAGCTTTCACCACATCGTCGTATATAATGGAGGTTATTATGGATGTAGGTATTTTACTTTTGATTCCCATTCTACTGATTGGGATTATGGTGTTCTTGTATGTTGTGCCATTAGGCCTTTGGGTATCTGCTCTTGCAGCGGGCGTTAATGTTGGTATCTTTACACTTGTAGGTATGCGCTTGCGTCGTGTAAATCCATCTCAAATCGTAATGCCTTTGATTAAAGCAAATAAAGCAGGTCTTGATGTAAATGTAAATCAGCTAGAAGCGCATTACCTTGCAGGTGGTGACGTTGACCGCGTCGTAGATGCGTTGATCGCCGCTGAGCGCGCATCTATTCCATTGACATTTGAACGTTCCGCAGCTATCGACCTTGCAGGTCGCGATGTATTGGAAGCAGTACAAATGTCCGTTAATCCTAAAGTGATTGAAACACCAATCATCTCTGCAGTGGCAAAAAATGGTATCGAGCTCAAGGTTCGTGCTCGTGTAACTGTACGTGCTAATATTGACCGCCTCGTTGGTGGTGCTGGTGAAGCGACAATCATCGCCCGTGTTGGTGAAGGTATTGTAACAACTGTAGGTTCCTCTGAAGAGCACACAGATGTACTAGAAAATCCAGATCACATCTCTCGTACTGTATTGGGTAAAGGTCTTGATGCGGGTACTGCATTCGAAATCTTGTCCATCGATATTGCTGACGTAGACGTAGGACGTAACATCGGTGCTCAATTGCAAACAGATCAAGCGGAAGCGGACAAGAAAATTGCTCAAGCTCGTGCGGAAGAACGCCGTGCCATGGCTGTTGCTACAGAACAAGAAATGCGTGCGAAAACACAAGACATGCAAGCTAAGGTTGTGGAAGCACAAGCTGAAGTTCCTAAAGCATTGGCAGAGGCTTTCAGAAACGGTAATCTTGGCGTTATGGATTACTACAATATGAACAATATTATTGCAGACACTAAAATGCGTGAAAATTTAGCAGATAGTGAATAGGAGTAGCTATGGACTCTATTTTGTCTTCCGTGCTATCCATCTTTTCGAATAATCCTATATTTGTTTTAGCTATCATCGCTTACATTGCTTTTTCGATTATAAAAAGCAAGAATACTGAAGAGGCTGAAGAGTATGAGGACCATGAAAGTTCAGGTCAGACTTGGGAGGATATGGAGCGTGAATATGGTATCTCCATAGAGAAAAAGCCTGTAGAACCTTCAACTGAGGATTTATTGTATGATGATGATTTTTATCGAGATATTTTTAAAAATAGACCGATTGAGAATCAGCATCCTGAGGCCCCTTTACGAAAAAAGGGCGGAAGACTGTTTCAATATGATGATACGGAGACATCTGAAAAACATGTTGAAGTGCATCCAAGTAATGATAAAACTCAAACAGTTTTAGCTTCCGAGAATCATTACGATGAAGCGTCTACAACGCAACAAGGTACTCATGGTTCATCCAAGAAAACCTCATTTAAATCAACTAGCTTTAGTACTAATACGACTCGTTCGACTCGAGAATCTGTTACAGGTCCTTCTTTAAATGAGCGATTAGCTGAGTTTAAACGCGATAAAGCATCTAAAGAGGGTCGTGTTCTTCTTGAGAATATAGACGTTACGACTGCCCCAGCTGTAACCTCAACAGGTAAACGAAAAGCTAATCATGCCTTGAAAGAGGGGATGAAGTGGTCTATCATTTTAGGCAAGCCAAAAGCTCTAGAGCGGAGATATCGCTAATTAGAATGCTAACAATAAGCTCTACTAGAAGGTTGTTAGGCCATAGAATATGAATGGTTTATGCCGGATATTGTGATAGCAACTAAAATTATATCTATCGTATGTGGTGCATATAATTACATATGGAAAGAGGTTCCTATTGGTCACCTATGTGACTATTAGGAACCTTTTTTGTATTGTTTTTTCTTGATGGAGCTTTCACAATAATAGAGAAAGGAGTTCGTCTATAAGGAAAGGTGATATTATGTATCGTAATGTGCGCGTTATACCTAGACAGCTATTGGAACAACTATATGTAGAAAAACAGTGGAGTGTTAGAGAGGTAGCAGAGTATTTTCAGTGTAGTGTAGACACTATTATTCGACGCATGAAGCAGTATGACATTGAGCGAAGACCTTTACAAAAGGATATCAATATGGTTCATGTACAAGCTCTATACGAAACTGGTAAGTGGTCTCTGCACTCGTTAGCAAAGCGTTATGATGTGTCTATTACGACAATGGCAAGCCGTATGAAGGAATATGGACTGGCTTGTCAGCGATCCACGAAGAATGTATCTATCGATCCAGTACGTATTTGTAGGGCTTATAAAAGTGGAAATACTTCGGATTCTATTGCTCGCATGTACGGCATATCCCGATGGAAAGTACATCATGTGTTGAGGCATATGGGAATGTGTACAACGCCTAGGGCACAAACATCTCAAAAGGTAGATGAGATGGCTTACTTATATATTCATCATCATATGAGTACCGATGACATAGGTTTAGCCTATGGTATACGAGGATCTACGGTGGCTATTTATCTACGGGAACAAGGCATAGAAATTCGTACCAATACTTTACAGTTAGATGAAAATAACATAAAAAACCTACGAGCAAAAGGGTATGGTGTTGCTAAAATAGCACAGATGATGGGATGCTCTGCTTCTGCGGTGAGAAAGCGACTAGCTATGAAAAAATATATCTCTCCTTGATGTAGTGTAGTAGATACTATATACTTAAATTTATACAATGATGGGAGGAATATTATGTTCGAAATTATCTCTGCTTTAATACCGTTTTTCTTACTTGGCATAGTTGCCGCTGGTTTATCCCGTGTATCTGGGGTGGCCTTGTCAATGATTATAGTACCAACTCTATTGATTTGGGGTGCTAATGCCATTGATGTCATCGCTTTCATGTTGCTCTTTGTAGTGTATAACAACTTTACAATGGAGACACAAGACGTTCGTTTAGATTATAAAGATCTTGTATTATTCCCTAAATGGCGCTTGTGCATTCCCTTTATTTTGACTATTATTACAGCCTACTTTGCACCGGCTGCGGGTATTGCAGTCTTTATGGCTTGCTTTGTATTAGAACTATTGGCTACCGTGTATAAACGGATTCCTGAAAATAAACGTCCTCGTTTACACCGCGTTATCGTTACATCAGTTTTAAGTGCTGTTGTAACGGCTGTAGGTGCTTATGCAGGTCCAAAAATTCCTAGCGAATACTACTTCATCTGTGCTGGTTTAGCAATCGTAGTTATTACAGGCTTTGCATGGTATGTAGGTAACCATCGAGATGCTTTTAGAGGTGCGTGGGAAACAATTTGGGCTGACTTTAATCTATTCTTGGGTATGTTTGGTGTGGAAGCATCTTATTATCCAGCAGCTCTAACTCGTTCTATTCCAAATCCAATGGATCGTATGCTACCAATGATTACTGTAGTAGGTGGTTATGCAGGTCTCATGGTGGTGTTTGGGTTGTATAATATTTTCTCCATACCATCCTTGATTACTGCTATTGGTGCGGCTATCGGTATTCGTCTATTTGGTTTGTACGAGTTTCCACGTCATGGCAGCTTCTCCTACTTGGCTATTGGCTTTGCTATAGCTGCTGTTGTGTGCTTGTACCTCGTATCTCCAACACCAGTAGGTTTTGATTATATCAATACATTGGTATCTCAACCTATCGTTCAATAATGGTTGCTCCTATAGTCGTTGCCATATCTTTTTGTTAATATTGCTAATGTCTCACATGGTAGATAATTGAATTTGAATATGTGACATAGTTCATATATTGTGTTGAAAGTTGAGTCCATACTAGATTGTGAAAGGAGTTGATGCTCTGTGGCAGAAACAATTGAAACGAGACCATTTCCGCCGTTCTTGCCAAAGAACACGACGGTGATGATGATGGGAACATTCCCACCAACTTCCGAAAAGCGATCTATGGAATTTCATTATCCTAACTTTCAAAATGACATGTGGCGCGTGTATGGTTTAGTATTCTTTGATGATAAGGAACACTTTAGAAAAGGTGAGGAAAAAGCCTTTGATGCGGATAAGATTAAGGCGTTCTTATCTGAAGCGGGGATTGCTTCTTGTCCTACTGTATTAAAAGCTATACGCGAAAAGGGGAATGCATCGGATGCATTTCTTAAGGTTGTTGAATCTGTACCATTGGCAGAGGTGTTGGAACAAATTCCAGACTGTAAACACATTGGTACTACAGGCGGTAAGGCCACAGAAATCTTGTTGAGCCTTTTACCAGAAAAGGTTAAAATGCCTAAAACAGGGGAGACAATTCCTTTTGTGTTTAACGGTCGCGAATTGACGTTAACACGATTGCCATCAACATCTCGTGCATATCCATTGAGCCTTGCTAAAAAGGCTGAAGCCTATAAAAACTTTTTTAAGGCTTGTGGATTACAGACAAAGTAATCTGTATAGAGATGTAGAGCATATGGATATACCTGCTATATAGAAGGGGCATTAACTAAATATCAATAAATAATACCTTTGATGTTATATCGTATCTTTAAGGATACAATATAAACGATCAAAGGTGTTTTTATTATCAAAAATTAATGTGAGTTATAAAAATGGATATGTCTATATTATAATTGATTACACATATCTTGTTATAAATAAAAGTAATGAGGTGTATAACATTTTAGTTCTTGATTTCTAGAATGAGAGGTTTATAATTAATCGTTGTCGCAAATGGTTGACAATAGTTTAAGAAAATGGAGTTGATATTATGGATAAGGCTAAAGAAGCCTTATGGACAAGATCCTTTGTCCTTGATACTTTGATTAATTTCTTAGTATTTTTGATTTATTACTTATTAATCGTTATTATTGCGGTAGTAGCAAAGGATAATCTTCATGCTACAGCAAGTCAAGCTGGCTTGGCCGTTGGTATTTATATTATTGGTACCGTTGTTGCTCGTTTGTTAGCGGGACGGTTTATTAGCATCTTAGGCTGTCGTAAGATGCTATACCTAGGTTTGTTAATTTATTTGGTTTCAACAGCCATGTACTTCTATACACCTAATTTATTGATGCTCGACAGTGTTCGTTTCTTAAATGGTTTTGCTTACGGTATTACATCTACAGCTACAAGTACAATCGTAGCCGCTATTATTCCTATGTCACGCCGTGGTGAAGGGATTAACTACTATGGTTTGTCTACATCTCTTGCTGCTGCGGTAGGTCCGTTCTTAGGTATTTTGATGCTTCATAGCCTTGGCTATGACTTTATCATTGCCTTCTGTGTTGCGCTTATCATCCTTTGTGGTATTGGTTCCGTTATCATGAAATTTGATGAACCTAAGCTCGATATTGATTCTGAAGAACATAAAGGCATTAAAATTTCCGATTATATCGAACCACGTATGAATTCTATTAGTCTTGTTTCTATACTAGTGGGTTTTGCATACTCTGGTGTTATCGGTTTTATGGCAGCCTATACAAAAGATTTAAATCTTATCTTAGCAGGTACATTCTTCTTTGTTGTGTATGCTGTAGTTATTACGATAACAAGACCATTACTTGGTATTGTATTTGATATGAAAGGGGAAAACTTCGTTCTTTACCCTTGCTTCATATCTTTAGCACTTGGTATTTTCTTATTGTCCATCGCTCACTCTACATGGCTTATACTCTTATCTGCTGTGTTTGTTGGTCTTGGTTACGGTACATTTATGTCAAACGGTCAAGCCGTAACTGTTAAAATTGTGCCGGTTCACCGTATTGGTGTTGCCACATCCACATACTTTATTGCCTTAGATATGGGCTTAGGCTTTGGTCCATACATCTTAGGTGCCATTAAAGAGGTAGTAGGCTATACAAGCATGTTCCACGTGACTGTTGTAGTAGCGCTTCTTGCCTTTGTTGCTTACTATTTCTTATATGGTCGTTATGTAGGTACTGAAAAAGATCTTTCTTTGAAAGCTCGTGCTGAAGAAGAACAAATTAGAAATCGTAAACGCAATGGTAAACTTGCGTAGAATGTACTCTGATTTGATTAGTTTTATTTCAGTAGATGGATATTATAACTAAATTAAGAGGACTATACGAAAGATTTCGTATAGTCCTTTTTTGGTGTTAAGATATCTTAGAATTTCATTGTGTTTTAGAATGCTAGTTTTGTATTTAAATATCCTTCAAATGGCATCTAGTAGTATAGGTGCATGAGTGGTTAGATTGTAAGCTATTATTTCTCAATATTGACGATATTTACGATAACTTCTACGGCTTTTTTCATGTCATCAATACATGCAAATTCATGACGGCCATGTAGATTTTCTACGCCTGTAAAGATATTAGGGGTAGGGATGCCCATGAAGGAAATTTTAGAGCCGTCTGTACCGCCGCGGATAGGGTCACAAATAGGCGTGATACCCGCTTTTTCCATAGCAGCTTTGGCTACGTTAACGCATTCCATATTGTCTTTAATGATATCGTACATGTTGTAATATTGATCTTTTACGGATACTTCACATACTTCACGGCCGTAGATTTCGTTTAAAGTTTGACCTGCTTGTAAGAAGAATGCTTTTTTCGCTTCGAATAATTCTTTGTCATGGTCGCGGATGATATAGTTCATTTTACCAGTATCTACTTGTGTTTCCATGCTCATAAGCATAAAGAAGCCTTGACGACCACATGTGTGTTCAGGAACAGCAGCACCTGGTAATAGCGCATCGAATTGCATTGCTAATTTAGCACAGTTAATCATAATACCTTTGGCAGTGCCTGTATGAACAGATACACCTTTGAGAGTTACTGTACCGCCTGCAGCATTGAATGTTTCGTATTCAAGTTGACCAAGGCTTTCACCATCGATAGTATAAGCAAAATCAACAGGGAATTCTTTGACATCAAAGTGATCGGCGCCAGTGCCAATTTCTTCGTCTGGACCGAAAGCGCACATGATTTTACCATGCTTGATTTCTGGATGAGCAACGAGGTATGCAAGGGCTTCCATAATTTCACAGATACCGGCCTTGTCGTCGCCGCCGAGAAGGGTGAGACCATCTGTGACAACTAAGGATTTACCAATATAATTTTTTAGATTAGGGAAATCTGCACGACGTGTGAAGATTTGATGTTCTTCGTTAAGGCAAATATCGCTGCCATCGTAATTTTCAACGATGCGAGGCTTAATATTTTCTGCGTTGTAGTCTGCTGTATCCATGTGAGCGATGAAGCCGATAGCAGGTGCTTTTTCATCTGTATTGGCATTTAATGTGCCGATGACAAAACCATTTTCACGGTTGTAAATAACTTCATCTAACCCGATTGCTTTTAAATCAGGAACGAGCACATTAGTAGCAAAGTCTACTTGAGTTTGAGTACTAGGAATTGTTGTACTTTCCTCGTTAGACCGTGTATTTATGCTTGTATAGCGTACAAAACGTTCGACCATTGATTCCATAATGAGCCTCCTCGTAAGTAAACATACGTGTTATACATACTGGTATACATACTGTATATAATAAAGATTCTTAATATACTTTCATTGTAGAACAGGGGCGGTGAAAATGCAAAATAAATATTTATGGATTGTGTGATATTTTATTCGCATAATGCATAGAAAAGCATTGAACCATATATAGTGCCGTGTTAGTATAAAGGTGAATAGTTATACGTTTGTACATTTTCTGTGAGGAGGTTTTACCATGTCGGACGAAACTCGTTCTATTCCGCCCGTAGAACCCGTATTGGATCCTAAGAAGGATTACGTAGAGATTAACTCATATGTAGTATTCTGGGGCCTATTCTATGCGGCAATTTTCACACTGGCTGTAGGTTATTTATGTTTGAAGATTGGTCAAACAGTAGATGCCTTTGCTCCAGTATCTGTACTTGCAATGGGTACAGCAGTTATTTTGAAACGGCAAAATGCTTTTGCTGAAACGGTTCACATTCAGGCTATCGCTAGTTCTAGTACGAACACATTAGCTGGTGCGATGTTCTTCTTGCCAGCTCTATACATTTGGAATGTTACAGATGTATCCTTTGTACAAATGGCGATTCCTATTATCCTTGGTGGCGTACTTGGTGTTCTATTATGTGTTATGTTCCGTCGCTACTTTGTTGAGGAAATGCACTATGTGTATCCGTTCCCAAGTGGTCGTGCTGCTGCTGAAGTACTTATGAGTAATGAAGGTAGCAAAGCGAAACTCATGCTTGGTTCTGGTCTTATCGCTCTTATATATGACTTTATTCTTAACAGCCTTGGCTGGTGGGAAGAGGTTATCCGTACTACTGCATTTAAATGGGGTTCTGCGCTAGCAGATTCTACTAAGTTAAATGCTGCTGTAGATACAGATGCTGCGTTGCTTGGCCTTGGTTACTTTACAGGCTTACGGTATGCGGCTATTATCGCAGCTGGTTCCTTCTTCTCTTGGTTCGTATGTATTCCAATCGTATACTATTTAGCTCCGGAACATATCATGCAAATCAATGGTCATGCTGTTCCACTTGCAGAAGCTCCAATTCGTAAAGTATTCTTAGACTATGTTCGTCATATTGGTATCGGTATGCTTGCTATGGCAGGTATCATCGGCTTGCTCAATATGTCCAAAGTCGTAGCTAGTGTTGTTAAAAATGCAGTGCTTGATATTTTCAGTTCCAAAACTGTAGATGTTAATTTGCTTCGTACACAACGCGACATACCTACATCTTGGATTGGCGCTGGCATCTTGTTATGTACAGTTCTATTCGCAGCATACTTCCACTTTATGTATGCTGAAAGCTTCGGTCAAACAATCGTAGCATTCTTAATCGTTCTTATCATGTCCTTCCTATTATCTGTAGTAGGTATTAGCTCCATCGCTTATACAGGTACAGAGCCAGTATCTGGTATGACAATCTTCATGATTATCATCTCCGCTGTATGCTTAACAGCAGCAGGTATGACTGGTAAAGTAGGTATGATTGCAGTTCTCATGATGGCATCCTTCATTGGTACAACCATTGGTATGGCTGGTAACTTCATGTCTGAACTTAAAGTAGCGCACATGACAGGTGCTACACCTAAGAAAATGGAACAATGGCAAATCGTTGGTACCATTCTTTGTGCCGTACTTTCTGTAGGCGTTATGATCCTCTTGAACAATGCATATGGTTTCGTAGGGGACCATGCATTAAATGCGCCACAAGCGAACGCTATGGCTGCTATCATCGAACCTATGATGACTGGCGGTAGTGCTCAATGGCCTCTATACATGGCAGGTGCATTATTCGCAATCATCTTGTGGATGGTAAAAGTTCCACCATTGGCGTTTGCCCTTGGTACATACTTGCCAATGGAAATCAACACACCATTACTTGTTGGTGGTTTAATTGCTTACTTTGTACAAAACAGCACAAAAGATAAAGAATTGGCAGATCTTCGCTTCTCCAAAGGTAGCACAATTGCATCTGGCCTTGTAGCCGGTGGTGCTATTGGATCTTTGTTCAGTGCAGTATTCCGCATTGCAGGTATTGATGTATTTGCTGAAGCTTGGGTTGAAACACCTGAAGCAACATACCTCAGTATCGTAATGTACTTGTTACTCTGTGCATTCTTGTACAAGGTAGCTATGTACGTAAAAGCTAAAAAAGCTAAATAATATGAGTATGATAGTTCTTCAATGAAGTAAAAATGCTATCTATTCTATAAACTGCTAGGAATTCTCCTCCTTGGAGATGACCGCCTTCATCAAGTTAGGGTTTAGCTTGGTGGAGGCGGTCTTTTTGTAATTATGACTATTTTTGTTGCTAGATAAATAGTGTGTTTGATATAACCTAAAGCTATGCTTGTGCAATACCTATTGATATAGTCGGATTAATTGACCCTAACTATATCGAATGTTATCATAATATTATAATACCTCTAGAGGTATTATTTTTATTATATTCATACTGTAAGTATAGATAGATTCATTCGTATATAGAAAGAAAACCTTCATTAGGAAAGGTTTTAGTTAGGACAATTATGAAATTTAAGAAAATAGCAGCTCTTTTAGGGGCTTTTACCATCGCTAGTAGTTTATTTATAGCAGGCTGTGGTAATACAGGTACTAGTCAAAAGACATGGCGCGTTGGTACTGATGCGACCTATGCACCATTTGGTTTTAAAGATAAAGACAGCGGTAAATTAGCTGGTTTTGATGTAGATATTATTAATGCCATTGCACAGGAAGAGGGCGTTGAAGCAGATGTTCAAAACTTGAACTTTGATGCACTTTTACCAGCACTACAAAGTAATACCATCGATATCGCTATTTCGGATATGACTATTTCCGAGGATCGTGCTAAGTCTGTAGACTTTAGTAAACCATACTATATTGCAGGTAATGGCCTTGTTGTAAATATCGATAACACGAATATCAATAGTTTTAAGGACTTAGAAGGAAAGCGTATCGGTGTATCCATTGGTTCTACTGGTGCGGAAATTGCTAGTAAGATTCCTAATGCCGATGTGCGCCAATTTAATCTCATCGTAGATGCATTCTTAGAATTACAAAATAGAGGTGTAGATGTAGTTATTAACGATACACCGGTCAACGAATATTATGTTAATAGTAAGGGCAAAGGTATCGCAAAGGTCACTGGAGAGGACTATGATGCGGCACCACTTGGTATTGCTGTGAAGAAAGGCAATACAGAGCTTCTTAATAAAGTTAACGATGGCTTGGCTAAGATTAAAGCCAATGGCAAATATGCGGAGATTTATAAAAAATGGCTTGGTAAAGAGCCACCAGCAGAGGATTTAAAATAGTTTGTAGATAGAACCTAAACGTATTATTTGTTATAATACGTTTAGTAAACCTCAAACGGTATGAGGCAGTATAGAATGGGTGATATGATGGCTAAACGACGTGCATTTTTAGATATAATTAAAGAGAAGGGCGCCCTCGTTTTGGATGGTGGCTTAGGATCAGAGTTAGAGCGTTATGGCTGTAATCTTCAGCATAAATTATGGTCTGCTAAGATTCTTATGGACCAACCGGATATCATCAAAAAAATACATATCTCGTACTTGGCAGCCGGGGCAGATATCATTCAAAGTTCTGGATATCAAGCAACGGTAGCTGGCTTTAAAGGATTAGGTTATGGTACGGAAGAGGCCATAGAGCTCGTTAAATTATCCGTTCGTCTAGCTGTACAAGCTCGCAATGAGTTTTTAGAGGCTAAGGCGACTGGAGCACTTACATTGCGGGGGATTACACTTGGTGAAGAGACTCCAGATGGGGTTAGATATTTTTCTGAAGGTGCATTGCCTAAACCATTAGTGGCGGCTTCTGTAGGACCATATGGTGCATTTTTGGCGGATGGATCTGAGTACCGTGGATATCCTGATGTGCAAACTGAATATCTCGAAGTATTCCATATTCCTCGGTTAGCATTATTCTGTGAAGAAAACCCGGATATATTATCCTTTGAAACTATCCCGTCTTATGACGAAGCTATTGCTATCGCTCGCGCTATGTCTGACCCATACACATCGAGAGGAATTCCAGGATGGATTGCCTTTTCTTGTAAAGATGGACATCATGTTTCTAGTGGTGAAACCATCATTAAATGCGCGGAGATGATCGACAAGGTTAGACCTATAACTGGTATTGGTGTCAACTGTACTAAGCCGGAATACGTAGAGTCCTTGATTAAGGATATTCGCACTGTTACGGATAAACCGATTGCTGTATATCCTAATCTTGGTGAAAGCTATGATAGTGAAACTAAGACTTGGTATGGCGATCCTGCATCATTCGTAGATTATGTTGACGTATGGCGTAATGCTGGAGCCGAGATCATAGGTGGTTGCTGTAGAACAACACCTGAAATCATTGGTGACATAGCCAAAAAAATTCAGGGTTATAGGACAAAAAGTGTGTGTGACTAATCCCAATAAGTTGGAAAATCTGTAGACATATGTAGCTCATTCCAA
>USAV01000063.1 GCA_900552715.1 uncultured Veillonella sp.
CTTATCAAGGATAAGGAACGCCAAGAATTGGCCGATGCAGGCATTACCTTGGCTGAAGGGGCATTGCCTAAGGCTTTCAACGAGAATTTCCTATTATACCTAGCTATGACGCGCGCATCCGATTCCTTGACGCTGTCCTATGCAAGCTCTGGTGAAGATGGAACAGGCCTTGAGCCCTCCCTCGTGGTGAAACGATTAGAATCCCTTGGTTATGTAGATAAGCCTATAGATATTCCACTCTCCATTGCACCTGATACTGAGTCGGACTATGTATGGAGACCTTTACAGAGTTTGTCCCTATTGTCTGAGCGCTGGGGCGCCCTCTTTAGTGGTCATGAGGTCAATCTATTGTGGTGGGGCCTCTATAACTGGGCTCGTGAAAGTGACACCTACCGTCCTCGTTTAGGGGAGGTGTCTCGTGGTATTCGAGATAATAATGATGTGCCGGTCATTACGAAGGATTTAGTGAATGGATTGTTCCTATCTAAAGGCTATATGTCTGGTTCTGTGACGCGTCTAGAGAGATATCAGCAATGTCCGTTCAAGTTCTATGCTCAATATGGTTTAAAACTGGAACCACGTCGTGTACGCTCCTTTGGTGCTCCTGAAATTGGTACATTCCTCCATGCTAACTTAGAGCGTTTAGGTAATTATCTATTAGATCATAATAAACAATGGCGTGATCTCAATGAAGCGGAGCAACAAAATTTATGTCGTTCTGTAGCCGATGAGATTTTACAAGAAAATCAGGGCGGCGAGGAAACGAGCGATGCCTACCAAAAGGCAATCGAGCAGCGTGTACAACGAACATTACATGTGACGGTAGACCGCCTTGTAGAGTGGTCCAAACGCAGTGATTTTGATACAAAATACTTAGAGCAAGATTTTGGCCGTCAAGGCGGCTGGGATCCGATTCGGGTACCGCTTGGGGAAGACCGTTATTTACGCCTCATTGGTCAAATTGACCGTGTCGATGAATATACAAGGGATGGTCAAACTTACGGTATGGTTATCGACTACAAATCGGGCGGAGCCCATGTGACGGCACAAGATGTATACTATGGACTAAAACTGCAGCTTATGACCTATCTATTGGCCTTAGAATCTGCTTATGGCAAAACGCATGGTGGCTCCGTGTCACCGGCGGCTGTGGTGTATTCCTATGTGAAAAATCCTAAAATTCCTGCCGATGCGCCTATATCTTATGAAGATGCAGTATCTTTGGCAAAGGAAAGCGATGCGTGGAAAAATAGTGGGTACTTCTCAGACGATGTTGAGTTGTTGACCCATATCGATAATAAGTTCTTATCCTATGGTCTTAAACAAGGCCCATATGTGCCAATTGCAACGACGAAAGATCAAACCATTTCTAGAAATGATTTGCGCAAGGTTAAGAATCCAGGTGAATTTGATGTGATGTGCCGCTACACCAATCATGTAATGGCTGACATCGGCCGCCATATTGGGGACGGTCAATTCCCAATTCAACCTTATCAGTTAAATAAGAATAGACCTTGTACATACTGTGATTACAATACTGTATGCCGTTTTGACTCTAGTCGAAATCGATATAATTATTTGTCTAAACTGTCCGAAGTTGATGCGTTAGAACGGATGAAAGAGGCTCTAAACGACGGAAATAACAGTAGCGACGGAAACAACAGTAGCGATAGAAATAATAGTAACGAAGGAGGTGAAAACCATGGGTGTTAAATGGACGCCGGAGCAGGAGTCTGCCATCATAGCGCCGAAGGATTCGTCCTTAGATAATCAAACCTTGCTAGTCGCTGCAGCTGCGGGCTCTGGTAAAACGGCAGTTCTCGTAGAGCGTATTATTACGCGTCTTAAAGATATGGATAATCCTTTATCCGTACAAGAGCTCATGGTTGTAACCTTTACAAAAGCGGCTGCTCAAGAGATGAGTGCCCGCATTGGACTTGCCTTGGCGAAAGCTATGGAGTCTACTGACGATGCAGCTATGCAAGAGCGTCTTGAACGACAGCTCAATCTCTTGCCATCTGCTCATATTTCTACGTTGCACTCCTTCTGCCAATGGGTGATTCGATCCTATTTCTATAAGCTAGATATTAACCCAACGGCTCGCATTGGTAACGAAGCAGAAATGGCCCTCTTACAACAAGAGGTATTAGCCGATTTATTAACTAAATCCTATGAGGAAGGCCTTTATAATATCTACGAATTGGCGGACTTCTTTAGTGATGATAAATCGGATGCAGGCTTAACGGCGAAGATTATGTCTCTATATAACTACGCCATGTCCCTTGCTAATCCTGATGGATGGTTACGTAAAGCCTTAGAGCCTTATAAAGAGGCTATGACTGTAAATCCTAGTGAGACCCTATGGGGCCAATATATGTGGGATCAACATGTAGCTGTTATAGACCGCATTCGCGAGCGCTTAGAACGGATGGAGCAAATCTTGCTCGATCCAGTGGGGCCTCATAAATGGCAAAATATTTATGATAACCAACTAGCCGCACTAGGCATGCTTTCAAATGCTCAAACTTGGGACGATATGGGCGAAGTATGTAAGCATGTAGATACCTTTATTAAAGATCAGTTCCGCATGGGACCAAAAGAGGGTCAAGCCTTTGATCCTATATTGGTAGCAGAGTTTAGATCTTTAGGCGGTCAAAATAGAGATGACCTCAAAGCGATGCAAGCTGCTGTATTCACAGTGCCGGAAGCTACCTTACAAGACCAGTTCAAGGCTCAATATCCAATCATCGAAGGTTTAGTAGAGCTAACCATTGCGTTCCATAAGGCGTATCGCGATATGAAACAAGAGCAAGGAATCATGGACTTTAGTGATTTGGAGCATTTATGCTTGGCCCTTCTCGTGGAGCCTGGTACAGAGGATGACCCTCAGCCGTCCGATGTAGCAAAGGAACTGCAAGATACTTTCAAAGAAATCATGGTCGATGAATACCAAGATACGAACGGCGTGCAAGAGACGATTATCAACTTGATTTCTCGCGTCGATAACCGGTTCTACGTAGGGGACGTGAAGCAAGCGATTTATAGCTTCCGTATGGCTGACAGTTCTCTGTTTATGGAGAAATACAATACCTACGGCGACACTGATGCGGTAGAACGCCGTATCGACCTAGCAAAGAATTTCCGATCTCACGAAAATATTTTGGCCGCTACGAACTTCTTGTTCTATCAAATCATGACGGAAGAGGCGGCGGAGCTCAATTATACTGAGGCAGAATCCCTCATTCCTGGCCGTATCGTAGAGGATGCACCGGAGGATTGGGTTGGAGGAGACGTGGAATTGCAGCTCTTAGATGTTAGTAAGGATACCCTCAGTGCTAGTGAAAGCGATGAAGATGAAGGGGATGACCCTGAAAACAACGAGCGTGAGCTAGATTTCATCATTCAAAAGATTAAGGAAATCCACGGTGCTAAGAAGAAGGTGCAAAATCCAGATGGTACATTCCGTCAAATCGAGTGGCGTGACTTTGCTATTTTGCGCAGATCCTTGGCTGGTTGGGGTACTCGTGCTGTAGAGGCCATGCGTCAAGCGGGTATCCCTGCGGTGGTAAACGAACGAGATGGCTACTTTGAAGCACAAGAAATTCAGCTCTTACTAGCGTTGTTATCTATCATAGATAATCCGGAACAAGACTTGCCGATGGCAGCAGTGTTGCACTCTGGTCTCGTAGGTCTTGATGCAAACGAACTAGGTGCACTGCGCCTATCTGGAGAGGGTTCTCTGTGGTCTCTCATGCCAGCCTATGCTGAAGAGGCTCAAGATGAACGCTTATTAGCTTTTATTGACCATATGGAGCGTTGGCGTACCTTGTCGCGCCGTCACGGTGTAACCGATTTACTATGGGATATTTACGAATCTCAAGACTATGTAAACTATGTAGGTGCCATGCCAAATGGTCTCGTGCGCCGCGCGAATGTGCTCGCCTTATACGACCGAGCTAAGGGCTATGAGGCCTCTGGCTTCCGTGGACTCTTTAGATTTTTGCGCTTTGTGGAAAGCTTGCGCGATAGTAACCAAGATATGCCGCTAGCCAATGTGGTAAGCGAAGCGGACAATGTAGTGCGCCTCATGACCATCCACAAGAGTAAGGGCCTTGAGTTTCCTGTAGTATTCTTATCCGGGGTGCAAAAGGGATTCAACATGATGGACCTTCGTTCAGAGCTACTCATCGATAAAAACGCAGGACTTGGTCTTAAGGGATATTTCCCAGATATTCGGGTATCCTTCCCAACTATGCCGTGGTTCTATGTAAAAGATGTAAAGGAAGCGGCCCTCAAAGCAGAGGAAGAACGGATTCTATACGTAGCCTTAACACGGGCACGAGATAAGCTGATTATGACAGGTCATTTTAAAGGCTTTAAAAATGCTAAAGGTAAGTTGAGTACCTTAGGTGAACTCATTAAAAATACAGCGTCAGTAGAAGGTCAACAATTGCCGACGGATATTATCACCCAAGCCAATACGTACTTGGATTGGCTCATTATGGGCTTTGCTCGTCATTTGGACGGTGGTAACCCATTGCGCGTAGCCATTGAGTACGAAGGACCGACCTATTTTGACTTACCAGATAAAAAATGTCGCATCAAGGTCGAAGTCCACGATGGCTCTCTCTACGGTGACCTCGATTATAAAGCAGATATCGATGAAACTACTATCAATAAGGTACGCGAGTTGAAAGCAGTTAATGCTGTAGAATTGCCACAGGAAATCGAAGACCGGTTCAACTATAGCTATCCGTACAGCGACGCTACGCGGCGCACGGCTAAGATTTCCGTCAGTGAATTGAAACGACGATTCCAAGAACGAGAACTTGAAGCAGGCACTATTGATACCCTAAACGAACCAATTGTAACGGTCGATACAGGCGCTAAACGAGCTGTTTCAGATGCAATCTTAGGTCAAGCCATTAAGTTAGATATTCGTAATGCTGATGATTTAGCTAATTCCGTATTCGGCCGCAAGCCGCAAGCACTGCAGTCCGAAGAGGATGTGTTGACGGGGGCTCAATGGGGTACCTTGATGCATGAGGCCATGCAATGGTTACCTCTTGCGCAGTATACTCAAGCTTCTTTAACGAAAGAGCTTGATGGACTTGTAACGAAAGGGACTTTCACAGAGGAAGAACGAAATCTATTGAGTGATACAAGTCTATATAAATTCTTTAGTTCTGATCTTGGGAAGCGTCTTATCAATGCGAAGTGCATAGAACGTGAAATGCCGTTTAGTATGCTTTTTGAAGGGAAACGCGTATATGATACCTTAGAGGACGGCGAAAATCTATTCCTCCAAGGTATTATCGATACTGCCTTTGAAGAAGATGGTGAGTGGGTTCTTGTAGATTACAAGACGGACCGCGTCAAATCTGGGGAAGACCTCATCAAGCGTTATAAAATACAAATGGATCTCTATAAAGAGGCCTTGCAGCGATTGACAGGGATGCCTGTGAAAGCATGTTATATCTATAGCTTCCGTTTGCATGATGCTATCAGCATAGACTAGCCTTGTAAGTATATGCTTAACTTAGTGCTATGCATGAGAAATATGCAGGGACTAGGTAGGTATTTCCTATAAGGTAATGAACATAAAAAAGCTCTCTATTCTTGAATAGAGAGCTTTTATGTTATAGATTGTTATATAGTTTTGTCCTGTAGATTTCTCTACAATTTATTAGATATGTGGTAGTATAGGCAAATTCAAAGCCTTTTTCTTTTTGTGTTTTGCTGGGGCAAATACTTTTAGAACCCGTGGCAATACTTCGATATCTACTGGCATGGATGGGCCTTGGTCGCCATCCATATTAGTAGGTAAATCACCGATATTAGATAATAGCTCAATATGAGCCTTTTTCACAGTTAGAGTTGTTGTATAACGGGAGTTGTAGATGGCACCACTAATGATAAGTGGCAATACGCTGAGTATATCGAGGATGAAGTATTCCTTGAATATTATGATGCGCATATAACCATCATCTACAGATGCTTCCGGCATGAAGCGTTCAAAGCTAGATACTACATTGGTGAGCAATGCAAGAACGAGTGGGGATTTACAGATAAAATCATCATTCTCTGTTTTGATGCGGTATGTGTAGTCCTTTGTTGTAAATAAGGCTTGCCCTGCGCGTAAGAAGTAGGCTAGAGGGCCCAAGATGCTCTTTTCCTTTGGGGTAACCTCTTCGATTACCTTTGGAATAACACCGGCTGCGATATTATTGCAGAAATATTTGTTGTTACAACGACCGATATCAATGGTACGTGTTTGATTGATATCAATACGTTTGATCGCCTGTGTTGGATTCTGATGAATACCAAGGGCACGAGACATATCGTTTACAGTACCAACAGGAATGAAACCAAAGGTAGATTTAAAGCCACCTTGGGCAATACCGTTAACGGTTTCATTTACGGTGCCGTCACCGCCCATGCAGAATACAGCATCGAATCCGCGTTCGCAAGCATCTTTTGCGAAACGTGTAGCATCGCCTTCACCAGTAGTGAATTTGACCTCAATCGTTTCAAACAAGGTGCTCAATTTCCATTGTAAATCGAGGGCATAGCGACGTGCCGCACCGCCACCTGATACAGGATTTATGATAACTAAACAACGGCTCATGGTACAACTTCCTTACTTTCAAAAATGAGATATAGCTATTATCTATCGTTAAATTGACAGTCTTAGATGTGAGCTCTATAATTATACTATATGTACTAAATCACATATAACATATTTATTCAAAATACAAAATATATCGTACAATATATTATACTCATTTTAGCCGTTCTTTGAAAGTACGAATGATTTGACGGGATATAAGATTAGGGGATATAAGATTAGGGGATATTAATGGGACGACAAGATTCTAAAGATAAATACAAATTGTCCGCTGTGGACTCTATTGAAAGATTACCGCTTAGTGAACAAGTTTATTTAACATTAAAAACAGCTATCTTAACAGGCGAATTGATGCCACAAGAAAAGCTTAACGAAGTAAAAATTGCAGAACAATTGCAAGTGAGTGCTACACCTGTTCGCGAAGCATTCCGTAAATTGGCTAAAGATAATCTCGTAGTTATTGTTCCTTGGAAGGGTGTTACTGTAAAGGCGGATACTCCTGAGGAAATCATTGCATTGTATCAAGTGCGTGAAGTAATGGAAGGCCTTGGTGCGAGACTTTGTGCCCGTCATGCGACAGATGAACAAATTAAAGAGTTGCGTGAAATTTGCAAAGAAATGCATGAAATTGAAGAAGCTACAGAACGCGTTGAAGTAAACAGTCGTTTCCATACTATGATTGCTCATTATTCTGGTAATGAACGCGTTGTAGAATACTTAGCGAGCTTCCGTGAACGCGTTAACCGCGATATGTACATTAGCTCTTTTAATGCAGTGCGTACCCATGATTGCGACGATGAACATGATCATATCGTAGATGCTATTGAGCGTCATGATGAAGTGGCCGCAGAAACTGCTATGCGTCAGCATATTAATAATGCATTTATCTTCAAAAAAGCAAATGCTGAAGTGCAACACAAAAAACTTAATGAAGTATAATGCCTATTGTTGGCATGCTTTATGAAAGGCTCCGCCGTTGGCGGGGCTTTTTCTGTACGAGTGTTAATACTGTATTTGATTAGCTTAACTTAACTTAACTTAGCTTTGGCTTAACTTTAGTTAGGGCGCTGTTCCTCGTATGACTTAGAAATTCTAATCGTTTATAGTGTGACGTAAGATGAGCATTGCAACTTTTATAATCTATGATACGCAACCTTACAAGCTGAGCTACATCAATTTGGAATGCTTCAGCGATTTTAAATAAAATTTCTAAAGACATGCCGGATATGCCTGTGCCACACTCTAGCTTGCTCAAATAACTGCGACTAATCCCAATGTGGCGTGCTAGCTCGTGTTGGGACATATTTAGAGATATACGAATATGGGCAATTTTATGACCTAAACACACATATTGATGTTGTAAAAATGGGTCTTCGTAGGTATTTATTCGCAGCTCAGTTAACGGTGTTGTTGCAGGTTTCATAGGGATTCCTTTCTTTTCCCTGCTCTCTAAATATAGTATACTGAGAATGTTGGTCGTTGACTAATATAGAAAACTAGATATTTATCGGTTATTTCAGATAATTACACGGATTGTGAAAATCGTAGGATACTACTGTAAGTATAGGAGGCAATATGGAAAAATACATTGCAGTTGCCATTGGTGGCGCAGTTGGTGCATTGTGTCGCATGGCGCTTGGCGAATGGGTTATGACAAAGGTGAGTTCCTTTCCATATGGAACGGTTGTAGTAAACCTCATTGGTTGCCTCATTATTGGCCTTGTACTAGGTCTATATATGCAAAAGCCAGATTTATCGCAGTTGGCGAGATTCTTCCTCGTTGTTGGTGGACTCGGTGCATTTACAACATTTTCAACCTTTGCCTTTGAAATGCTGCAACTCATGATGGCTGAGTCCTATGTACAAGCTTTATTCTATGGCTTTGTACAAGTTGTAGGGGGCTTAATCCTTTGCTGGATTGGTGTACTACTTGCGCGTATACTCGGTGCAATCTGATCTTACCGAATAAGGTGACTTGAGTTACAGCATATATAAAGCTATTTTTATATGATTAATACATAAGACTATTTAGGTCTTATTCGGAAGATATTTATAAACTAATTTGCAAGAAATTCAGAATAGGATTAGGTACATTTTGTTGTTATAACATACATTGTATAGAATTCAGAATTTAAAGGTTAAATATAATTTTTGGTCTAATACATTACACAGAATTCTAGATTATAAAGGGAGATATTATGAAATCCATTAGAACACAAGATGCCGTAGGGCATGCATTAATACATGATTTAGTACGCATTGTCATAGGCGAGGTGAAAGATACGCCGTTCCGTCGTGGCCATGTTATTACGGAAGAGGATATTCCGAAATTACTAGACCTTGGTAAAGAGCATATCTTTGTGATGGAACCTGAGGATGAAGGATTCTTGCACGAAGAGGACGTGGCACGTGCTTTGTACAATATGGCAGGTGGCGAAAATATGCACGATGGACCTATGGCGCAAGGTAAAATCGAAGCTATTGCAGACGTAGACGGTCTCTTTAAAGTTGATGTAGATCGCTTACATGCTATTAATAGTATTGGCGAGCTTACTATCGTAACGAGATTTAATAATACACCGGTGAAAGTAGGCGATAAATTAGCGGGCATGCGTTGTATTCCATTGTTATTAGAGGAACAACAAGTGGAGGATGCAAAGAAAATTGCTAATGGCAAGCCTTTACTTAATGTAAAACCATTCGTACGTAAAACAATGGGCATTGTTACTACAGGTTCCGAAGTATTTGAAGGCCGTATTAAAGATGCTTTCACCCCAATCATTGAAGAACGTTGTGCAGAGTTTGGTGTAAATAAAGTAGCCCATGAAATCGTAACGGATAATACAGACGATATTGTGGCGGCTATCGACAAGGTAAAAGCAGCTGGTGCTGATATCATTTTTTGTACCGGCGGCATGAGCGTTGACCCTGACGATTTAACACCAGGTGCCATTAAACGTTATGCAGATCGTGTAGTGACATACGGATTACCTGTGTTGCCAGGTTCTATGGTTTGTATTGCTTACTGTGCTGATGGTACACCGATTCTTGGCGTTCCAGGTGGCGTATTATTTAGCAAACCAACGGCATTTGATGAAATCTTGCCACGCCTCGTAGCAAATGATGAAATTACTAAAGAAGACTGCATTCGCATGGGACATGGTGGATTCTTAGGCTAATCCTTTTATTGAACATCTAAAAAATGTATAAGCCAATACAAAAAGCGGATAGATTTCATATCTATCCGCTTCTTGTTATTAATGTGCTTTTATAATCTATTTGTTATTAAAATGATTTTTTCCCTAGTGTTGGATGGCTACAACGTTTTAGTGTTAATGTGTCAATCATGTGGACCGCTTCGTCCAATGTGATATCCTCACGCTTTGTCGGTGTTTCGAGGACAGCCAAAGGATGGTCAGTGCCTACCTCACCAGAGGGCAAGTAAACATATTCTTGGTTGATAGTATCACCAAAGATATATCCTGCTTGTAAATGTTCTTTATGAATGCGACTCATGGTCTCTCCTTACATAATTTCTTTCAGTCTAAAGTCTAGGTAATCTGCAGACACTAGCTCTAATTTAGTAGAACCAAATTCCTTTGGAATGCGCTTAAAGGATATTTGATCGTGTAAATGTCCAAAGATACAAGTATCTACATTGTATGTCTCCATGAGTGCTGTAAAGCCTGAAGGAGCATTGGATTCATTGAACGGAGGGTAGTGCAACAATAACAGTTTTGTTACTGGTGTGTTGTGTATGTCTATTGTTAATGGCTCTGTCCTTTCAGAACCTGTTGTATCCTCTTTAGTTTCAGCTGTGATTTCTTCTATTAGTGTTTTCACAGCTGCATCCATTTCTTGTAGCGCTGATTCAGTACGCATCAGTTCTCTATCGTAAATGGATTGGTCTGTTTCTGGTGTGAAATGGGAGTCTCCAGGGCAGAGGTAGGCCCGTGTTCCACCAAAGGCAATAATGTGAGGGCCTTCTTCTGTTTGAATGAGTTCTGCTGTACCATGGCCTTGTAAAAAGGTGATAGCATCACCCATGAGATTTCTCATCTTGTTAGCGGAGGCCCACCAGTAGTCGTGGTTACCGCGAATCATATACTTTTTGCCGGGCATGGATGCAATCTCTTGTAAATCGCAAGCCGCTTCATCAAGGCGAAGGGCCCAACTCATGTCACCTACGAGAAAGACGATGTCATCATCTGTCACACGGGCCACCCAATCTTCTTTGATGCGGCTCCAGTGATTATCCCAGTGAGGACCAAAAATATCCATCGGCTTTGTAGGAGGATTGCCAGATAGATGGAGGTCGCCGATGGCAAATACTTTCATAAACATCCTTTCAAATATATCATCAAAATTATTTAGATACAATTTGTATATTAAACTATTTAGAGGCGTGGAAGTACGGCGCAATGTCTTGAATAATTTTTGCAGCTCGTTCCTCGTCGCAAGTTTGAGGAATTTTGTAACCCACGTAAAGTGGTGTTGTGACATAACGGGCTACTACCTTGATATAGTCGTAGCCGTCTTCAAGATTATATACAAAATAGTTATAGGACTGGCTGTAATTGGCGATGCTGCGCAATACATACCGCAATACTTGCTGTAATCTTAGCGCTACGGAGCGCACAGGTGCATCAGGTTTAAAGCGTATATTGTACTCGAAGAAGCCAATGATAGGCTGTGTGGACAAAGTGATGCGTAAATCTTGATCCTCGTGTAGGAGCCAGCCTTCCATATTTTGAGCCGTAATATCTTCGTGGTAATCGTAATCTTCAAGGCCTATGATTTGGCTGTGAGGATGACGAATGGAACCACCGGACATATAACCATGGTTCTTAAAGAACAGTACGGATTTGAACTCTTTACGTTCTCGTGTTTCACGCCATTTATCAAGGCCAAATTGGAGAATACGAGCCGCTTCATCGGCAGGCAATGTAGAAAATTCGCCTTCGTCTGTTTCCGTTTCAATAATAACCGTTGGCCATGTTTTATCTAATACAGGATATTTGTTCATGAGCCAAATGATATGACCCGATGTATCTAGGATATCCGTTAATTTTGAACGATCACAGAAGGGGCAGCGCACTTCTTCGTTGCGAATATTAACAGGCTTTGTGCGCCCTAGTGCGATGTTAAATCGTAGTGGTTTATTCATCATGTGCCTCCTTCCTCGTAAGAAAATCTATACTCTTAATCATACCATAATTAGCCCATTCGTACATGAAATAATGGTATAATAATAGGGTATTATATAAATGATTAAGGAGGC
>USAV01000064.1 GCA_900552715.1 uncultured Veillonella sp.
ATGGTTGATAGGCCAGGTGTGGAAGAGCCGTGAGGTTTGGAGCTGACTGGTACTAATAGATCGAGGGCTTTACTTAAACAAAAACATTAAGCAGAATGTGCAACAAATATATATAACTTCTATGTGGTTTTCAGAGTACAAACTCTGACAGATTCAGTGGCGATGGCTATGAGGATCCACCTGTTCCCATCTCGAACACAGTAGTTAAGCTCATAAACGCCGAAAGTACTTGGCTGGAGACGGCCTGGGAGGATAGGAAGCCGCTGATTGCTTAAAGGCACACCTGAGGGTGTGTCTTTTTTTTGTATATGGCTTCCTATCCTCCCAGGGGACCTGGTGAGCAGGGCAGTAGAAGATGGAGAAGCGAAGCGACGACAGATTCACTGCATCGCTTAGTTCGGAGCGTAAGATGGACATGTAGCGCAGCTACATAAGTCCATCCACAGCGACGAACACCCAGTATCCTGGAGCTAAGAACCGTACATAAGAACTCGCTGATTAAGCATCCTACGGCTGGTGGTAGGAGGCAAACTATATCCATACGGTAACGCGGCACAACGTGCCAATGTTATCGAACCGTAAAGCCGATGAGTAAGTCCAAATACATGTAAATTAATGATTTTATGTAGATATACTGAGCCAATGAACCGTAAACTAGTTGAGTCACTTTACAAATTTGTAATTAAAATTATGTCTAGATCCATTCAGAAACACATAAAATCCCTATAAGCCAAAGTAACCAGCTTATAGGGGTTCTTTTTATACTAGACTAATCTTTACTTGTTTATCCAAAGCAAATGCAATTTTACACATAGTGCTTAAACTCGTATTGGCACCTTTTTCAATACGTGCAATTGTAGATTGTGGAACTCCAGATTTTTTCGCTAAATCACGTTGTGTTAGTCCTGCAGCTTCTCGTGCTTTTAGAACGGCTAATGCATTTTCTAATTTAGCTTTCTCTTCTAAATAGCTTTCTGTTAAGGCTGGATTATTTATATCTTTTTCAAATATCTTATCTAAAGTTTTTAGTGGCATAATATTCCTCCTCAAATTCTTGTTTTATCTGTTTAGCTTTTATTATTTCTTTCGTCGGTGTTTTTTGGGTTTTCTTAGTAAATCCATGTGTAATTATATATTGATTATTTCTAATGTGAAAATATAAGGCTCTTTGAATGTTCGAAGATATTTTTGATCGTATCTCGTATATTTCAGAATCCAATTTTTTTATCCATTCAAGTTGTATTGCTGGCTGTATGCCTGCTTTTTCAATCATATCAATAGTGGCACGTAACTTATTTCTATCTTTAGTAGGGAGTGAGTTATAAAACTCTTCAAACTCGTTATGACCATTTGGCCTAGTATAAGATATAAACTTAGGTTTCTCCATTCCAATCCTTCTTTCTTTAATGATAGCATATATGCTATCAAGCTTCAATTTTAAATAGTTTTATATACTCTAAATTCTTATCTTTACTATAAAGATACGTGAATGGTTTTTGGTAGCTTAAAGAATTAATGGGGATGATTTAACACCTTTGTAATTACTATTCAAGTTCATGTTGATTTGCCTATCTTTTAAGAGCATTCAACTGGAATTTCAAGTTATATCATGTTTATTGATAATACATATATAGTTATATATCTTATATTCACTTATGTGCTTTAAGATACATCATTTCTCAATACATATGTTATACTAAAATTCAAACTATACTTTATAGGAGGTCTTATGTCTAAAAAAATTGCAGTTCTCGTCAATGAGGATACAATGCAGCGTTGTTCTTGTGGCGGTTGTTTAAAAGCATTTATGAATAAAGCGGATTCCTTTGAGCGTTATGCAGATGAGGATATTGAGTTGGTCGGTTTCACGCACAGTGGAGGCGATCTAGCTAAGAAAATCGAGTCTTTTAAGAAAAAAGGTGTTACTACGGTTCATCTTTCTACCTGTACGCGTGGTAAGAATGAAAATTATGAAAGCATCGCAGAGCAGTGTGCAGAGGCGGGATTTGATGTAGTAGGCTATACCCATGGTGGGGCTGTTTCTAAAGATGGTAAAGAAGCGGTAGTACTTTCAGCTAAACCAGTAACATCAGATCAATAATCGTAACGATGAATCAATAGACAGTAATGACAGATGAATGATTGTTCCATTATTCATTCTATATTTACCATGAAGAGATACTATATACATAGTGTGTAAATCTAGTGTGATAATTTGTTTTATTACTATATGGTTAATCAATTCGAGAGGTTGAGAGAATGAACAAGAAACTTACAGCAGCTACGTTATCTGTAGCTATGGCAGCGACTATGGCGCCTGCTATTATGCAAACAGCACCTGTGAATGCTGCATCTAGTGCAGTACAAACATTGGCTGGTGGCGCTGTTGCCATGGCGTATGTATCTACTGCATTAAATAAAATGGATAACTCCGAACAAGGCCAACAAGAAAGCTTAGCTCGTACTAAGGAGAAAACTGGTTACTTAAACGATAGTGCAGCGCAAGCACGCGTACAACGCATCCTGAAAACCTTAGAGGCATCTCCTAGCGTAAAACGTTCTTACGTTGTCTATGCAAACCCTGATACAGAGTTTAATGCCTTTGCAACGCTTGGTCGCGTTATGTCTGTTAATAAAGGTGCTTTGGATACCCTTGATGATGATCAATTGGCTTATGTAATGGCCCATGAAATTGCTCATGGTGAGCATAAAGATATTATCAATGGCGCTAGAAAGCAAATTGGCCTGTCTACAGCTGTAGGTATTGCAGCTGGTGGTAGCGAAGGGGCGGCGTTATTATCTAACGTAGCTGGTAACTATTTGTCTAATCAAGTATTTACAATGAGCCAAGAAAAAGCAGCCGATGAACTAGGCTTCAAGATTTTAAGTGAATCTCCATATAATGTGGGCGGTGCAGCTGGTTCTATGGCGGTTCTACGTAACAAGGTTGGGGAGCACTATCGTGAAGGACTTTCACAAGTAGTGGCACCAAACAACCATCCTAAGTTGTCTGATCGTGTAAATAACAATATTTCCCGCATGTACACATACTCTGGAAATCACGTAAACGTGTCTAATGGCGCCGTTTACGTCAATGGCGATAATATCTATAGCCCAGCAGGCAGTGGCCGCTATACAGGGGAAGAACGGGCGTATTACATGGCTGGTAAATTGGCACGGTTGTACCATAACAACCAAATTACACCAGGTTCTGCATCCTACAGTGGTGGCACTGTAACTGTGGCTGGACAATCCATCGTATCTACGCCAAGCTCTGACGTAGCACTACAAGTGGCGACAAACCTTAATAATGCCTTTGTTAAACCAGCAGGTGCGGCAGTTAATACTAAAAATCCTGTGAAAGTGAAACAAGAGAAACCTAAAAAGGTAAAACAAGAAAAGGCTAAACCTGTGAAAGCAGAAAAAGCTAAACCGGCTAAAGGTAAAGAAGTAAAACCTGTGACTAAGGCTTCTACAACAAAACATACAGCTAAAGCTACAAAGAATACGAACACAAACGATCATGGACGTAAAACAATCGACAGATAATTTGATGATTTAATTGTTGATGTAGCATAAAAGACCGAGCTCAGATGGGCTCGGTCTTTTCTTTATATACGTAATATATTTTCTACTGTATACTTAATATAAACATTCTTTAAATCGTAAGTTGCAGATGAGAGAGGGCGCTTATGAATCAATACTGGCTAAAACTTATCACATTGGACGAGGCATTTACTTTATGACACAAATGGTATATGAGCGATAAGAACATAAGTCTGTATTATAAAACTATAGATTTTCTATAGTAAAAGCACTATAATATTAGGTATCTATATATATCAATATATTAGTACTTTATCTTTGTAAAGAATAGAACTGCGGCTGTATGTAGTAGTTTTGTTACTTTTACAGTTAATATAGCCTCCATGTTGAGGCAGTTTCTTTTTTAGAGGAGTTGGATCTCAATGAAACAACCAGAATTGTCGCCGTATATGATGGCTCGAAAGCCATCTGGCATTCGCCTAGGACAAATTAAATTCTTGGAACGTAAGAACCCACCAATTTTGGTGAATGGTTCTATTGGTAATGTAATGCGTCCTATGCATCCCGCCATGCAGCGTCGGTTGTTCGATTTGGGCGGTGTGGATAGCCCGTTCCATACAGGCATTGTACCGTATGTACCAACGACAGGTACCGATGAATGCCGCGAAGCATTCCTTCATATTTTACGCAGCCAAGGCTTTGATACAACAGGACTTAATGTACTTGTAACAGACGGTGCATCCATGGCGATGGAAATCATCATGCTTGGCGTATGTGGTGGTGCTGGCGAAGAGGAACGCCCTCTTTTAATGTTCAACCCATCTTATACAAACTATGATGCGGTAGGTCTTCGTATCGGTCGTAAAACAGTTACTGTTGAGCGTGAACTTAATGAAAACGGCGAATTTGAATTGCCATCTGTTGAAACCGTAGAACAACGTATCATTGATACAAAACCAGGTGCGTTGCTCATCATTCCTTACGATAACCCTACAGGTCAATTATTCAGTAAAGAAACATTGATCGAATATACAAAATTATGTGTTAAACATAATTTGTGGATTATCTCTGACGAAGCCTATCGCGAATTGGCTTACGAAAAAGGTAAAGAAACATCTAGTATCTGGGCGTTAACTGATAAGGATGTGCCTGGCATTGAAGGCCGTCGTATCAGCCTTGAAACAGCTAGTAAGGTATGGAACGCTTGTGGCCTACGCATTGGTGCCATCATTACGGATAACAAATTATGCTATGAAAAATCGGTAGCCGAATATACAGCGAACCTTAGTGCTAATACATTAGGTCAATATATCTTTGGTGCTTTGGCTCATGAAAGCTATGCAGAGCTTCATAACTGGTATGAACAACAACGTGATTACTACCGTAAGATGATCTTTGAACTTCACGAAGGTTTCAAAGCAGTCGAACCTGATTTCATCGTATCTCGTCCAGAAGCGTCCATTTACTTTGTTATTGACGTACGGAAGGTAGCAAAACCTGGCTTTGATGGTGTAGAATTTGCCTCTTGGTGTGCTGAACACGGTGCAGTAAGCCTTGATGATGGCAAAGAATACACACTCCTCATGGCTCCACTCAATGGTTTCTATAGCGGTAAAAAAGGTGAAGATAACCCAGGCAGAACACAATTGCGCGTATCCTTCTGTGAAAACCCAGATCTATTGCGCTTGGCACCTGAACTATTATCTAAACTATTCAGAGCCTATGAAGCACAACGATAGAAGAAGTATAATTCTAATATAATAGATGCCCTCCTGTTGGAGGGCATTTTTAGTTGAACTATTGATTGCCATAATATTGTTAGTAAAATTAATAAAATAATGATAGAATTATGATATAAGGAGGTGTATATATTGATTAATATTAGACCTGTATCAGACTTGCGTAATAAATTTCCTGAAGTTGAAGAAACCGTTATTACAACAAATTCGCCTGTATTTTTAACTAAGAATGGATATGGAACTATGGTGTTAATGAGTATTGAACAATATTCAGCATTAACAGATCCTATTGAGTACGCCTTGGATGAAGCTGATTCTGCAGCAAAAGAAAGTAAAATTCGATACTCTGGTGCCGATGTATTTCGTCGCGTAAGGGAGAGAATCGATGGAGCGGAAATATAAACTTACGATTTTACCATTATTTGAAGAGGAGCTTAATCATATTGTTGATTATATAACTTATGTTCTGCATAATAGAGAAGCCGCTCATCAACTAATTACAGATATTGAGGCTGCTATATACACAAGATTAAGTTGTCCAGAATCTTTTGCCGTATATCCGAGTAAGAAACAACGTGAGTATCCATATTATAAAATTATAGTACGTAACTTTTATATCTTTTATGTAGTAATTGAAGATGTAATGGAGGTTCGTCATATTTACTATAATCGGTGAAATTTAAAAATATATTGAATCATAAAAAACAAAAAGAGCTATAATCGCATGTATTATAGCTCTTTTCCTTTTATCCCTAAGTATGGTGAGTAAGGGAGTATTTTATTTCCTGTTTTCATCATGATCGGATCCCTTAGTATTGATTTCGGCAGCGAGTTGCTCGCCAAGCACAGAAGTTTCCTCTGTTAATTCTGTCGTAGGATACGAAGTATCTTCTAAGTTTACCGTTTCTAATAATTTATCGATATCGTCCGATTGGATGGATACCTCTTTGTTATACCATTCGCCGAACTCACGGATTACCTTTTCGTTACGACGGAAATAGGTATATTGGTCAATCTTACGAGACTCTACGAGCTCCGCATTTTCTAAGATACTCATAAATGTAGAGATGGAAGATTGAGATACACCACAGCGCTTTTGAATACTCTTAACGCTTACACTGTTAGGGAAATCGATAAGAGTTTTAGTGTGTACTTGTACACCGAATTCTTTCTCTGGGTGCTTTAGCCACAATATAATATCTAACCGATGTGGATTTGATAATGCTTTCAAGATTCTTAACGGGTCCATATGGCCTCCTCTGGTAATTCCAAAATAATGAGTGCCTAACCTTGACCGTGGTCTTGCATTATGCGGTCGTATTATACGCGTGTTGCTCCGTATAGGGTTTTTCCTACTTTTATCATACGCTACTTTCACTGTGAAAGCTAGATAAACTTATAAATTTCACGAATTGATGAATTTTGTTGCACCTATTGGCAATGAATAGCATGCATTAGTATAAGCACATAATGAGTATATATACATCCTATAGAGCTATTTATAGGACAATGTCAAAAAATATAGAATATATTCATTTTTTTGTGGTAATTTTTAAAGGTATTTTGGTTCTTAATAGAGAAATATATATACTATATGAACTTATGTAAGTCTAAGCTTTGATTTAAAGGAGCTGAGTATATGGCAATTGATCGCAATGAAACATTTGACGTTATCGTTGTTGGTGCAGGCCCAGCAGGCTCTGCGGCGGCGTTACGCCTTGCGGAGCAACGGGTAAAGGTTTTACTCATTGAACGTGGTACCGCACCAGGCGCTAAAAATATGATGGGTGGACGTATCTATACGCATTCCTTAGAACGGTTAGTACCGGACTTTAGAGACCGTGCCCCATTGGAACGTAAGGTGACAAAAGAACGCATTTCTATTGGCGCTGGCAATGAAATGACGACGATTGAATACAGCTACGAAGATGGACAACCGAACGAGGAATCCTACGTAGTATTGCGCGCTAAATTTGATAAATGGCTCGCTGAAGAGGCTGAGAAAAAAGGTGCTCTTCTCGTATCCAACGTACAAGTAACAGATCTCATCACTGAAGGCGAAGGCAAGAAACAACGCGTTGTGGGTGTTCGTTGCCATGATGATGAAGTATATGCAAAGCTCGTTATCATCGCAGAAGGCTCCAATACATTATTATTGGAAAAGACTGGCCTCACAGCTCCTACAGATCCAAGTACAATGGCAGTAGGTGTAAAAGAGGTATATAAACTTAAGAAAGAAGATCTTGAAAATCGCCTCATGCTGTCTGGTGATGACGGTATGGCATGGCTAACTTTAGGCGATATGACCTCTGGCTTATTAGGCGGTGGTTTTATTTATACAAATAAAGATAGCCTTTCCGTGGGTATGGTTGTAGGCCTTGAAGACATCGGTAAAGCCGATCGTTCTGTAGACGATATGCTGTCAGCTTTCACAAGCCATCCAAGAATTGCACCATTATTGAAAAATGGCCAATTGAAAGAGCATAGTGCCCATCTCGTACCAGAAGGTGGCTATAAATCTATGCCTAAGTTGGGCGGTAATGGGTATGTTATCGTTGGTGATGCGGCGCGTATGTGTATGAATCTTGGCTATACTATTCGTGGTATGGACCTTGCCATCGAGTCCGGTATGTGTGCAGCAGATGCGGTTAACGTAGCCTTGCGCGACGAAAATATGGACCGTGTGGCTAAGTTGTATGAACGTCAAATCAAGGCTTCTTGGTTGCTGAAAGATTTGAAGAGATACAAGAATATGCCTAAATTCCTTGCTACACATCCACGCATTTTCAATGAGTACCCAGCATTTGTTAACAATTTGATGCGCGACGTATTCACTGTAAACGGTGATGGCGCAGTGCCAATGATGAAAAAAATTATGCGCCGTGTCGGAGACATTGGCCTATTTACCTTGATTCGTGATGCTTGGAAAGGGGTGCGTTCCCTATGAAATTAGAAGAGCGTTTGGGCACCAATAAATATTATGTAGATGAAACGTCTCCTCATATCCTTGTGGATGGCGCTGGTTTTAGCCTTGAAGAGAAAATGAAACTCGTAAACGGCTGTCCTGCCGGTCTATATACATTACAAGAGAATGGCGATTTAGCCTTTGATTTTGCTGGTTGCTTAGAGTGCGGTACATGCCGTGTTCTTTGTGGCGAAACAATCGTAAAAACATGGAAATATCCGCATAACGCTAAGGGCGTAGAATTTAGACAGGGGTGAGTGTATGGAGTTATTAGTATGTATCAAACAGGTTCCAGATACATCTGAGATTAAGCTGGATCCGGAAACAAATAATCTCATCCGCACAGGCTTGCCTAGCATTGTAAACCCTGACGATATGCATGCGTTAGAGGCGGCTCTTACGGTGAAAGACCAATATGAAGGTAGTCGTGTAACCGTTTTATCCATGGGCCCTCCACAGGCTGAAGAAGCGCTTCGCCAGTGTTTGTCCCTCGGCGCCGATGATGCAGTACTCGTTACAGACCGCGCGTTCGGTGGTGCCGATACATTGGCTACTAGCTATACCATTGCGTCTGCCATCCGTCATATTCAACGGACTATGAACCGTCAATTCCAAATTATCTTCTGCGGTAAGCAGGCTATCGATGGCGATACGGCACAAGTAGGTCCTCAAATTGCAGAGGAACTCGGTATGGCACAAGCTACCTATGCCTGTGAACTATCCGTTGATCAAGGTGCCCGAAAAGCAGTTGTGAAACGACAACATGAAAATGGCTATGAAATCGTAGAGGTTCCGTTGCCATTGCTTGTAACAGCTACAGCTGAACTCAACGAGCCACGCCAACCAGGCCTTTGGAGCTCTATTTATGCAAAACGTTATACCATTAATCATATTACATTGCGAGATATGCCGCATATTGATGAAAGTCGTATCGGTCTTAACGGCTCTCCTACGCGGGTGCGCAAGGTATACCAACCACCTCTTCGTGGCAAGGTAGAAATGTTGCCATCCATCGAGGAAGGGGCTAAAAAGGTTCTTGAATTGGCTTATCATATTAAGCCTGAAAAATTTGCTCATCTATTGGTGCCAAATGATGCACCAGTTGAGGTAGTTGAGGATAATGATGAGGGCGTAGATGTAAAAGACCCAGTGCAACGGGCTGCATCTGTTGAAAGCGTGTCCCCTAGTGAGTTTAAGGCGGTAGCTGCCGCTAAAGGTACTGAAGGTTCTAAAGGAGGTGACCGGTAATGGCCGTAACAAATTTTGATGAATATAGAGACGTCTTTGTTGTAGCCGATACCATCGATGACGTGGTACATCCGGTTACGTATGAACTAATCGGTCAAGCTCGCCGCATTGCTAAGGAATTGGGCCAGCTCGTTCAAGTTATGCTCCTTGGTGAGAATGTGCAAACCGAAGCAGAGGAGCTGGTAGCACATGGTGCTGATATTGTTCACGTTTTTGAAAGTCCCCTTTTGAAATACTATACAACGGATGGCTACACTAAGGTGTTAACAGACTTCTTTGAAGATCATAAGCCTAATATCCTCTTAATTGGTGCCACTAACAATGGCCGTGACTTGGCGCCTCGCATGTCTGGTCGTATGCAAAACGGCGTTGTTGCAGACTGTACTATCTTGACGGTAGATACCAATGAAGGCCTTGTTGAATGGACACGTCCTGCCTTGGGCGGCAATATTTTGGCGGAAATCATTTCTCCAAACCATCGTCCTCAAATGGGTTCTGTCCGTCCTAACGTATTTAAAAAACCTGAACGTATTGCAGATAGCTGGGGTCGCATCCAAATTGAGCAATTCGACCTCAAGCCTGAAGACATTCGCATGAAGCGTTTAGACTTTATTCCGTTCAGCAAAGATGGCTACAATATCCAAGAAGCAGATATCATCGTAGCCGGTGGCCGTGGCATGGGCTCTAAAGAAAACTTTGATAAACTTTACGAACTAGCCGATGCTATCGGTGGCGTTGTAGGTGCTACACGCCCACTCGTGGAAAAAGGCTGGATTGAATTGCCATACCAAGTAGGTCAAACAGGTAAAACTGTAAGCCCTAAACTATACTTGGCATTCGGTATCTCCGGCGCTATCCAACACGTGAGCGGCATCTCCGGTGCTGACACAATCGTGGCTATTAACAACGATCCAAACGCAGAAATCTTCCAACACGCTAACTATGGCATCGTGGGGGATTGCATGGAAGTGTTAAATGATATGTTGGCGCATCTGAAATAAAAGATGTGCATAAAGTGGCGTTAGATATTTAATAGAATATAGACCGAGGATACCCTTCCTGAAAGCCTCCAAAGCCACCCACCCCGCTATGCGGGGCCGCTAAGTCGTTTTCAGAAAGGGTATCCTCTTTTTATTATCATATTCATAAATCCATAAGCCACTTTATGTATTCTTTTAAATCCTATCTGCGCCGACATATCATTTAGGGGAAAAGGAGAGAATGCTACGCGTAGCGCCCAAGGCGGCTTCGAATAGGTATCCCTATTTGCTTTCTAGCTGTGGTAGAGCTCAAATATTTTTGTCTTACATACAGATGCGCCAGCATATCATTCTAGAGAATAGTAGAAGGCTCTAAAGCGAGCTAAGTCGCTTCCGGAACGGTAATCCTTTTTCATCTCTATACGATTTCCTTTCAGATGCGTCAATATGTCATTTGAGGACGGGCGGAATGCTACGCGTAGCGCCCAAGGCGGCTTCGAATAGGGAGCCTATTTGTTTTCTAGTTGTGGTAGAGTTCAGATATTATGTGCCTCAGCCTATGTATACACTATTTTTGTTGTTTATAGGTGGTGGGGTAGCGTTTTTTGTTTTTTATAATGGTATAATGAATTTATTAGAATAGAACGGATTGATGATGAGGAGGCTTTTATGGCTCGTAATATTTTTGTCACTGGTGCAACGTCTGGTATTGGTCTTTGTATTGCTGAGGCTTATGCAAAGCATGGCGATAATGTGTTGATTTCTGGCCGTCGTGCTGAGTTATTGGGCGAGGTACAGGCTCGTTTGTCTAAGGAATATGGCGTGCGTGTTGAGACGTTAGTTCTTGATGTGCGTAGTCGCGAGGATGTTGAAAGCAAGGTTCCTGCTGCTATCGAGGCTTTTGGTGGCGTCGATGTGCTCGTAAATAATGCGGGGCTTGCACAAGGGCTTGATCCTTTCCAAGATAGTGCTGTTGATGATGCGGTGACTATGATTGATACCAATGTGAAAGGCCTTTTATATGTAACAAAAGCGGTACTACCTTTTATGATTGATAAAAATGAAGGTCATATTGTAAATATGGGCTCTACTGCAGGCATTTATGCATATCCTAATGGCGCAGTGTACTGTGCTACAAAGGCGGCGGTAAAGACATTAAGCGATGGGATTCGCATGGATACCATAGCTACAGATATTAAGGTTACCACCATTCAACCAGGCATCGTAGAAACTCCATTTAGTGAAGTACGCTTCCACGGTGATGCGGAACGAGCTAAATCTGTGTACGCTGGCATTGAAGCTGTTCAACCAGAGGATGTGGCCGATGTAGTATTGTATGTAACTAACCAACCTAAACGCTTGCAAATCTCTGATGTAACCATCATGGCGAACCAACAAGCGGCAGGCTTTATGGTACATAA
>USAV01000065.1 GCA_900552715.1 uncultured Veillonella sp.
AACGATATGGGCTTTGAAGAGCCTACGCCAATTCAACAGGAAGCTATCCCAGTTGCCATGAGCGGTAAAGACATGATTGGTCAAGCTCAAACAGGTACTGGTAAGACAGCAGCATTTGGCTTGCCTGTATTGGAACGCGTAGACGGGAATGAGCGTCACGTTCAAGTAGTTATTTTATCCCCTACACGAGAATTAGCTATCCAAGTAGCTGAAGAGCTTAACAAAATGGCTCAATACACGAATATCACTGCACTACCTATTTATGGTGGTCAAGATATTAATCGTCAGTTCCGTGCCTTGAAAAAAAATCCACAAATCATCGTTGCCACTCCAGGCCGATTGATGGACCATATGGATCGTGGTTCTATCCACTTTGACCATGTAAAAGTTGTGGTATTGGACGAAGCCGACGAAATGTTAAACATGGGCTTTGTTGATGATATCAATAAAATCTTGGGTGCTATCCCAGAAGACCATCAAACATTGTTGTTCTCCGCAACTATGCCTAAAGCTATCCAACAATTAGCTGAAACATATTTGACAGAGCCAACATTGATTCGTATGAAACCGACTCAAGTTACGATGGACTTAATTGAACAATATTATATCGAAGTGCAAGACCGTCAAAAATTCGATGTTCTTTGCCGTTTGTTCGATATTCAAACACCTGAACTTGCGATTATCTTCACACGTACAAAACGTCGTGTTGATGAAGTAACAGAAGGTCTTAAGAAACGTGGTTACATGGCGGAAGGCATTCATGGCGATTTGTCTCAACAAAAACGAGACAGCGTAATTCGTCAATTCCGCGAAGGTACCATCGATATTCTCGTGGCTACTGATGTGGCAGCTCGTGGTCTTGATATTTCTGGCGTATCTCACGTATATAACTATGATATGCCTCAAGATCCTGAAAGCTACACACACCGCGTAGGTCGTACAGGCCGTGCTGGTAAAGCTGGTCAAGCTTTCACGTTCGTTATCCCTCGTGAAATGGAGCATTTACATGCTATCGAGCGTTTAACAAAACGTAAAATTGCACGCCGTCGTGCACCTTCCTTAGGTGAAGTTCTTGAAGGTCAACAACGTTTGGCTATTGAAAGCCTCGTTGAAATGACAGATAATTTAGAAGCATTAGCGCCATTCAAATCTAGTGCAGAGGAATTGTTAAACGATACAGACTCCGTAACATTGTTGGCTGCAGCTCTTAAATTATTAACAAAAGAACCAGATACAACTCCTGTAAATATTACAGAAGAAAAACCATTACGCGTACGCCGTCGTCGTGAAGGTGGTCGTGGTGACCGCCGCCGTGGTGACCGTCGTAGAGATGGTGATCGCCGCCGTGACGGTGATCGTCGTCGTGATGATCGTCCTCGTCGCAGCCGCGATGATCGTAGAGGTGAACGTCGTGATGACCGCCGCAGAGATGATCGTAGATCTGATCGTCCACGTGGTGACAGAAAACCTCGTCATCAAGGTGAAGGTTTCAAGCCTTACTTTAAAGACTAATAGAATGTGGATTGCTTTCGAGCAATCCACATTTTTTATTACTTAATAGTTAATACTATCTATCTTGATAAGTGTTGAGAATTCTGCTATAATAGATAATAATTATTTCTTGTGAATGGCCGATAATGGTCGATGCCTTATAGATTTCCAAGTGGAGAAAGGTAGAGTAGAGTATTATGGATATCGCACAAATTCTGCGTAGCCAAGGGTTCAAAGTGACCCCACAACGTATTGCGATTTATGATGCCTTGCGTGGTCATCATGATCATCCAACAGCAGAAATGTTGTATCATACGTTGCGCCCTGAACATCCAAGCATGAGCTTGGCAACCGTGTACAAGACGATGGAGATTTTTGAAAAAATCGGTCTTGTAAAAATTTTAGAAGTAGGTGATGAGCGCGCTCATTACGATTGGGACACACAAGCTCATTCCCATATCCGTTGCATCCGTTGCAATAAGGTAGAGGATATGATGGGCATTGATTTACAAGCTATCAAAACAATTGCTGATCAAGGTAGCGAGTATCAAATTACAGGTCAACATATTACCTTTGAAGGTGTATGCCCTGAGTGTGCTAAAAAAGAAAGCCATTAATACATAACCCCTGTCGCGAAGGGCTTCTTCACGGTAGGGGTTATATTAGTTATATATGTCTTATATTCATTAGGCTTTTGGAATAAATGTAAGCGTAATAGAATAGATATTAGAATTGAGTATTTTAGAAGTATAGAATTATAGAATTATATGAATATAAAGGAGTATTATGTTTGTCATAGGCAGTCATTTATCAATTAGCAAAGGTTATTTACATATGGGGAAGGAAGCTACTAAAATTGGTGGCAATACCTTCCAATACTTTACCCGTAATCCTCGCGGCGGTGGTATGAGGGCTCTCGACTTAGAGGATATGAATAGTCTTGGTGCATATATGAAAGAGCATAACTTTGGTACCTTGTTAGCCCATGCACCGTATACGTATAATCCATGTGCTGCAAAGGAAGACTTGCGCGCTTTTGCTAAGCAATCCATGAAAGAAGACTTGGAGCGCATGGAATATTTACCGGGCCAAATGTATAACTTTCACCCTGGCAGCCATGTGAAGCAAGGTGTGGATCAAGGTATCGAATATATCGTAGAATGTTTGAACGAAATTTTGTTCCCTGGCATGAAGACGACCGTTCTATTGGAAGTCATGGCTGGTAAGGGCACAGAAATTGGTTCTCGCTTTGAAGAGATTGCACGCATTATCGACGGTGTAAAACTAAAAGAGTATATGGGCGTGTGCGTTGATACGTGCCATATCCACGAAGGTGGTTATGATATCGTTAATAATCTCGATGGTGTTATCGACGAGTTTGACCGCATTGTAGGTTTAGACCGTTTGAAAGCGATTCATTTGAATGACTCTAAAAATCCGATGGGCGCTCATAAAGATCGGCACGAAAAAATTGGTGAAGGTCACATCGGTATCGACGCCATTGCTCGTATTGTGACACATCCTAAATTGACGAACTTGCCGTTCTATTTAGAAACGCCAAACGAACTTGATGGGTATGCAAAAGAAATTGCTATGTTGCGCTCTATCGTAGAGAATCAATAATTAAGAAAAAGCGTAGTTTTAGTTATATAATTGTTTATATAGCTATTTTACATACAGTATAGGGAGAGCTGGAAAGGGGGATGAAATGCGTTTTTTACATACTGCTGATTGGCATTTAGGACGTATTTTTTATGGTCAGTACTTAACGGATGACCAAGCTCATGTGTTGGAGAATCAGTTCTTTTCTATTTTGAAAGATGAAAAAATAGATGGCATATTGCTAGCAGGGGATATTTTTGACCGAGCAGTGCCACCAATTGAAGCCGTTGAGCTGTGGGACTCCATCATTACGCGTCTCGCTATGGATTATAAGGTACCACTCTTTGTGGTCAGTGGTAATCACGATGGCGCTGAACGACTTGAGGTGGGCCGTTCTATGTTAAGTCGTTCGGGTATCCATATTTGGGGTTCACCTCATCACGCATTACAACCATTTGAGTTTGAAGGGGCTGACGGTAAGGTCGCTATTTGCCCTATGCCCTTTAGCGAGCCGCGTCGTATAGGTGATGCATTAGGTTTGGGTGCATCTGTATCAAAACCTGTTGATATAGATATGACCGAGGACTCCCTGTTCTCCTATGTGGAGACTGAGGAGCAAGAGCCAGCCTCACTTAATTTACATAATTACGATCAAATGTATCAGGCCTGGAGTGACTACTTGTACAAACAAGTGCCAAAGGGTATGCGCAGCATTGCCATTAGTCATGCTTTTGTAATGGGCGGTGAAGTAGGTGGATCTGAGCGCACATTGTCTGTCGGTGGTAGTGAACAAGTAAGTCCACAAGTCTTTAAGGACTTTCACTATACAGCCCTCGGCCATTTGCATGGGCCGCAACGGATGGGGGCAGACTATATTCGCTATAGCGGATCGCCTTTAAAATATTCTTTTGATGAGCATACGCAGAAGAAGTCTTTTACCATCATAAATATGGATAAAAAAGGTAACGTAGATATTAGCACCATTCCTGTAGAGGCGAAACGTGACGTAGTGATTTTAGAAGGTTATTTTGAAGACCTGTTAAATAATAAGGAATTACAAGTTAAGCATAAGGACGATTATGTGCAAGCCTGTTTGCTAGATACGATGCCTATTATGGATGGGATGGCTAAATTGCGCCAAATGTATCATCGCTGTATGACCATTGATTTAGTTGGTCGTGTAGCAACGCCTATGGCAGATATGGATGAAGCTGTATTTAAAGAGTTAAACGAGCGTGAATTGTTTAATCAATTTGCCGAAACTGTATGGAAAGAACCATTAACAGAGCGAGAACAACAATACATCAACTCTGTATGGGACCGAATTTTAAAGGAGGACTAAATGAAGCCTATATCTTTAACTATAGAAGCCTTTGGTCCATACCGCGACTCGGTTACCTTGGACTTTAACGAGCTTCAAGACCATTCTATGTTCCTCATCTCTGGTCCTACGGGGGCAGGTAAAACATCTATACTAGATGCCATGGTGTATGCCTTGTATGGTGAGCCTAGTGGAGAGGTGCGTAAAACAGATGCAATTCGCAGTGACTTTGCAGAACCTGATCGTATGACGCGGGTAGATTTTTCCTTTGCTATCGGTGATGCTCAGTACCGTGTTGAACGATTGCCAAAGCAAATGGTTGCAAAGAAACGTGGTACAGGTATGCGTGAGCAGAATGCTAGTGCTACTGTTTACGAAATGAAAGATGGGGAGTGGAAAGTTATCGCTACCTCTGCAGCGGCTATTCGCGATACAGTTCAACGAATCATAGGCTTTCGTAAGGATCAATTCTTACAGGTGGTTCTTTTACCGCAAGGGGAGTTCAGAAAATTATTAGTAGCATCTACTAGTGAACGGGAGGAGTTATTACATATACTCTTTAGAACCGAGTTGTACCGAAGATTACAAGATGCTCTAAAAGCTGCTTATGATGACGCAAAAGCAGGGATTGAAGAAAATCTAACAAAACAGAATGCATTGCTGCAATCTATTCTACATGACGAAGACATACCCGTACTAACCATTGAACATGTACGAGATCTTTTGAAACATAGAGAGCCACACCGAGATGCTCTTGTTATTGACCGTGATAAAGCTGTAACTGTAATGGAGCAGTTCAATACGTTGCGAAATGAGTGGGCCTTATATAACCAAGCACAACAATCTCTTGCAGAGGCTACCTCTAAATTAGACCTCGTGAAAGCCAGAGAAGCGGAGCGTGCTAGCTTACGTGAAAAGGTTCAGTTTCTTACCTCTTTAACGCCAAGCTTTGAGTTATATAAACAGTTTACTGATAAGCAGTCGGTATTAAAAACCTTGGAAACGTCACTTTCAGAGGCTGAAAAAAATGTAGACAGTGCAACTCAATATGAGTCTAAATGTATAGAGGCTCATGCAGTATTAGAAGCTCAAGCTGAAACTATGCAAGCTAAGCGAACTACGCTTGCCCAAATGGAACAGCAATCAGAAAAGTTTAATGAGTTAGCAGTGCTAAATAAGGAACTGAGCACATTAAAGAGTAACTTACTGACAAAGGACCGTGAGAAAAGCGAAGCTGCGTTACAGGCACAGCATAAGACAGTAGCTGATTTAGAGGCTAAGTTAGTTGCGGACCGGCAGCAGTTACAAGGTAATAGCAAAGCGTTAGACTCTATTTCTCGTATCCAAGAACAGTTAAGTCATTTGCAACGATATTCTGAATTGGTTGCTGAGAAACAGAAGGTTCAAAATGATATCGATGCTAAAGATAAGGCATTAGCTACGCTTGATGAATCCGTAAAGAATTCAAAGGTGCAGCTTGAACGGTTAGAACATTTGATGGCAGAAGGGCATGCCTTTGAACTTGTTCATTTAGTGAAAGATAACGAACCTTGTCCAGTATGCGGCTCTACAGAGCATCCACAGTTGGCAGCTAAGCCTGACTTATATCCCACGAAAGAGGAGATAGAAGAGGCTCGTGCCGTGCGTGATCTTGAGTTACAAAAGCAAGCTAGTGAAATTGGTCAGAAAGAAACGTTAGCTCTTCGTCTACATGAGTTAGATCAGCAAATTAAAGACCAAGTTTCTCAGTTGAAGTCATCTATTGAGGGTTTTTCAGAAGATGCTTTTGCTTCTATTCAAGATGACTTGTTATCCGAAATGGAGCAGCTTACAACCTTGCGTAGCGATACTGAAGAGCTGAGCAACACTATAACTAACACTGAGGGTGACCTCAGTGCGGCTAAAGATACACTATCGAAACTGGAGACGGCTCATAAGGAACTACTTGATAACTTGCACAATTTAGAGGTTCAGATTAGTACTGTACAGGCTAAGATTGATACTCTTTCTGAAAGCTTGCCAACTACGGATGTAGCTGCATGGCATAAAGAGATAGAATCATTGGCGGCTGAGCTTGCAGACTACGATGAACAGATGAAAGTTTGTAAAGCAAATCTAGATTCTGCAAGAGAAGTGCTCAATGCTAAACGGGGACGTCTAGAAACCTTATCTGCCCAGGTGCAGGAGGACACAAAAGATCTTGATGTACTCAATAAAGACTATGTAGAATCACTGCAATCGATTTCTTTATCTGAAAATGACTTTATAGATGCGTTGGATGATTATAAGGCTTTAGATACGTTTAGAACTGAACTACATGCATTGGACGAGGCTTTCAATAAGGCTCAAGCTGTATATGATGCGGCATTGAAACATGCTCAATCTGTAGTGGAGCCAAGTGATACGGTTTCCAATGAAGTATACGATGCAGCAGTAGAGCAGCGTGATGATTTAGTGGGTTCTCTTGCGGCTTGGGATAAAGAAACGAAACATATTGAAACAACACTAGCTTCTCTAGAAACACTTGAACAAGCTATGGGCGAAGCCCGTGAGGAAGTAACTTTCTTAAGTCGTCTAAATGATTTGGCAAATGGCGGTGAACAAGGGTTTAAAAATGTAACCTTTGAGCGCTATGTATTGGGAGCTATTTTAGATGAAGTCGTATATGCAGCTAATTTACGGCTTCAAACGATGAGCCGTAATCGCTATTCCTTGGAACGTTCTGACTATACAGGTGGTGGACGAGGCAAACAAGGCCTTGATTTGGCCGTCATGGATGCTTTCACAGGTCAATCAAGACCTGCGAATACCTTGTCTGGTGGTGAAACATTCTTGGCTTCTATGGCCCTTGCCTTAGGTCTTGCAGATGTCATTCAAAGTTATGCAGGTGGTATTCATATGGATACGATGTTTATCGACGAAGGCTTTGGTACCCTTGATCCTGATACGTTGGAACTCGCAATGGAAACACTGGTGAAATTACAATCGTCAGGTCGTCTTATCGGCATGATTTCCCATGTACCTGAATTAAAGACTCGTATACCGGCCCACTTAGAGGTCACACGTGGTGACGATGGTAGTACGGCAAAATTTGTTATTAACTAGCTATAGAATTGTCAAATGTGATACTATTAAAAGAGGAGAATTCCTACAAAAACATACTGGAATTAATTAAGGAGGTCCTATGAAGTTTTCATTTGCTCATAATAATATAAATGTTAAGGATCTTGATAAGAGTTTAGCATTCTATAAAGAGGCCTTATTACTTGAGGAATCTCGCCGTTTGGAAGATCCAAGTGGTGCTTTCACTCTTGTATATTTAAAAAGTCCGTACACAGCGCATGAACTAGAACTTACATGGTTACGCGACTGGGATCGCCCTTATAATTTAGGGGACAATGAATTCCATTTAGCGTTTTATGTAGATGACTACGAAGCAGCTCTTAAAAAGCATAAAGAGATGGGCGTTGTAGCTTACGAAAATGCTGACATGGGCATTTACTTTATTGCCGATCCAGACGGGTATTGGACAGAAATCATTCCAGCAGGTAAATACTAATGGAATATATGTTAACTCGTTTAGAGTGGTTAGTTGGTCCCGATAAAATCAAAACCTTAAAAGATACGTCTGTGGCTCTCTTTGGTGTTGGCGGCGTTGGTGGTGGTGCCCTTGAGGCACTAGTTCGAGCTGGTGTGGGACGCATCGTTCTTATCGATGGCGACTCTATTGCACCAAGTAACTTAAACCGACAAATGATTACGACTCATGACACAATTGGAGAGCGTAAGGTGGAGGTAGCAAAGGCGCGAGCGCTTTCTATTAATCCGGATGTAGTGATAGAAACTCATGATATTATGTATACTGAGGAAAACTACCCTGGATTTATTCAAAGCTTGAACGTTGATTATGTAATCGATGCTATCGATATGGTAACGGCAAAACTTAATATTATTGAGGTGTGTCAACGTGAAAGCATCCCTGTTATTTCTTGTATGGGCGGCGGCAATCGCTTTTACCCTGAAAAACTTATGATTGCTGATATCAATAAGTCTCATACATGTCCTTTGGCGCGCGTTATGCGTCGGGAGCTCAAAAAACGGGGTATTAAAAAGCAATTAGTTTTATTTTCTACAGAAAAACCGACAAAACCACAGTTCCGCGGAGAAGCAACAAGCCCTGGTACATGTAGTTTTGTGCCACCAGTGGCAGGTTTTATATTAGCAGCACATGTGTTGCGTACAATTTTGGAGGTACCTGAACAATGAAAAAAGCAAAAATCCATATGGCTGACGGCGGCGATATCGTAATTGAATTATTTGATAAAGAAGCTCCTGGCACAGTACAAAACTTTATTGACTTGATCAACAAAGGTTTCTATAATGGCCTTCGTTTCCACCGTGTAATCCCTGGCTTCGTAGCTCAAGGCGGTTGCCCTAATGGCAATGGTACAGGTGGCCCTGGTTACACAATTAAAGATGAATTGATTGGCAACCCACATAAACATGAACGTGGTGCATTGTCTATGGCTCACCGTGGTCCTAATACTGGTGGTAGCCAATTCTTTATCGTATACGAACCACAACCTCACTTGGATGGTGTACACACTGTATTCGGTAAAGTAATCGAAGGTATGGACGTAGTTGATGGTATTCACCAAGGTGCCATCATGGAAACTGTTGAAGTAATCGAAGGTTAATCTCATGAATGATGTATCTATTAAACATCCAGAATGGCTATATATTGATGTAAATGGTAAAACATCATATGGGTATGACCAAGAATGGTTCACTGATGAGTGGCAACGCTTGTCTGGTTGTGGTCCTACATCGGCATCACAAGTATTGGGTTATTCGCTGTTTAGGGATGGCTTATTAGATCTGGAAACCACATCCGATCAAACGCTTGCTTTAGAACGGATGAACTTAGTTTGGAAGTATGTAAAGCCACGCTTTGGTGGTGGTGTTTATAAGACTCAATGGATGGAACGTGGTCTTACTCGTTTATTGGAGGATAAAGGCCTATCTTATGATGTACATATGTTGAATGTATCTCCGTTCTGCGCATCTCGTGTAGAGGTGGAGGCTGCAGCTCAATTTATTCATGATGCATTGGCACAAGATGTGCCTGTAGCATTTTTGAATCGTCATAAGGGTAAAGAAAAAGCTCTTTATACATGGCATTGGGTTCCAATTCACAAGATATTTATGGATGGCGATGATATTCGCTGTGGCATCTTTGATGAAGGTGAAATCCGTGATTTCTCGTTAGCAAATTGGATGAAAGACACTATTTTAGGTGGCGGTTTCTGTTATATTAGTCGTAAAGATTAAGAAACAGAGTAATTAACGTAATATACATACGCATCGCAATCATCTGCGGTGCGTATTGTAGTATAAAAGTAGGAGGTACTACATGAGTCAATGGATTACAGAGGAACAAACTCCTCATTTACGTCTTAGCGCTGAAGCAGAAGAAGTATTATACTCTGGTGAATCTGAGTTCCAAAAAATTGAAGTATTTAAATCAAAAGAGTACGGTACGATGCTCGCATTAGATGGTGTATTCCAAACGTCTGAGCGTGAAGAATTCATCTACCATGAAATGATGAGTCATGTTCCATTGTTTTTACATCCAAATCCTGAACGTGTATTGATCATCGGTGGCGGTGATGGTGGCGTAGCTAGAGAATGTGTACGCCATGATTGTGTAAAAGAAGTAACAATGGTTGAAATCGATGGTAAAGTCGTGGAGCTTGCTAAACAATATTTGCCAACTATTGCTAAAGCTATGATTGAAAACCACCCTAAATTGACTGTAAAAATTGGTGATGGCATTGGTTTCATGGCAGAAGCAGAAGATTACTATGATGTAATTATTGTAGACTGCTCCGACCCAATCGGTCCTGGTGAAGGTTTATTTACTGAAGAGTTCTATAAGAATACATTAAAAGCTCTTAAAAAAGATGGCTTATTTGTACAACAAACAGAATCTCCTATGTTACATCAACCGCTCGTAGAGAAGGTATTTGGTTATGTAAATAATCACTTCCCAATTGCGCGTTTGTATACTGCATTTATTCCAATTTATCCTGCAGGTATGCATTGCTTCACATTGGGTTCCAAAACATTTGACCCATTAACATGGACACCAAATCGTGAACAAAACTTTGAAACTAAGTACTATAATGCTGAAATTCAAAAGGCTGCCTTTGCTTTGCCAAATTTTGTAAAAAACTATTTGCCAACTAAGTAAATAATATGTATAATAGGGGAGCACCATTCGTAAGGTATAACTTATGAATGTGCTTCCTTATTTTTATGAGGAGAAAGAGTTTATATTAGGGATAACACACTTTTTCATTTTATTTGTAAAAGTTAAATGAAATTGAGAAAAAGGTGTTGACACAAATCTCTAGAACAGATATAATTCTCTTTGTTACGAAGACAACGTCTTCGATACCTACAAGGTGGTGGGTATGGTGAAGCGGTTAACACGGCGGATTGTGGCTCCGTTACGCGTGGGTTCGATCCCCACTACTCACCCCATAACCTACACATCATAATCACTGTAGGGGTGTCGCCAAGTGGTAAGGCAACGGACTTTGACTCCGTTATGCGCTGGTTCGATCCCAGCCACCCCTGCCAACATGACTCACTAGCTCAGTTGGCAGAGCACCTGACTTTTAATCAGGGTGTCCCGCGTTCGAGTCGCGGGTGAGTCACCATTCTGGCCCGTTGGTCAAGCGGTTAAGACACCGCCCTTTCACGGCGGTATCCCGGGTTCGATTCCCGGACGGGTCACCAC
>USAV01000066.1 GCA_900552715.1 uncultured Veillonella sp.
GTAGTATGTGCATCTAATGGCACGATTAGCAAGCTTTTAGTATACAAGGAAGAAAAGCCTAGCTCTTTCCTTAAAAAAATCTTTGATTCTCCTGATATGAAAATCACGTTGAATGCTATTACGTTGCCATTATTGGAAGCCATTGTAACGCGCAATACAGGTCATGGCATTGACTTCAGTCGTGGTAATGGCTTTGATCAAAAAGATTCCAACTACATCATCATTCGCTATCTTGACTCTGGATTCTTCCTTGAGAAAGACGGTACAGCACCTACAGAGTGGCAAAAAACTGCGGCTGAGACTACAGCTAAATTTAATTACGATGTAAAAACATTATTAATATAATATTAGTTTTATTGTGAAAGTTAGGAGTTACTATGTCTGTATATCAATTTTCTCTGCCTAATAAGTCTGGTGAATTGCAATCGCTACAAAATTTTGAAGGCAAAGTTCTTATTGTTGTTAATACGGCAAGTAAGTGTGGATTTACTCACCAATATGAGGGGTTAGAGGCTCTTTATAAGAAATACAACGAACAAGGTTTAGAAATTATTGCGGTCCCTTCCAACCAGTTTGGCGAGGAAGAGCCTGGTTCTAATACCGAAATTCAATCCTTTTGCAAGGTAAATTATGGGGTTACTTTTACTGTGATGGGTAAATCTGATGTGCGTGATGAAAGTGCCTTGGATTTATTCAAATATATGATTAAAGAGCAACCATTTAAAGGGTTCCCGCCTAGTGATAAGACAGAAATGCTTACAGACTATCTCAATGGCATTGATCCTAACTATCTAAAGGACGATGAGGTAAAGTGGAACTTTACTAAGTTTGTTATAGATCGTAAAGGTAATGTGGTAGGGCGCTTTGAGCCTGTTGTAAAACCGATGGAAATGGAATCTTTTATTAAAACATTATTATGATTTTGGCAGACGACTAAATTTTAGGGAATAAGTGACATTGATTTATAATATCTCTTGCTTCTTAAAAGTGTTCGTTTAGTAGCGTACTTAGTATGGTAAAGAAAAGAACCGCTAGTTTTGTAACTAGCGGTTCTTTTGTGTATATAGTAATATTAGCGAACATAAATATTTGTACCCTAAAAAAAGATACCATAAAATGCTTGAAATAGTAAAAATATGTGATAACATTTGAATTATATTAGAGCGAAAAGGAGAATCACCATGGCAGAGCAACTCGTAAATGTTCATGATTTAGTGGGCCGCTGTCCCTATGCAACGAGCCAAAAGTTATTAGCCGGCAAATGGTCTTTATTGATCATGCACGAATTATCTGAAGGTCCTGTGCGCTTCCGTGAGTTAGAGCGCCGCTTATACCCAATTACACAAGCAACACTTACTAGAGCGTTACGCCAATTAGAAGATGATGGCCTTGTACACCGTGAAGTATACGGCACCATTCCACCAAAGGTTGAATATAGCCTTACGGAAGTCGGAGCTGGATTCAAAACTGTTCTTGCATCTCTTGAAATATGGGGGAACCAATATATTGATTATATGAAAGCCGCTGGCCGCATGTAAGAAGCGGCAGCGGCATTTCTGCCCTATTACGATTAAACATATGTGTTTTATAGAGCTCTTTGTACGAAGTATAAAAGGTCTTTTGTTTATGCCATGTATTAAGAAAAATATGGTATAATAAACAATACGAATGATATAAATTCTCAATAAATGAGAGGTATTGATAATAATGATAAATGTTACTTTTTTAGCGCATAGCGGCTTTCTTGTAGACGACGGTAAGCGTTGCTATGTGTTTGATTATTATAAAGATCCTAACAATATTGTTTGGCAATTAGCAAAGCGTGGTCGTGAGCTTTGGTTCTTTGTAAGCCATGTTCATGCGGATCATTTTAATCCATCCATTACAGAGTTTGATGGTCCTCAAACACGCTACATTTGCCATCAAGATGTGCCCTTAGAAGGCAAGGTAAAGAAATGCATTACCATGCGTCCAGGTCATGATGCTACATTAGATGATGTAGGCATTCATATGTATGGTAGTACCGATGAAGGCGGTTCTTTCTACGTAAAGACAAATACTGCTAACATCGATTCTGATTCTATCTTCCACGCCGGTGACCTCAATTGGTGGCATTGGCTTGGTGACACGCCAGAGAATAATGCTGATGCAAAGCGCATGGCGTGGCGTGAATTCAAAGAATTGGATGGTTTATCTGTCGATGTAGCGATGTTCCCTGTAGATAATCGTTTGGAAGATGCTATGGAGTGGGGCGCCATTGAGTTTTTGCGCCGTGTAGAGGTGAAAAAAGCTTTTATTCCGATGCATCTAAATGGACCACTATGGACACCATCTGTGTATTTTAAAGCTCTCTTTGGCGATGTCCCTGTATGGGAACCTCAAAAAGAAGGCGATGAATGCACATTTTAACTGAAGTGTTAATCGGATGCTCTAGCAGATGATTGATACACATATTAAATATACTTTCACAAGTTGTTGTAGTACGTGAAAGTTCGTGGCCTATATGGTCACTACGTTATATGGGGAGAGTCTATATACGTAATTTAGTAAGTTAGGATCAAGTGATGATGAAAACTAAACCAGTGGCAACTACCCTATTAGTTGTCATGGCCATTATATTTTTAATTTCATATCCACAACGGCAAGATATGTTTTGGGCATTTATCATGCACGTATCTGGGGCCGCTATGATTGGTGGCTTGGCGGACTGGTATGCGGTAACGGCACTCTTTACGAAGCCTTTGGGTATTCCCTTTAAGACAGCCATCTTGCCGCGTAGCAAGGAGCGTCTTATTCAAATGGGGCGTACCATGCTTAGTGAAGAGTTGTTGCGCGTGCCGCAGATGTATTATGCCATAAAAAAAGAACGCGTTATGGTCCGTATCATCGAATACGGCATGAGCGATGTAGGGCAAGGCCAAATGCGCGATATTTTGTATGGTGTAGGTAATCAGGTTTTGTCTCATATGGACATTGAGCCGATGCGTCAGGAAATCAACAAGGCTATATATAAAGGTGTTACAAATTGGAAGGCGACACCTCTCGTTATCTTATTTGGTCGCTGCATGTTAGAGCGCCAAACAGCAAGTGTTTTCTGGCTTTACTTTAACCGTACATGTCAACGTGTCATCGCATCTAATCAAGTATATCCGTACTTGTACCGCGTTATGCTAGACATTATGAAAACCTATACGAAGGACTCTTTCTTCCGTGAATTGGCTATTGCTTTTGGCGGTGATGGGCTTTCACCAGAACGATTGGTGGAAACGGTGCAGAAAAAGGCCGTTCAATTCCTTAAGGAAAATGAGTCCATTGATTCTGCGCTAGGTCGCTACGTATGGGGCCAAGCCATTCGTTTCTTCAATAATTTGGAAACTAATGCAGAGTGGCAAGCTTTTATCGAAGAGCACAAAGATCAATGGATTAAAATGGTTCTCGAAGAATGGGAAGGCAAACTCATCGACGGCGATACTGTGGACTGGAAACGCCTCATGGATATCATTATCGGTCGCTTTAATGTGCTCGGTACGGAAATCTTGTTGAACTCAGATAAGCAAGCGCCCTTTGAACGGTTCTTCTTGCTTCGTAGCATTCCGTGGTTACAAAAATTGAACCCTCTTATCGATAAGGTGGTGGGGCAGGAACTATCTCGCTATTCACCTGAGGAAATCACCCAAATCGTACGCGGCAAGATGTACTATGACCTTCAAATGGTTCGTATTAACGGCTCTCTCGTAGGGGCTGTTTTAGGTGGTATATTCTACGGTTTATACCTTTTGATAGAGGGGGTGCTCAAATGATTCAGTATTTGAAATCCCTCACCTTGCGGCAGCGCGCAAACGGTATTCTTGGTTTGACCGCCGTATTGTACTGTTTTGTTTTTATAGGTCAATTTTTCTATGGCTATGAAAGCTGGTATCAGCCGCTTTATTGGGCTGTACAGTCTGCGCTCATCGGCAGTGTAGCCGACTGGTTTGCCGTAACTGCTTTGTTCCGTAAGCCGCTCGGGTTCCCGTATCATACAGCGTTAATTCCTCGAAATAAGGATCGCCTTATCAACGGCGTTATCAAGCTCGTTGAGACAAAGATGCTTACCAAGGATCGTTGCAAGGTATTGTTAAATAATGTGGAATTTGTTCCATTGTTTGAAAAATTCTTGCTATCACCGGAAGGGCAACGGGCAGCGCGTCTCGTGATTCATCAAGGGTTGCATCTATTATGGAAATCTCAAACTAGTGAGGAATGGGCTCAATGGGGGGCAAAGCGCATTCGTGGCTTGCTTCAAAAACATTCCCTAGTACCGGTTTTAAAACACGTATTGCTCGATTTGTGTGAACATAATCGCTATGAAGGCATGGTTGTACAGGTATTGAACGTAATTCAAGAACGTATCAACCATCCCGCTATGGTTACGTGGCTCACCGCTGTTGTAGCAGAAGAGGCTCATAAGAAAAAGAGAAAGGGATTCTGGTCTGATTTCCTCATCTCCATGTCTGAGGCCACAGATGTGGTGAACTACCAAGAGATGGCGCAAGCTATTGTTCAAGAGGCATATGCGATGCTTGAAAATTGGAAGCGCCCGAATAGTCCTGAACGGACTGCATGGCTTCGCCAATGGGTAGACCCAATTCGCCATATAGAAGAGAATCGCGAGGTTTGTGATGCTCTTGATGAAGCGTGGGAACGCTGGATTCGCGAACAAGATTGGGAATCTGTCATTGAGAACCATTTATGCCCTTATGTAGAGGAACTATTACTTGTAGGGGATGAAAATGGAGAAACACCAGCACAAGTCCTCGTAAATATTGCCCTTGAATTGTGGGCTGTATACGGTCAATCCGAAGATTTGAGAAATCGTATTGAAGATACCTTGCATAATATCGGCATATATGTGCTTGAACAAGGCTATGATCTTATTGAAACCATCATACGCCAGGTTCTAGGCGGTCTTAGCTCAGAGAAGTTTATCTACTTCATCGAATCTAAGGTAGAGGATGACCTCAGCTGGATCCGTATCAATGGTGCCATTGTTGGTGCTATTGCAGGGCTCGTTGTATGGACCTTCCTAGAATATGTGTATATGCCACTATGGCAACAATTCATAGGCTAAATAATTAAATGCTTAATAATTAAGCGCTTCATAATAAAAGGGACTGACCGTTGGTCAGTCCCTTTAGTTTATTCTTCTGTTCTGTTGTACGGCAATCGCACTGTAAATGTAGTTCTTACTTGTGGTTCACTAGTGGCTGTTACTGTGCCATGGTGCAAGTTAATTACCTTATTTACAAAGTATAAGCCAAGTCCAATACCGTGATTTGATTTCTTGTTTCGAGATTGCTCTGTTTGGTACATGCGATCCCAAATATGCTCAAGGTTTTCTGGCTCGATACCGATGCCGTTATCTGTTACTGTAATAATGAGTTCACCGCCGGCAAGCTTGGCTGAAATGTCGATGGTGGAATTCGTAAACTTGATAGCGTTGTCCACCAAGTTTGTAATGGCACGACGTAAGGACACTTCATGAGCCACAATACGCATATGCGGTTGAATATTGGATGTGATAGAAATCCTTTTTTCTGTATTCTCTGCAACGAGTCGTGTATAGTCATGAACCATATTGGTTAACATCAATGATACATCTACAGGTGCTAAGTTGAGTTCATGCGCATTCTCTAGACGTGCTACATCGAGCAATTGACTTACGAGGTTAGTCATAAACTTGGCTTGTTCTAAGATATGTGTTAAGCCTTCTCGCAAATCGTCCTCTGTACGGCCGTATTTTAAAGCGAATTCACTTTCTGCTTTGATAACAGCAATTGGTGTACGCAATTCATGAGATACGTCAGAACTAAACTGTTTCTCCCGATTAGAGGAGTCTTCCAGACCTGAAATCATGCGGTTGAATGTGGTGGTAAGCTCGTAGATTTCATCTCGCGCTGTGCGGGATGGAATATCAATACGGCGGCTCAAGTCATTGTTTTTGCCGATAACCTTAGCTGTTTTCGTCAAGGTTCGGACCGGCTTGAGGCCTTTCTTGATGAATAGATAACCACCTAGTGATGAAATCAACAAGAAGATAACATCACCTAATAATAAACTATATAGTAGGTTTTCTGTCTTTTTAGAGGCTGTTTTTACCTTTGTAACAGCACGCAAAATACCACGATAGTTTGGTTCGTTAACCGGCGTATCGTAGTAATAGAAGGTGTCGTCACCTACAGCAATTTCTCCAACCTGTCCTAAGGAGAGGACTGTTTGGTTTGGGAAACCGTCTGGTAAGGCGCCTTTAATAATATAGCCGTCTTGGGTGGAAACAAAGAAGAATGTATTATCTTGGTACGGTTTAAATTTGCGAATATCCGTAGCCATGATCATTGCTTGCTGCTGCAAGCGCTCACGTACTTCTTTGTTATCGGACTCGTGCGTATATGCATAAATCCATGCAGAGGCAACCATCAAAATGATGAGCAAGAATATGGTATACCAAGACATAATTTTAAAAGTGAGGGGCAGCCGATTAAATAAATCGGTAGCTGCCCCAGACATGGTGTCTAGATCTCGGTGAGGATCATTAGTTTTCTGTTTTGAGGACATACCCTACTCCACGAACTGTTTGAATGAGTTTTACATTCTCATCAGTATCGATCTTTTTACGTAAATCTTTGATGTATACATCGATAAGATTAGAGTAGCTTTCATAGTCGTATTCCCAAACATGGTCAAGAATTTGTTGACGGGATAATACGATGTTTTCGTTACTTGCTAAATAGAATAAGAGGTCGAATTCTTTAGCAGTCAATGTGATTGTTTCACCGTCGCGTTTAACAGTACGCTGAGGCACATTAATTGTAAGTGGACCTACGTGGATATCGTTTTGTGCGTGGCGCGCATTACGACGAGCCAATGCATAAATACGAGCCGTTAATTCTTCAAGATCGAAAGGTTTTACAAGGTAATCGTCAGCGCCTGTGTTGAGGCCTGTAACTTTATCTTGTAAGGAATCTTTTGCAGTTAAAAGCAATACAGGTGTTGTATTGCCGTCGTTGCGCATTTGTGCAAGAGCGCTAATGCCGTCAAGGACTGGCATCATGATATCCATAACGATAACGTCATAGCTAGATGTATTTACATAATCGATGGCTTGTTGACCATTGAAGCATGTATCAACTGTCATATTCTCTGCACGCAAATATTTGGCCGTAATGCCATTCAGCATTTCTTCGTCTTCTACAAGTAAAATTTTCATTCTCTGTTCTCCTTATGTATGAGTTAAAAATATAGCTCTCCAACTACATTAATATAGTCATTATATATATATGCTTTCATTTTGGTGAAAGCCACAACACCATATAGAGTTGACTATATATATAATATTATATAACTTATTTATCTATTATCATACCTTATACAACAGGAATGAGCAAAAGATGAATGTATATGCGAGTTTATAAGCCTGTTCTTCATGTTTTGAGAGCTTAAAAACGAAGAAAACTTGAAACTTAATGAATTCTGCTAATGAATGAAGATGAACTATATCGAAGATTGCCGTATGCGCATAGATGAACAGGATTTTGCCAATTTTAGCGAGTGTGAAAGAAATCACTAAAAAAACTTATGATAATAATTATCAGAGAGTTAAATACCAATAATAGCCGTAGAAATTTGATGATTTTCGATGATTAAAATCTAGGTAGTTTTAGTAGGAATTTAACGGATATTAATTATTATGAACAGTTTGGTAATCTTATAAAGTCAGTATTAATAAGACTTGTTAAGGGTCTAGCGGAAATAAAAATATACAAAAATTTCGGAACCGAATTACTTTCGTAATATCCTTAACTTCCTGTATGAAATATTCATAAATCTATTTTAAATGTTCATAAGTAAACAAGAAAAATACTAAGTGAAATAAATTATCAGTTAGATTAATCGAAATTAATTATGCATAATAGGGTTTAGACATCATACAAAATGCTCTCTATAATTATATGTAAAGCTATAAGAAAAGTCGCATAAGTATGGGGCTTTTCTTGAAAGAAAAATGATTAGGTTATCAAAAATTTTTATAAGTTTTTGAAATGAGATAGTCTAACAAGTTTTCTTATTAATAGGTAGTTATGAGGAGGTCATTATGGAACAGTTTGATGTTCTAGTAGTAGGTAGCGGTGGTGCTGGTCAACGCGCGGCTCTTGAAGTTGGTCGTCGCAAAGGCTTAAAAGTAGCTCTTATTACTAAAATTTTCCCAACTCGCTCTGCAACAGCAATGGCGCAAGGCGGTGTAAATGCATGTTTGAATAACGTTGCAGCTGAAGATACAATCGAAACTCATACTTTCGATACAGTAAAAGGTTCTGACTATCTTGGCGACCAAGATGCGATCGAATTCTTCTGCTCTCGTTGTCCAGAAGGCGTACTTGAAATGGACCACATGGGTGCTCCATTCTCCCGTACTCAAGAAAACAAAATTGCGCAACGTAACTTCGGTGGTCAATCCTATCCACGTACTTGCTACTCTGCGGATAAAACTGGTCACGTTATTTTGCACACAACTTACGAACAATGCTTGAAAGAAGGCGTACACTTCTTACAAGAATGGTACCTTTTAGATCTTGTTAAATCTGCAGAAGGTCACGTTGGTGGTGCTGTAGTTTGGAACATGAAAGAAGGTCGTGTAGAACAAATTAAAGCAAAAGCTATTATCTTGTCTACTGGTGGTGCAGGCCGTATCTTCTGGACTCGTACTACTAACCCATTCCTTTCCACAGGCGATGGTATGGCAGCAGCGTTCCGCGCTGGTAATGCATTGAAAGATATGGAAATGATCCAATTCCATCCAACTGGTCTTGGTCGTACTGGTATCTTGATGTCCGAAGCGGTTCGTGGTGAAGGTGGTTACCTTCTTAACGCTGAAGGCGAACGTTTCATGAAAAAATATGCGCCTAACAAAATGGAATTAGCATCCCGTGACGTTGTAGCGAAAGCAATCGAAGATGAAATCGCTGCAGGTCGTGGTTTCGGTTCTGGTCTTAACGCATACGTAGTAGCTGACCTTCGTCACTTAGGACCTGAAGTTATCATCGAAAAACTTCATGGTATCCGTGACTTGGCTATGTGCTTCGAACATTGCGATCCATTGACTCAACCAGTACCTATTCGTCCTACATGTCACTATACAATGGGCGGTATCGACGTAGTAGATTACAAAACTTGTGCATGTGAATTGCCTGGTTTGTTCTCCTCCGGCGAAGCTTCTTGTATCTCCATCCACGGTGCTAACCGTTTAGGTGGTAACTCCTTGGCAGACGGCGTAGTATTCGGTAAAGTATCCGGTGCTGGTGCAGCTGACTATGCTGAAACACATGAACAAGTTAACGTAGATGCAGAATTAGCTGCAGCTGCTAAACACTGGGAAGAAAAATTCACTGAAGTAACGACTCGTGAAGGTGGCCGTCCAGTAGTTGAAATCCGCGATGCATTGGCTGATGCAATGTGGAACAAAGTAGGTATCTTCCGTAATGAAGAAGGTATTACTGAAGCATTAAAAGAAATCGACCAATTGATGGAAGATTACAAAACTTGTTATGTAGGTGACCCTGAACGTACTTACAACATGGCATTCGTAAACTATTGTGAAATCGGTTCCATGTTAACAGTAGCTAAAGCTATTGCTATGGGCGCTTTACACCGTCGTGAATCCCGTGGTGCTCATATCCGTGAAGACCATCCAAAACGTAATGATGAAAGATACTTAAAACACTCTTTGATCAAATTGGGTGCTAACGGCGAGTATGAATTGACTGAACGCGACGTAGTGTTCACTAAATACGAACCACAAGAAAGGAAGTACTAAGATGAGACAAATCACCTACCATATTCACCGTTACCAACAAGGTCGCGCGTTTGTACAGACTTTCAAATTCGACTATGAAGCTGACCGTACAATTCTTTGGGGCCTTCAAAAAATTAAAGATACTCAAGATCCAACTTTAACATTCTTGGCAGCTTGCCGTTCCGCAGTTTGCGGCGCTTGCTCCATTCGCGTAAATGGCGAAGCAATGCTTGGTTGCGAAGCTAAAATCGACGAATTAACAGAACGTTATGGTACTGATGAATTGACAATTGCACCTATCGGCAACTTCCGCGTTATCCGTGACTTAGTTGTTGACTGGGAAGCAAAAGTTGATCGTTTGAAAACAGTTGCTCCTTGGATCTTCCTTAAAGCAGAATTCAACGAAGGTGACAAAATCGTTCGCCAAACTCCAGCTGACTTCAAAAAATTCGTTGCTGGTACAGAATGTATCCTTTGTGGTTGCTGCGCATCTGAATGTAACAAATTGACTGCACGTCAAGATGACTTCTTAGAACCATATGTATTCACAAAAGCTAACCGTTTCGTATTGGATAGCCGTGATGATGCACCTATGGCTCACATTCAACCTGCATTCGACAACGGTCTTTGGAAATGCGTTCACTGCATGAACTGTATCTCCCGTTGCCCTAAACACTTAAAACCTGCTCAAGATATTTCCAACTTGCGTAAAGAAGCTACAAAAGCTGGTCTTACTAACAGCAAAGGCGTTCGCCATGCAGTTGCTTTCAAAGACGATCTCTACAAAACTGGTCGCTTGAAAGAAGTTTCTATGAGCTTGAAATCTGATGGTGTTGTAGATTCCGCTAAACAAGCATTCTATGCTTTACGTTTGTGGAAACACAGCAAAATCAATCCATTCGAACTTGTAGTACCTCAAAAACCTGTAAATGGTATTGATGGTGTTCGCAGACTTATGAAAGCAGCTGAGGAGGTAAGCAAATAATGAAATACGCATTTTTCCCA
>USAV01000067.1 GCA_900552715.1 uncultured Veillonella sp.
GCAAGGGCAAGCAAGTTGCCTTCCCCAGATTCTGTAGCATTGGTAATCGCTTCGAGACAGGATTGAACCTTATCTTCATCACGGTTAGCACGCAATTGTTCGAGACGACGGATTTGCGCTTCTCGTACAGCCGTGTTATCTACGTCGAGGATATCCAATGGATCTTCTTTATCTAGACGATATTTATTGATGCCGATGATCGCCTCACGGCCAGAATCGATACGAGCTTGGCGACGAGCTGCTGCTTCTTCGATACGCATCTTAGGAAGACCTGTGTCAATTGCTTTCGCCATACCGCCAAGGGATTCGATTTCTTGGATATGACCCCAAGCACGGCGGATTAATTCATCAGTCAAGGCTTCTACGTAGTAGGAACCGCCCCATGGGTCGATAACCTTACATACCTTAGTTTCGTCTTGAATGTAAAGCTGAGTATTACGGGCAATACGAGCAGAGAAGTCTGTAGGCAATGCAATGGCTTCATCAAGCGCATTGGTATGTAGGGATTGGGTATGGCCCAATGCAGCGCCCATTGCTTCCATACATGTACGAGCCACGTTATTGAATGGATCTTGTTCTGTTAAGGACCAACCAGATGTTTGACTATGTGTACGAAGTGCCATGGATTTTGGATTTTCAGAACCGAAGCTCTTAATAATCTTAGCCCACAACATACGAGCTGCACGCATTTTTGCTACTTCCATGAAGTAGTTTTTACCGATTGCCCAGAAGAAGGACAAACGTGGAGCGAATTTATCTACATGAAGGCCTGCATTTACACCTGTACGGATGTATTCAAGACCATCGGCCAAGGTGTAACCTAATTCGATATCTGCAGTAGCGCCTGCCTCTTGCATATGGTAGCCAGAAATGGAGATACTGTTGAATTTAGGCATGTACTGAGATGTGTACGCAAAGATATCGCCGATGATGCGCATGGACGTAGCTGGAGGGTAAATATAGGTATTACGTACCATGAACTCTTTCAAGATATCATTTTGGATCGTACCAGCCATAACCTTTTTATCAACGCCTTGTTCTTCACCAGCTAGGATGTAGAACGCCATGACAGGCAATACGGCGCCGTTCATTGTCATGGATACGGACATTTGGTCGAGAGGAATACCGGAGAAGAGAATTTCCATATCGAGGATGGAGTCTACCGCAACGCCCGCTTTACCAACGTCACCTACTACGCGAGGATGATCGGAGTCATAACCACGGTGTGTAGCAAGGTCAAAGGCGATAGACAAACCTTTTTGGCCCGCTGCCAAGTTGCGACGGTAGAATGCATTGGATTCTTCGGCTGTGGAGAAACCAGCGTACTGACGTACTGTCCAAGGACGAGTTACGTACATTGTGGAATAAGGTCCACGCAAGAATGGAGGTACACCAGCCATGTAGTCAAGGTGTGTCATTCCTTCATAATCCATCTCTGTGTAGAGAGGTTTTAGTTGGATTTGCTCCATTGTCGTATTATATAAATCTTCAAAGCTTTTTCCTGTTTCTTTTTGAAGTTCAGCAAGCCATGCATCGCGAGATGTTGCGGACTGCGTACCCAAGCCAAGAGAGGAGAAGTCTGGATTTTTAAACATGAGCTCACATCCCTTTCTTATCTTGTAACGTATGTAAGATTTCGTAGCAATTTGCACGAACGGAAATGAAGTCGTCTACGCCAGCTTCACGGTATACAGGCTCAAGGTCCTTAGGAGGCGCCCCTGCCAAAATAACTGTTACATTCGGCATAGTTTCTTTCAACTCTTTAGCGAGTGGTGGTACTAATTCTGGATATGTATCATCTGTGGAACAGATAACGACAACATCGGCACCACTTTCACGAGCAGCCTTCGCCGCATCAGCCGTTGTTTCATGACCATCGTTTTTAATAACTTCAAAAGCACCTACTTCGAAGAAGCCTGTGGAGAAGTCCGCACGAGGTTTATGTTGAGGGATTGGGCCCATATTAGCCAAGAATACCTTCACATTATCTTTCGTACGTTGTTTATACGCTTCCGTGCGCATGCGAAGTGCCTCGAATTGTTCAGTCCAGCGATGTGCTGTAATTGGTTCGATTGTTTCAGAAGCAATATCGCCGGCATCTAAAGCCTTACGGATTTGACGGATTGTCAATTTTTGTAATGCTCCAAGCTCGATAAGGCCTATCAATGCACCTGGTTCTGTTGTACTTGCTTCTAGAGTAGCCTGTGCTTTCACAACCGCATCAGCCTCTGCACCTGCCAAGTACTCATCGATTTGAGCAGCTCGTTTTTGACGCAATGTTTCTTGATTTTCTGGTTTAGGATCAAGCAATTCTTCCGTCATGTTTGCATACATGTTGTTGCCAACTGCGACGTCCTTACGGAATGCAAGGTTCTTGAAGCGTTCTTCGAGGATGGCTTTCACTTGAGCTTGAGGGTAGCCTTCTTTCAACGCTGCAATAATGCCACCTTTAGACTCGATGGTTTGGAACTCAGTCCAAATTTTTTCACATAGTTCAGCCGCCAATGTTTCCACGTACCAGGAACCGCCTACAGGGTCCACAGGTTGACGCAACTCGAATTCAGTTTGCAACATAACTTGGATGTTACGAGCAATACGGCGAGAGAAATCGTCCGCTTTGCGAATTGGTTGGTCAAATGGAGATACTTCAAGGCTGTTCAAACCGCCTACAACGCCAGAGAATGCTTGTGTCGTATTGCGCAACAAGTTTACATATGGGTCGTATACTGTTTTTGTGAAAGCAGATGTTCTGCCGTGTACATGAACGGCACGGTCCGCTTCTTCGGCCCCGAATGCTTCCATAATGCGAGCCCAAAGTACGCGCAACGCACGTAATTTAGCAATTTCCATAAAGAAGTTAGCACCTAAGGAGAATGTGAACATCATGCTCTTCGCGATGGTGTGAATATCGATATTGCGTTGTGCTAATTGACGCACGTAGCATACAGCCGTTGCCAATGCATAGGCAACCTCTTGCACATCGTTAGCGCCACCATTAGCGTATACATCGCCGGATACAAGCACTGTTTTAAGCTCTGGCGCCTGTTCTTTAGCCCATACAACAGTATGTGCCATTTCATCAAAGGCTGTATCTAAGGAAATGTGCAAAGCACCATCTTTCGCCAAAACACCGATAGGGTCGGCACCAACGAGACCTTTCAAATCAGACGTTTGTTTTTTAGCGCCTTTCACTGTAGCCGCTAACATGCCAAGCAAGATGGCTGCAGAAGCACCGGTTTCAATGTACAAAGGATTTTCCTTCAAATTGAAGCGGTCAATCAATTGTTTGCAGTCATCCATGGTGGATACAGATGTACCACCAACGCCAACAGATGCGCCTACTTGCACGTCTTGATCATGACGTGTGGCTTCATCTAGGCGGATGTTGTGAATAGTGCCACCTTTTACAATCTCGTATAAACTTGCATGATTAGCATCTTTAGGCAAAGAGTCATCTACATATTGGGATACACCCCAAGAGTCTTTAATATAACCACTTGCCTTCGTGCCACGTAGGAACTCGCCTGCCCCAGGGTATACGCCCTTTGGAATTGCTTCTGCATGCAATGCAGGTGTGTAAATCGGCTGCAACGTAATACCTTCATAGGTTTTCGTGAACATCTTCTTGTGGAAGTCGCCACCCTTTAACGCCTTTTCAACCTCTGCCTGCCATTGTTCATACGTAGGTTTCTCAAATTCATCAAAGGATACAGGAGCTAATAGATCGCGTTCAGCATCCTTTGAAGTCTTTTTGTCAGACATATATGTGCCTCCTTTTCAACTCGAAACCATACCGAGAAACAGCGCACCGTACCTACAATTGTTATGCTTATACACCACCAAAGCTTTCTTATCTATGGATCACATCAACCTCAAATCTGTGTCCATCAGTTTACTAACAATAAAGCCTGATGCATATGCTCAACAGTCACTTTCAAGGGCAATAAAAAAACGTGCCACCCAAAAGTGACACGTAAGGTTCCTTGTTGAAAAGTATGCCAAAAAACACTGAAACCAGCATACTTCAATCCCCTTCCTATCGCTCGTAGGTACATAACGGTGATTATCAAATAGGCAGTTCTCCTGGCTCGGGCTCATCGCCTTGCTTTCGCCTTCCCAGATTGCTCCAGTGACATTTTTGAAAGCAGGCTCGTCCTTACAGTGGCGGGACCGCATCGGCTTGTACCGATTTCTCTATTAAGTCTTGCGACACCTATTCTCTATATTCGTTGTTCTAAGACCAATATAGTGTAAGATTATGCACAAAGTCAATGAACATAACAGTTAATCATAAGTATCAAATTTTAGGTTATAACTAATGCATATTTAAAATGATAAAAACTCATCACTTTCAAATATACGTATTTATTGCTATCAAATATACGTATTCATTGTCTGCAAATCGAGTTATAAATCGAGTACAAATCATCATAAAATCTAAGCCCACGCACAAATGCAAACACAATGCGTGATATAATGAATACAATCACAAGGAGGCATTATGGAGCATACAAGTAAAAAAGGTCTAATGACAGCCCTTAGTTGCTATATCATCTGGGGCTTACTCCCTCTCTATTGGGCATTATTAAACCATGTTTCACCATATAATATACTGGCGCAGCGCATTATCTGGTCAGGCATTTGCATGGCCATCGTCGTATTTGGCCTACATTTTAAACAGTTCAAAAAGGACTTTCAACTACTAAAAGAACAGCGTTCACAACTATTACTACTGTTGGTAGCCTCAGTCATCATCAGCGTAAATTGGTTTACCTACATTTGGGCCATCGCCAACAACCAAGTTATGGACACGAGCCTTGGCTATTATATCAACCCACTCTTTAATGTAGTGTTAGGTGTCATCCTATTTAAAGAGGTTCTATCTGTACCGAAAAAGCTAAGTGTTCTCATCGCTACCATCGGCATCGCCTTGCTCACCTATCAAGTGGGATCCTTGCCGTTAGTGTCGATGATCCTCGCCGTTTCCTTTGGCCTCTATGGGGTCGTAAAAAAGAAACTGCTCATCTCGCCCTTTACGAGCATCGCCTTTGAGGCTTGGCTATTAACACCACTAGCCTTATTCTATACGACTATGGTCGATAATACAGTGTGGTCCTATTTCGGCACAGATTGGTATACATCCATGCTACTCATAGCCTGCGGTCTAACAACATCGGTTCCATTGGTGCTATTCTCCTATGGAGCCCAACTATTGCCGCTCAACCTACTAGGCTTCCTACAATATGTCTCCCCTACCATTGCCTTGTTGCTAGCTATCTTCTACTTTGGTGAAAGCTTTGGCACACCACAGATGATTGCCTTTGGTTGTATCTGGATAGCCTTAGTGTTGTTCTCGTTATCAAATCAAATTACAACCATTAGAAAATGTAGTTAAGTACAAGAGAGCGTATGCCATCTGCATGCAATCTCATAAACCATTTTAGAAACTATATCTAACCTATAAACACATAAAAGCTGTATCAAATGATATCCTCATTCGATACAGCTTTCTTTTTATATCTTATATATGCCTATTAATTTATCACACTATTCTTCTACCTTGCTTATTGATCCAATTCATTCATATTGGTTGTATTCATATTGGAAATATAACGGTTATAGGCCTCAACCATATGTTTATAATCGTTATCTTGTTTGGATCCCATATAGGTACGGATCGCACCAATCGTAGAGTTTACAGAAGTCTTAACAGTGTCATACTGAGGACTAGCAATACCATTCGCTAAATCACCAATAGCTTGTAGCTCTTGATTGATAGCATTTACATCTGGTTCTTTTTCACTATCTAGCTTTTCTAGGACTGCAGTAAGTCGCAAAGAAACCTCTTGTGCAGCGGCTGCATTTTTCTTACCTGCATCACGCAATTGTTGTAACCGTTGTTGCAATCGGTCCGTATTAATCTTATGCATCAAATTATCAAAGTCAGCATAAATAGGAATAAATTGTTCATATAACTGAACATATTTAGGACCTAATTGTTGCTCCTTAGCATAGTTATCTGTAGTATACCCTTTAGATTTATAGTATGCATCGAGCTCTTCCGCAACCGGTGTTATTTCGTTCAATTTTGAAAGTAGCTTATCTAAAGGCTCCTTCATTTCATCATAAGGAACACCTGCTTGCTTAGCCTCTTCTAATTCTTTTTGTAGCTGTTTAAAGTTTGGTGCATTAAATACAGTTAAATGCTGCCCCGCTTTTAACTCATTAAGAGTTGGCCTATTCGCATAATCAAACATTACAGCCATGCGATTAAATCGGCTTACAGCTTTTACATATTGATTAAACAATTGTACCTGATCCTGCTCAGACCGCTGCGCAATTTCCTTGCGACTCTGTTCAGTGCCCTGCCATAGCTCCGACATACTACAACCGCTCAACAATAAGGGAGATGTCAATGTAACCGCACACAACACAGCCATTGCAATCCGTTTACCCAATGGTTTCATGATGAATTCTCTCCTTTCATCAATATACAACCCGATTTATATACCTTAATTATATACTAATATAATTTATATAAATAGAATTAATGCACATAACTCATACATCTAGTTTGTCAAGTGACTAATAGAATCAGGGGTGACCAATGGTCACCCCTGTTTTCCTTTATATACGGTTAAACTATAAATAAGAATATATAACTCCTAACAATTGTATTATACGTGTACACGTGTTACCATAAAAGGAGAGCATATGAAAGATAAAGATCTACTAAAACTGCTACTCAAAAACGGCTGGAAGGATGTACGGCAACGCGGCAGTCATCATCGTTTGAAAAAAGATAATCGAGTTGAAGTAATTGCCGTACACGGAAAAGATGTACCTGTCGGTTTATTAAATGCAATTTTAAAACGTACAGGACTAAAATGAGGAGGACCTATGAAATTTATATACCCTGCTATAATCCATGATGATGCTGATGGTTTCTGGGCTGAGTTTCCAGACTTAGAATATACTAGCAGTACAGGCTCAACGTTAACAGAGCTCGTAACTAATGCGCAAGAGGCTATGGAATTGTATATTTTAGGAGCTTTAGAAGATGGGGAAAGTTTACCTACACCTACATCTATTCGCAACTTACCTTGTACGGATACAACGTATCCTACATTAGTACAAACAGATATTGATTTAGCTAAAAATAGTAAATCCGTAAAGAAAACCTTAACAATTCCTGCATGGCTAAATGATCGAGCGCTAGCTAAAGGAATTAATTTTTCTCAACTTTTACAAGAAGCATTAGTAGAAAAAACAATGTGAATGTAAATTTACATCATCAATTGCTCAGCAAAATTAGGACTATTGTCCATGCAATGATAGCTAACGTTAGTAAACCTACGCAGATCATCCACATAATAGTTACAAAATAGAGTAGTAGCTTGAGCACATATAGCACATCAAACCATATACTATGTTGGTCCTCTAGACGGTCCATATAGGCACTAAGGCAGCGCACCAAGTAGGGCTGTTTAACATTTGGATTCAGTTTTTTCCAATAAAACACCAAATATGGCGTAGCAATACACCCTACCACCACTATATAGGTAAGGAAAATAGGTGTTTCAATATTGTACCGAGTCATAAAGTCTGACCAGCTGCCTAGCATTTGACCGGCGAGATACAAAAAAAGAAACCAATACAAGAAGGCTACTAACTTTATAATATGGCGAATGATTTGTTTAGTGTCCATGCCTATAATCCTACTAATGTTTTAAAGCGCGCATTATTGTGAAAGCGTTCAAAATGGTCTTGTTCAGCGGCCACGGTTTTCACAGATGGATCAATTTTAATTGCTTTTTCAAGCCAATCAAGGGCCTTAGTATCATCCCCTTGGTCTGCATAAATGGTAGCAATGCCATACACAGACCAAGTGTTACTAGAGTCCTTTTCTAATACCTTTTCAAACCATTGTTTAGACTCATTTAATTGGCCTTGTAATTTGTACACCATAGCCATGTTGTAATAATTAGCTACGTTATTAGGATCTAAATCATATGATTTTTTAGTATCTACTAAACCTTTAGCGGTATCACCATTTAACGCCGTAGCGAAGCCACGGATGGAGTACGCCTCTGCATTATTAGGATTATCCTTAATAGAAGCTGATGCTTCCTCGATGGTTTTAGCATAATCGCCAGAGGATAAAGCCTGCTTAGCTACCATTACGTGAGCATCTTGACCTTGATCTATTTTAGCTTGTTCGTTAGCTGTTGTTGTAGGTTTAGTGTCTTGCTGGATCTTAGTATCTGTGCCACAACCTAATAGGCTAAGCAAACAAATACATAATAGAATATATTTCATACAATACCTCTATATTATCTATATAATACAACCACATTATGTCGTATATATTCATTATTTAATATGATTACAATATGTAGTAGTATCTTATAATTTATTAAATACATTACAATTATACCAAAACTATATACAAAAAAGGACGAGCCGCAACTCGTCCTTTTTCGTTATATGGTAGGTAATGTTATAAATCTTATTTTTTTGCTTTAGAGCAACGATCTAATAGGAATGCAACGCCTACGAATGGGATACCACCGCTTTCACCAAGACCAATTTCACATGTGGAACTGGAGCTTACGCCTAGTGTTGCACCGTATTCAGCAATTTCACCAGCAAGGTCTTTTGTAGCAGCTTTGTTAAGTTCTGGTGTGAAGAAACCTTTTTGACCAGCAAAGCCATCGCATGCGAAGGATTTAATGTTGAATACATGGTCTGTACATAGACGAGCCAAGTCTTCGATGTATTGAGATTTACCCAAAGATTTAATCTTACATTGTTTATGTACGATTACGCGTTCATCGCATTTTTCAATGTCGAGATGAGGCACTACGTATTTGCACAAGAATTCAGAAATATCGTTGATTTCTAAGTCTGGCATGTGTTTGAACGCATGGTTGAAGCATGCACTATGGTCAATCACGATTGGATATTTACCATTTTGAGATGCTTTCATCAATGCATCGTGCAAGTCCTTAACAGCACGTTCGTGAACGTCATCGTAGTTTTCAAAGCTCAAGCCGCAGCAGAGGTTTTCGATATGTTGAGGATAGATAATATCGATATGAGCCTTGTTGCAGAGGCTTTCTACAACTTGTTGCAAGCTGCGATCATCGTCATACCCTTGGTTAGGTTTGAATGCACGGTTCGCACAAGTACTGAAGTATACAACCTTTTCAAAGTTAGTTGGTTTAATGCGGTTTTTCAATTTATAGCGATTAGCCTTAGGAGTTGTTTTAGGTACATATGGTGTAACACCTGTTACGCCATGTAAGCCTTCAGTAATCTTAGAAATCGCTTTTTGAGTAATGATGGAACCTGCAATACCTTCAAGGCTTACGCCAGCACGGCACATTTGAAGTGTTGTGGAGAAGTTATCGTAGATTTTCTTAGCCAATTCTGGTGCAGGTGGATCGATGCGGCGCATGGACAATGCGATTTGAGCAGTATCGATGCTGAGTGGGCAAAGACCTTTACACATAGAGCAAGCAGCACAAGTATCTACGCCGAAGTATTCGTAACCTTTTCTAAGTTCAGATGCCAATGTGAAGTTGCCTTCGTTTTCAAGGCGTTTAGTTTCGCGCAACAATGCGATACGTTGACGTGGAGTCAATGTTAAGTTACGGCTTGGACAATGTTTTTCACAGAAACCGCATTCCATACAGATTGTGAAAGCATCGTCGATAACGCATTGAGCTTTAAGGTTTTTCTTGTACACATCTGGGTCATCAGTAATCATAACATCAGGGTTCAAGATGCGTTCAGGGTCAAAGATAGCTTTGATGCGACGGTTGATTTCGTACGCTTTTTTACCCCATTCCATTTCAACGAATGGTGCTACCATGCGGCCTGTACCATGTTCGGCTTTCAAAGAACCACCGAAACCAGATACGCGTTCGGACATTTCTTTTACCAAGTCGCCGAAGTTCTTAGTATCTTTAGGGTCGCTAAAATCAGGTGTAATGTTAAAGTGAACATTACCAGACAAAGCATGACCGAAGATTACGCCACCATCAACGAAATCGTATTTGTGGAATAATTCGGTAAGCATTTCAATGCCTTTAGTGAAGTCTTCGATTTGGAAGCAAACGTCTTCTGTGATAACAGTAGTACCTTTTCTACGTTGACCACCAACGATAGGCAAGATACCTTTACGGATAGCCCACCAAGAATCGTATTCCTTAGGATCTTGAGAATAAAGACTTGGGATAGCTGTTGGGATGTCTTTCAATTTATCTTTAATGAAAGCTAAATTTTCATCTACAGTTTCTTTGGAGTAGCTTTCAGTTTGGAACAAGATAGCGCTTGTACCTTCTGGCACTTCACGAACGAAGTCTGGTACATTTTCAAGAGTTTGAACTGCTTTTAGGGATTGATAGTCCATCATTTCTGCAGCTACAACCTTATCGCGGCCCATATTAGCCAAGGCCACAACGGCCAAGGATGCATCGTTCAATGTTTTGAAGAACATGAGACCGCAACCTTTATGAGGTACGTCTTCAACAGTGTTGTACACGATTTCAGATACGAAGCCCAAT
>USAV01000068.1 GCA_900552715.1 uncultured Veillonella sp.
TTAACGCCCATTTCTTTGTACAATGCACCCATTTCCGCTTGAAGTTTTGCAGGATCGTTTTTGTATTTATCTTGCAATTGTTTCATGCGAGGCTGCAATTCTTGCATAGCCTTCATGGATTTAATTTGCTTAACAGTAAGTGGTGCCAAAATCGCTTTAATGAAGATTGTTAAAAGGATAATAGCCACACCGTAGCTTGGATAACCTACCATTTGAGTCAATTGGAACGCATACGTTACCAATGTGCTCATCAAGTCAACGATAGGTTGGAAAATACCACTTAAAAAGTCCATTGTTTCTCCTTTTTCATACAGTCCGAAGCGTCCTTTGCGCATCTATATATCGTTATGGTATGGTCTAAATTTCATCCATACAGATGCTCAGGTATTTCCAAAACTGTGCTAGATAATGTTTGTGAAAGTTACTTTCACAGAACGCATCAACCTAATCCCAAGTGGGTTAGGGAACTGGATCGTAGCCACCCTTGTGGAAAGGATGACAGCGAAGAATGCGTTTTAAACCCATCCAGCTACCTTTCAAAGGACCATATTTTTCGATGGCCTGCAAAGTATATGTGGAACATGTCGGATAATAACGGCAACATCCAGGTTTTAAGGGAGATATGGCAAGCTGATAGAACCTAATTAAAAGTCGTAAAAGCATGGTTATACAGCGTTTCATGGAAACCTCCATATACACAAAAAAGGACCAAAGCCTTCTAACTTGTGGTCCTATTTATCATTTTGTATCAACAATTTGCTTTTTCGCAAGAGATACAAAATTTCCTTTTCCGCTTTTTCGTAGGTAGCGTTTTTCAGAGGGCCACGTCCAACAATTACGATATGATACCCTTCGCGTATGGAATGTTGATTGAGGCGATATACCTCTTTTATAAGGCGTCTAGCTCGGTTGCGCTCTACAGCACAACCAACCTTTTTGCCGGTTACAAAACCAATGCGCGTAGATTGCTTCGCCACGGGCATACGATACAGTACACACATACGGCCTACTTCGTATTTACCGTGCTTATACACAAGGCGATATTCATTATTGTGCGTCAGTCGTCTTGCTTTTTCGAGGCAATAATCCATATGCATTGTCCTTAAGTCCTAAGAATAGAAAAACTTGGCAGCAGCGCCAAGTTTTTTCTCCTGCCTAACAGCTATTATATTATGCAGATAAGCGTTTTCTGCCTTTTGCACGTCTTCTTTTTAAAACGAGACGGCCACCGATAGTTTTCATGCGTTCACGGAAACCATGGGTACGTTTTCTCCAAAGAGTATTTGGTTGGTAAGTACGTTTCATTAGTAAAACACCTCCTCGTCATTTGTATTGTTTTACTTATACCATAACAGGGTAATTATAGAGTTAAAACGTAAATTTGTCAATATTTTAGGGCTATTCTGAAAGACTTTTATGTGGATTTTACTTAAATCCGATAGAACTTAAAACTGATACTACTTTTATAGGGGGAGGAATAGATGTGGTTTTCTCCCTCCATACGACACGTAAGTCGGTCAAAAATCCACATCTATTCCTGCTCCCAACACATTCTAATGACTACTATAACACCTACCACCAGTATAAAAAGTAGTATCAGTTTTATAGCAAATCAATAAAAGTCTTTCAGAATACGGATCTAAGATTTAACAAATCTTACCTTTTAACCTCTGGGGAAGGATATAGGGAATGATGTAAACGTAACATCAATCTATAGCAACACAAGAACTCACATTCTAATCTTTTTATATAAGAAAAATTTATGTTTTGATCTCTAGTTAGAAAGAGGGGAGAAATAGATGTGGTTTTCTCCTTCCATACGACACGTTTCGGTCAAAAATCCACATCTACACCTAACACTCCCTTTTAGAAAAATCACTAGTTTGTCATTTTTATTGATCATTTAGTTTTGATTATCTGAAGGTTGATGCAGTTATGTTCATCAATTACTTTTTCGTCTATGTGTATTGTAATCATAAAAATTATCTTATAGGAGGAGGGGACTGAAAACTACTTTTTGAGTGACTTACGCGTCGTATGGAGCGATAAAAGTAGTTTTCAGTCCTCCCCCAAAAGTAATTGATGAACAAAAGATGAGATAATTACTGAGTTATTAACATTTCTCCTTCAGATAATCAAAAGTTATCCACAGAATAAATGACAAACTAGTGATTTTTTGGTACAATCATAACTGAAATTAGGAAAAAGTATATATTTTTATAAGTTTTTGTTGGATAACTTTTAAGGTTATCCACATTTTTTCTCTTTTAACCTGTGTAATCTATAAAGTCAGTTATTATCTGGTTGGAAGAGAATTTTATTTTCACTTATTCACAGGTTGTGCACAAGTTATTCACAGGAATAACAGGTTTTTCCACAGCTTTTACAATAGTTATACACATTATTCCTAAAGTTATACACATTTATCGCAATAGTTATACACAAGAGGCACGTCATGCAATCATTTGATTTGAATAATATATGGGAACATATATTGCAAGAGGCGAAAAAGAACATGCAACATTTGCCTGACGCGTTGTACTTGCGCGTCACGTCATCGTTGATTCCCATGTCTCTCGACAGTCATTCGATCCATATAGGGGTCATGCAAACATTTGTTAAAAACTTAATCGATCAGCAGCCACAGATCAGCAAGGCTTTGCAGGATGCTATTACTACGGTTATCGGTTCCCATCGGGATATGGTGTTATTTGATTTCAATCAAGAGAGTGTAGATACTACCTTTGTTGATGAAAGTCTCATCGATGATGCACCTGTAGTGGCTCCACCGATGCCTTTACCGCCTGTGGTAGAGGAAAAAGCTCAACAAGATGAGTTCTACACACCGGTGTATCAAGAGCCTGTCTATATCGACCGCACACCAGCGCCTGTAAACATTCCAGATGAGCCAATGGTAGCGCCTAGTAAAACAGTTGAAACTACAACACCTACATTACAATCTGATAATGTACCTGTGGATTTATCATTATCTAATCTCAATCCAGCGTACCGTTTCGATAATTACGTAACAGGCAACGCGAACCGCATTCCATTTGGAGCGGCTCAAAATGTAGCTGAGTTCCCAGGCGGCGACTATAATCCGCTCTTTATCTATGGTCCTTCAGGCCTTGGTAAAACGCATTTGATGCACGCTATCGGCAATGCCATCAAGGAAAATCATCCTCACATGAAGGTTATGTCCATTACGAGCGAAAACTTTATGAACATTTTCGTCGAAACATTGCAGCGTAACCAAGGTAAATTGTTCCGCAACACGTTCCGCAATATCGACGTGCTCATGATTGATGATATTCAGTTTCTTGAAAGTCGTGAAAGTACAAAAACCGAGCTATTTAATACGTTCAATGAGTTATTAAATAACAACAAACAAATCGTACTTACGTCCGATACAATGCCAAACGATATGGAGCAATTTGAAGACCGTCTCCGTTCTCGTTTCCAAGCTGGCTACATTGCAACAATGGAAAATCCAGATTTAGAAACGCGCATTGCTATCTTTAGATCCTTACTGGAACGCGAATATAAGAAAAACCGCGTTATCCGCATCGATAACGACTCCATCAACTACGTGGCGCTTCAATTCAGCGAAAACGTCCGCGTATTGCAAGGTGCTTTCACAAAATTAATCGGTACCGCATCCATCGATCAACGTCTAGAATCTATCGACCTAGAATACACTAAACAAGCTTTGGCTGGCCTCGTTCACACAGAAGAGGTGAACATGGTGACTATTGAAAGTATTCAGAATTTTGTAAGTTCTTATTTCAATATAAAAAAACAAGACTTGCTCGGCAAGAAGCGTAAAGCACAGTTCGCATTTCCACGGCAAGTGGCCATGTATCTCTGCCGCGATATGATCAATGAAAGTTATCCGCAAATCGCAGCTGCGTTCTCTCGTGACCATACAACAATTCTCCATGCGTACGATAAAATTACGAAGGAAATTGAACGAAACGAAGAAACTAAGAACATGATTTCTGAAATTAAACAGAAATTAACAACCTGTGGATAACTCTGTGGATATATTGTGCGTAACTTTGTGGATATCCTAAAAACCGCACTCCGCTGTGAGTATGTGGATAAGTGGTTACAAACTATCAACATAGTTATACACAACCAATAAATCGCACAGTTAGTAGCACCAATTCACTTTTACACATATGAACAGGCCCCTACTATTACTACTACTAAAACTAACAAACAATCAAAAAACCAGTAGAAACAGATCTATCGCAGAATATCTATAGAGCATCTACGATAGCAAACATAGAATATTACAAACAAGATAAGTAATTATTAGTGCTTCTACATTATATAGAAACAGTACATACAAACAATATATAAATTAGTAGAGCAAAATAGTAATCTACAAATCTAATAATACTAATAACAAACATACAAATTATAAAGGAGTAACATATGCATATTACATTCCCAAAAGCAAATCTCCAAAAAGCAATCAATGTATTGCAAAAGGTATCTCAAAATAAAACAAGCTCCAACTTACCAGGCGCTATCTACATGACAACAAAAAATGGTCAAGTAGAATTACAAGGTAACGACTTTGAACTCGGTATTCGTTTAACAATCGATGGCGATATCAAAGAACCTGGCACATTAGTTGTAGGTTCCCGCTATTTCCAAGAATTAATTCGTAAATTACCAGGCGATACAATCGAACTTTACAAACCAGAGGACGGTAATTCTTTAACAATCACATCTGGTTCTTCCGAATTCAACTTAGTAACATTGCATCCAGATGATTTCTCCTTGGTAGAACAAATTCACGACCAAGATCATGTAAACATCGATAGCTTTGCAATGAAAGAACTCATCGATTTAACAAATTACGCAGCTGCTACAGACGAAGATCGTCCTGTATTTACTGGTGCTCTTCTTGAAATCAAAGAAAACGAAGTAACAATGGTTGCTACTGATACACACCGCATGGCTGTTAAGAAAATTACCATCGATGAACCAGCAACTACGCCAATGCGTGCTATCATTCCGACAAAAACATTGGCTGAAGTATCTCGTTTGTTACCAACAGATAATCCAGCTATGATCAACATCATTTGGAACCGCACACAAATCGTGTTCAACTTTGAATCTATTTACATTATTTCTCGTTTGATCGAAGGTACGTATCCTGAATATGAAAAGGTAATTCCTTCCCAATTCGACTCTAGCGCTGTTATCGACCGCCGCGAATTCGCTGGTGCCGTTGACCGCGTATCCTTGTTGGCTAAAGATATCAGCTATAACGTAATTCGTTATGATTGGTCTGAAAGTAATGTAACATTGTCTACTCAAAACACTGAAATCGGCATGGCAAAAGAAGACGTAGCTGTTGAATTTAAAGGCACACCTTTTACAATCTCCTTCAACGGTCGTTACATCTCCGATATCTTGCGCCACAGCACAGGCGACAATATCCACTTGTTCTTAAAACAAAACGGTCCTGTTGTTATTCGCCAAGACAATAATCCGAACTATACATACGTAGTAACACCAGTTCGTACGAATGCATAAAGTAGGGCAGTAGTCAATGGAGGAGCTTGCGACGACAGGGACACTGCATCACTTTGTTCCGAACGTAAAATTTTCTAGGCTACAACGTAGCCTAAAGAAAATTCACAGTGAGGAACTGTACTCTGGTGCTAAATAATTAAAAATCTTAGATATTGATGTCTATTATTAGTTAATTGATAAACATATCAATAGTTTGTATATTTTTATGAATTAATATACATATTTTTATTAGGTAATGATGATTAAAAGTCATCGTTACCTAATTCCCATATAGTTATAAATTGTCCACTATAGGAGGACGTTATGAAAGAGCAACAGCAGGTACCCATTCATACGGAGTACATTCAAATTGATCAGTTGTTGAAGTTAGAAGGCATCATCGAAACAGGTGGTCAAATTAAATCCTTTATCGATGAAGGTATTCTTACTTTGAATGGTCAAGTTGTCACAGAGAAACGCAAGAAATGCCGCGTTGGCGATGTGATTTCTTGCGAAGGTCTCGATGTAGATCTCGTAATTACTCAAGAGGAGGCTTAATCGGTGAGAATTGACTCACTGCAATTATTCCAGTTTCGTAATTACAAGGATGTAACGATTCAATTTAATCCGGAGATTATCGTTTTGCATGGCACTAATGGGGCTGGTAAGACGAATATCCTCGAATCTATCTATGTTGGTACCATTGGTAAAAGCCATCGGACCAACGATACTTCAGATATGCTCATGTTCAATGCTGAGGAAGCTGGCATTATAGTCAAGTTCGAGAAAAAGGATACGCCACAAAAAGTAAATATTAAGTTATTTCGCCAAGGTCCTAAGGATATTCGCTTAAACGATACTAAAATATCTCAAAAAGAACTGATTGGTACATTAAATACAGTTATATTCTGTCCTGAAGATTTACAACTTATCAAGGGAACACCGTCTGGACGTAGACGTTTCCTCGATATGGAAATTTCTCAGACGAGCGCTACGTACTATCATCAGTTGATGCAGTATAATCGGTTATTACAGCAGCGCAATGCGATTCTTAAAGAATATAGAGGGAAGCAAAACATTCCTCTTGAAGAATGGGATTTGCAATTAGCAGATATGGCGAGCTTTATCGTAAAGAAACGGTTAGAAAGCTTGAAGAAAATTAACCTTCTCATCGACTTGATGAACCGTAAATTGACCGGTGGTCTAGAGAATTTAACCATCGGTTATGAACAGCCTTACATGGACAATGGTTCATTAGAATATACAAAAGAAGGCTTTTACGAGCGCATCAAGACAGCGTTGCCGCAGGATCGTCATCGGATGACCACCAGCGTAGGTCCTCACCGCGATGATTTACGATTCTTCTCTGATGCGATGGATTTAAAGAAATTTGGATCCCAAGGACAGCAACGAACTGCTGTATTGTCCTTAAAGTTGAGCGAGCTTGAGTTTATCAAGTCCGAGGTTGGGGAATATCCAGTTCTATTATTGGATGATGTATTGAGCGAACTTGATGAGTCGAGACGAGCGAATTTATTGCAGTTTATTCATAAACGTATTCAAACATTTATTACCACAACAGATATTCACGATTTTAAAGATTTGAAATCTGTTCAATTTATTTCTTGTGAAGGGGGAAAGGTTCAGTATGGACAGCCTTGATCTTTGTTTACCAAAGGCCTTATCAAAACTGAATTTACTGGAACAATATAAATTAAATACCCTCGTTCACAAGTGGCGTGATGTAGTGGGCGATGTCATTGCAGATCATACTAAAATTGTATCTATCAAGCCTCCAGACATGGTTATCAGTGCAGATAACTCCATGTGGATGCAGGAATTACAGATGCAAAAACGACGTATCATCGAATCTATCAACAAGTATTACCATCAAGAGGTCATCAAAGATATTCGCTTCATTATGAAACGTCAGAGCTATGTAAAAGCTAATACTGATACATCGATTTCACTGCCAGATGAACAGATGATTACAAAACGTATTAATTTCGCAGACATCGTGCTTTCAAAAGAAGACGTAGAAGCCATCGATAAATCCTTAGAACAGACGGATAACGAAGAATTGCGAGCTGCTTTCAGAAAAGTACAAATTACGGCTCGAAAGCGTGAAATCTATTTAGAGCAGCATGGTTATCATCGTTGTGGTCGATGTGGCATGCATATGCAATCTAAACGGGATATCTGTCCTACTTGTGAATATGAGTTACATCGCATTCACATTAAGGAGATTAAGTCTGTTATTCGAAAATATCCGTACTTTAAATACAGCGACTGTCAGCAATTTATACAGTGTACCTTCCCAGATTTTGCAGAAGCGATGCGGGAATCCATATACTTTTACCTAGATAAAATTTACAAAGGATCTATCAATCGCCGTCATATGTATATGGTGGCCATGCTCATTACCCATAAAAAGCCTGATGAGCTAACAGATCAGCATGTTATTAATTTATGTAACAAATATCGGTCTAAGTTCCTTGCTGAAGAAGAACAGCGCAAAATTGATGCCCTTAATGGGACATTAGAAAAGTAGAGGGGGCATTCCTATGTACGTTCATATTGGGGATACCGTTTCCGTGCCTATTGAATCCATCATCACTATGGTGCACGCCAAGGGCGGAAAGTCCCATAAAAGTCCTATTCATCACTATGAAATGCTAGAGTATATCGCCATGGTACCAGAGGAGCAAATCAAGACTTATGTGGTCACTGATGATTGCGTTTATGGATCTGGTATTAGCATTAAGACTTTAATGAGACGAATTGATGAGTTTTATAGTATAATAAAGAGATAAGATTTATTCTGTACATGTGTTGTACCAAATTTCAATCCAGTACAGTGTGATAGATTGTTAGGAGGAGTTTGTTTCATGCCTGAAGAAAATTATGGCGCTCAGAATATACAGGTTCTTGAGGGTCTTGACGCGGTACGTAAACGTCCTGGTATGTACATTGGTAGTACGTCCATTCGCGGTTTACATCACCTCGTTTATGAAGTAGTAGATAACTCTGTAGATGAAGCGCTTGCAGGTTATGCTACACATATCGAAGTATCCATCAATGAAGATAACAGCATCACTGTTGTCGATGATGGTCGTGGTATCCCTACAGGGATGCATGAATCTGGTATGTCTGCGGTAGAGTTAGTATTAACAAAATTGCATGCTGGCGGTAAATTCGGCGGTGGCGGCTACAAGGTTTCTGGTGGTCTTCACGGCGTAGGTATTTCCGTAGTAAATGCGTTGAGTGAATGGACTAAGGTTCAAGTTGCTCAAAACGGTATCATTCAAGAGATTACATTCGCTCGTGGTCATAAGACTTCCGAGTTACATGAAATCGGCAAAGCAGAAGGTACTGGTACTACAGTTATCTTCAAGCCAGATGCTGAAATCTTTGAAACTACAGTATTCAACTTTGATACATTGAAAATTCGTTTACAAGAATTGGCATTCCTTAATAAAGGTCTTCGCATTACATTGAGCGATTTGCGCCAAGAGGAACCTCGTGTTGAAAGCTTCCACTACGAAGGTGGTTTGAGTTCTTTCATTACCTTCTTGAACGAAAATAAAGAAGTAGTAAATCCAACTGTAATTTACATTGAAAATACAAAAGACGATGTAGTTGTAGACGTAGCATTGCAATATAACGATAGCTACAGCGAAAACTTATTGTCCTTCGTAAATAACATCAATACCATTGACGGTGGTACTCACCTTTCTGGTTTCCGTGCTGCCTTGACTCGTACCCTCAATGATTATGGCCGTAAAGCTGGCTTGATCAAGGAAAATGAGTCCAACCTTTCCGGTGAAGACGTACGTGAAGGTTTGACAGCTGTTGTATCTGTAAAAGTATTGGAACCTCAATTTGAAGGCCAAACAAAAACTAAACTTGGCAATAGCGAAGTTAAAGGTATTACAGATGTTATCGTATCTGAAGGTCTTAGAACATTCTTCGAAGAACATCCGCAAGATGCGAAGAAAATCATCGAAAAAGCAACGATGGCAAGCCGTGCTCGTGAGGCAGCTCGTAAAGCTCGCGACTTAACTCGCCGTAAAAATGCTTTAGAGGTATCTAGCCTTCCTGGTAAATTGGCAGATTGCTCCGAAAAAGATACATCTATGACTGAAATTTATCTAGTCGAAGGTGACTCTGCGGGCGGTTCTGCAAAACAAGGTCGCGACCGTCGTTACCAAGCGATTTTGCCTTTACGTGGTAAGATCCTTAACGTAGAAAAGGCACGCCTTGATAAGATTTTAGCTAATAACGAAATTCGCTCCATGATTACTGCTTTTGGTACTGGTATTGGGGAAGAATTCGATATTACAAAATCCCGTTACAACAAGATTATTATTATGACCGATGCGGACGTTGACGGCGCTCATATCCGTACCTTGTTATTAACATTCTTCTACCGCTATATGAAACCATTGGTAGAGGAAGGTCATATCTACATTGCTCAACCACCGTTGTACCAAATCAAGAAGGGTAAATCCCACTGGTATGTATACTCTGATGCAGAGCTTACAGCTAAGCTTGATGAAGTAGGCCGCGATGGCATTACAATCCAACGTTACAAAGGTTTAGGTGAAATGAACCCTGAACAATTATGGGAAACTACAATGAACCCTGAAAACCGTACGATTTTACAAGTTAGCTTAGAGGATTCCATCGAAGCTGATAAAATCTTTACAGTTCTTATGGGCGATAAGGTAGAACCTCGTCGTAAATTTATTGAAGATAACGCAAAATATGTGCGTAATCTAGATTTATAAGAGGTGACCCATGGCTGAAAATCAAAATAATAATGTAGAGTTTACCTCTAATAAAGATCAACATTTAAAACGTTCCCTAAAAGCGCGTCATATGAATATGATCGCTTTAGGTGGCGCTATCGGTACTGGCTTATTCGTAGCTGGTGGTGAAGTAGTAAGTACAGC
>USAV01000069.1 GCA_900552715.1 uncultured Veillonella sp.
TAATGGTCATACCCATATTATTCTTCCTCCTGTTGTTCTAGCTCCATAGCTAGGAATACTGAGTTAACTGCATTAATGTATGCGTTCACACTTGATTTAACGATATCGGTGCTGATACCACGACCATGGTACAAGCGACCGTTGTATTCTACCTTAAGGGTTGCTTCCCCAAGGGCATCTTTACCGGCTGTGATGGCACGGATTTGGTAGTCTTTTAAGCTAATTGGCAAGCCAACCACACGTTCAACCGCTTTAAGGGATGCGTCTACTGGACCATCACCTACGGCAGCATCGGCTTTTTCACCTTCTGGTGTCATGAGACGAACGTCAGCATAAGCATACCCTTTTTCACCTAATTTGTAGTATTGAGCCACAAGCTCGAATGCTTTTTTATGGTGCATATTATCGACTACAAGAGCTACGATGTCATCGTCGTATACTTGTTTTTTGCGGTCCGCCAATTCTTTGAATTTAGCGAATAGGTCGTTGATTTTCTCTTCTGTGAAAGATTGGAAACCAAGTTTTGCCAAATGATCAGCGAAGGCATGACGGCCAGAGTGTTTGCCCAATACGAGGTCTGTTTTTTCAGCCCCTACGGACTCAGGAGTCATGATTTCGTATGTTTCAGGATTGCTCATCATACCATGTTGGTGAATACCAGACTCATGAGCAAATGCGTTGGAACCTACGATTGGTTTATTTGGAGGAACTACGACACCTGTCAAACGACTTACGAGTTTAGAAACTTTTGTAAATTGTTTTGTATCAATGTTCACTTGAAGATCGCCGAAGTAATCATGGCGTGTTTTTAGAGCCATTACAACTTCTTCAATCGCTACGTTACCAGCGCGTTCGCCTAGACCATTAATTGTGCCTTCTACTTGGCGTGCACCTGCTTTAATAGCAGCTAACGTATTTGCATTAGCAAGACCTAAATCATCATGACAGTGAACGGAGATGATGGCATTTTCAATGCCTGGTGTATGTTCTTTGATGTAACGGATTTTATCACCAAACTCATTAGGGTTCATGTAACCTACTGTATCTGGTACGTTAATAATCGTTGCACCACCAGCAATGGCAACACCAAATACTTGGCACGCGAAATCTAAATCAGAGCGTGCTGCATCTTCACCGGAAAACTCGATTTCATCAACTTTACCTTTTGCATACGCCAATACAGATTTAACCTTATCCAAAACCTCTTGGCGAGTCATTTTTAATTTATATTCCATATGAAGTTCGGAAATAGCAATGAACACATGTAAACGGCTGCGTTCCGCATCTTTCAACGCATCAATCGCTTTTTGTACGTCCTTTTCATTAGCACGTGCCAACGCACAAATTGTTGCACCTTTCACTTCGCGTGCAATCGTTTGTACTGCCTCAAAATCCCCAGGGGATGCTGCTGGGAAACCAGCCTCGATTACGTCGATGCCGAGGCGTACTAGGCCTTTCGCAATTTCAATTTTTTCAGGAGTTTGTAAAGATACACCTGGTGTTTGTTCCCCATCACGAAGGGTTGTATCGAAGAAATATACGCGATTTTGATCCATAATCTTCACCTTTTCTATACTAATAAAACATAACACTGTATTATATCTATCTATTGTGAAAGTTTAGTAAAATCGCTGATGTTCATATATTAATCTATCAGTGCTTTTACTAGACTTTTACAATAAAAAAAGCCCCTCAGAACAACTGTCGTTGCTCAAAGGGGCGTTATATACATAACACGGTACCACCCTAATTGGGACTCGTTTCGGGTATAACGGAACCACCGTCGATGACTACTGCTGAATTCACCACCAAAGCTCACGGGAGAGTGTCAGCGTACAACCTCTATTGCCTCGCACCAACCGGCAACTCTCTGAAAGCAGGATCTGTAAACCTTTATACCCATTCATAGCTCGTATTTAAGATATAAAGGTATTGTACTGTATTCTATAGAGTTATGTCAATTAAAATAAAATGAATATATTTAATAAGACATTCTCGTTAGTATCTGCCCCACTCTAACTCATCAAAACTATTCAAGATTAATTTTTCCATTTTTACAACTTGATTAGTTAACTCTATTCGATTATTAATAAATGAAATATCTGTATACCATTCCTTAAGATTAGTATATACTTCATTCTCTAAATCAATAATTATAGTCTCGATAGGATCCCAAGTTTTGCATCTTACAGACTCAACCATAACCATGCTACTACCTATGAAAGTAACATCCCTACCATAAATCCAAAATGGCAATACCTTATCTTTTATAGAAATAGAATATATAGCATCGCCATGAGGCGGTTCCGTTTCATATTGTGCTTTTATTTTGTACTTTTCCATTATCTTGTTGCTAGCATTTTCTATATATGGCAACTTTGAAACTTTGTACTTTTCTGCATTCATATAAGCTCCATTATTTTTAATATCAAACACATTAAAGAGGACCGTATATCGCTATTTGTGTAAAGAGTATTTTGCTATACTATAGGTGTTACCAATTCCTTTCCAAATCAGGTAACGGAAAGGAGGTGCATTTAAATCAACACGCTCTCAACGATTCTTGTAGCTATCATGGTAAATATAATAAGTTATTATATTTGCAAATGGTTAGATTGGCTGCTATCGATCATTGGTAACTAACCTTGGCTTGTCACCACTATCTGACAAAAAAGCCCTTGCTAGGACCGCCATCCTTTGCAAGGGCTTCTTTAGTGCATTTAATCAACACTTTGCTCTATTGGTATTTTACCATAAAAAGTAAAATATTGTCACTATGAGTAACTTTATTTTCATATATAATATAAAACCCCCTCGGAGTTGCAGCTCCGGGGGATTTTGTAGTTAATTGCACAACTATCAATTGGCTATCTAGAATATACTACACTCAAAATGTTTTTTCAATAATCTACGCTCTTAATCATTTCTCTAGCCCGTTCAATAGAAACTGGCTCATTAAATAAGAACACATGGTTCTGCCCCTCATACTCCCAAGATGCTAAGTAAACAGAGTCATCTACCATTCGATAGGTTACCATCATGCCATTTACAACCTCTGTTTTCTGAGGCACGTAATCCTTATAGTCACCTGCGATATTACCAGATAAAGTAGATACGCGATATTTAATATACTTTGGCATATCATCTACACGGTCAAAGTATTTTCCTTTTAAAAGCTCATGATAGGCATACACGACTTGTAGTACATCATGATCTACAACAGCCACATGTATAGCATGTAACCCCGATACTCCACTTGGTAACTGCGGATTAAAGTTCAAATGTTGCTTAGCCTCATATACAGTATCAAACACCTCTAGCGATTGACCTTTACGAGTGCTTCTATAATCGCTATCAGTCATACTACAACTACCCAGTCCATCAGGACAAGGAAACTCATTTCGATCACCATAAGGCTGGTCATAAATTGAATTACCATTGAGGCGGAACCGCATCAAATCATCTGCGGAGGCAACATTTATAGAGCCAATGAAAGCTAACGCAACCAGTGCACATACAACCTTTTTCATGATACATTCCCCTATAAACAAACAACATGTATTAAGTAAATTATATCACTAAAAGGAGACCATATAGTTAATACCATTAGCTAGTAAATACAGTAATCGATTTAACTTTTTTTCCATCATGATAGAAATATATTCCCTCAATCCAGTCTGATCCAGCTTTTTGGTATCCATAAAAATAATAGTCATTCATAATAAAATCTGGTTGCCCATATGTAGTCACCACTTGTTTTAATGTATCACCAACAGCAATTCCTCTTGCTGTAGTAGCATCACGATTAGAAATAGAAATACTAGCAACATGAGCATCATTATATCTCATATCTTGAGAGAATTTTATTCCCCCATATTGCAAATATTGTGTTGTTTCATACTGTGGGCTACCAAGACTTACCTTTACATCATCAAATGTGGCTCCAATAGGTACACCTGCCACTTTAAGTTCTGATTTATCCATTAAATGGCCTACATCATATAACTTTCGATTCACAGATGGTGGTGCAGTTGTACTCTCTGTATCAAGAGAATTTTCAATTTTCTTCCATGTTTTAGAAAGCCAGCTTGCTTCTACTTGTACTGGAGCAGTTACCCCCGCAATAAACATACCTAACATTACTGAACAGATTACTTTTTTCATTCAACTCTCCTCCAAATCCCTAATCCAGCTTTACTCTTACTATGAGACTAATACAACAAACTAAAAGAGTAGAAAAGCTTATCAAATAAACAACACAACATCAATAATTTACAATATCATAACATACACTCATAAATAGTCTTTATAATTTTAATACTATATATAAAAAATTCTTCATATTAAGTCATTAAATACAAAAAAATTTTCTCAGTAATCATCACAAATCTATCACATTTGATAGTATCTATCACAAATCATTCTACTATTCAAAATTATGGTAGGTGCTATAATGAACTCAACAAAAGGAACAGATGCTCATATGATGCTAAATGCACTATTCCAAAACTATAGTTAGTAGTTATAAAAAGGAGACTATCATGACACATACACAATTAACACAACTTGTACGAGCTTTATTAGATGCTCCAACAAGCAATGAAACCGTAAAGGAATTCGCTCAATCTTGGATCGATGCAGAAGACACCCCTAAACAGGCTGAACTCACAAAACAACTCGTATCTGTAGCGGAACAAAACATCGCTCTTATCGATGAAACAATTGGCTTTGCTGGCTCTGAACTCGCTACACAAATCCTTGGTGCAGAAGGCGCAGCTAACCTATTACAACACGCTAAATCTATCAAAGCACAAGGTGCAGAATTCTGTGACTGCCCTGGCTGCGTGGCGGCTAAAAATATTATCGATTTGAAAGCGGAAATCGAATAATTCCATATAATATCTATTAAGTGGCTACCAACACATTGTTGATAGCCACTTTTTTGTAAGCAAAAAGCCCCTATTAAAACAGGGGCTTTCGTTTACTCACTTGCTTCTACAAGTGCTTTTGTATAAGGATGTACCGCTTCTTTAAGCCGTTTTGATTCGATGATTTCAACGATGTGTCCGTCTTTCATAACCATGATTCGGTCTGTTACGGCTTGTAAAAGTCCTATATCATGGCTAACGAATACGTAGCCAAAGGGTTGTTCCTGATGTAGTTTTTGTAATAGATCTAATACTAGCTTTTGGTTCACCGCATCAAGGGCAGATGTTGGTTCATCAAAAAGTACTAGTTTTGGATGCATCAACATAATTCGGGCCAGTACAACGCGTTGCAACTGACCACCACTTACTTCATGAGGATACTTTTGAACAATCGATTCCGGTAGATCTACATGTTGAATCCATTTGCATATGTCTTCTTTTGCAGACGCTTCATCCATAAGACCATAATTGATATACGGCTCCAACATAAATGCTTCTAAGTTCATCCGTGGTGGAATGATTGCCAAAGGATTTTGAAACATCATCTGCATGGATTGATAAATATCTCTATGGTTTTGGATAGATGTAACATCCTCTCCGAATAGCCGTATAGTACCTGAAGTCGGTTTTTCTAGCATTGCAATCAGTCTAAGAAGGGTACTCTTACCAGAACCACTGCCGCCAGCAATGCCTACGCGTTCATTCGGCGCTACAGAGAAGGATACGTCATTTACGGCATGAACCGTATGATGGTGGTTCGTATATTGTTTACATACATGCTCAACTTGAATCATACTACACCACTTTCATTACGGAATCTAACAATACACGAGTATACTCGTCTTTTGGATGGTTTATAACCGCTTCAGTAGGTCCTACCTCAACGAGCTGACCTTTATTCATGACACCAATACTATTTGCAATGCGTGCTGCAGCCTTGATGTTATGTGTTACGATGACTACCGTTGCACCAAGGGCTTGTGTCACTTCTCGTAATAGATCCAATACAGAAGACTGCACGAGTATATCTAAGGCGCTAGTCGGTTCATCGGCAAATACGATGCTTGGCTTCAAGATAAGGCTCAATGCTATCGCTAATCGCTGCTGCATACCACCGCTCAACTGGAATGGATAAGACTGTAAGATACGGTCTCCCCCATCGAGATGAACGAGATCAAGCATATCGATAATGCGGCTAGCATCATAGCTTTCACCATGAGCACGGAACAGATCCTTGAAGTGATTTTCTACGGTCCGATTCGGATTTAGATAGGCACTAGGATTTTGAAATATCATAGAAATTTCTGTACCACGCAATTGGCGCCAATCTCCATCACTCAAGGTAGAAATGTCGATGCTATTTAACAAGATTTGACCAGTTATATCAGCTTGTTTCAACATGCCAAAGGCGGCACGAACTAACGTAGATTTACCAGATCCGCTTTCACCAACGATAGCAAAGACCTCACCATTGGGCACGGAGAAGGATACATCGCGTACCGCTTGCTCCGCACCATATGAAATTGTAACCTTATCAAATACAATGCAATCCGATTTATTCAATAGTAGAATCCTTTGTTAATAAGTAGTAATCGATAGGATGTACTGGTACATTTTTAACTTTTGTAGTAGATACAACTGTTGCACTTGGATATAACAAGTAGATATCTGCCACGTCATCAACTAAGATTTGTTGCGCTTGTTTTGCAATATTAGAGCGTTCGTTTTGATCAAATGTTACAGACAATTGGTCGATTAACGCATCTACTTGAGAATTAGTGTAGCCGCCAATGTTTGCTTTCGCACCAGTTTTGTAGAATAAGCTGAGGAACCAGTAAGGATCGTTTGTAGACATAGTCACTACATTGCGTTCTACCAAATCAAAACCATCTGTACCAAGTGTATCTACTTCATCAGGGCTTTGTAATTTCTTAAGAGTTACAGCAATACCCGCTTTTTTCAATTCTTGTTGGATTTCTTCGTATAAGCTTGTGTCTTTACCCCAAATAGCAATGGTAATCGCTAATTCTTTGCCATCTTTTGCATACATGCCGTTTGCATTTTTAGCGTAACCAGCTTGAGTCAAGATTTGGTCAGCTTTTGCTACATCTGTCATCGGTTTATTAGCAATCGCATCATAGCCTAAGTTGGCAGATGGCGGGAATGGTGCCGCCCCTGGTGTAGAGCCATTGCCGATGATTTTAGCCATGGAATCATAGTTAATGATATGAGCAATAGCGGAACGTACAGCTTTATCATGCAATGGAGATGCTTCTGTGTGGTTTGCTTTCAACATAAACACACGAACGCCAGCAACGTCTTGAATATTGAAACCGTCTTTGAACAAGCTGCGGTTAGCAGAGTCCACTTTTTGAATTACGTCTACGTCTTTAGATTGCAACGCCATAGCGCGTTTATTGTTGTCTTCAATGTCTTTTACAGTTACGGAATCAAGACCTGGTTTGCCACCCCAGTAATCTGCGAAGGCTTCCAATTCAATAGTTTCACCTTTTTTGAAAGTAGTGATTTTGTAAGGACCTGTAAGAACTGGTTTAGATGCTACATCCTTAAGATCTGCAGTGTCCATGATAACAAAAGCTGGTTCAGTCAAGCTAGATAACAAGGAACCATTAGGTTCTGTTGTTTTAATAATCAAGTTTTGACCATCTACTGCGATAGATTCAATCTTAACAGCTTTTGCAGAACGAGCACTTTGTTTCATTGTGTACTCGATGGATTCTTTTACCTTTTGTGGCGTCATTGGAGTGCCATTGTGGAATTTAACATTTTCACGGATGTGGAATTTCCATGTTGTAGGGTCCACATTTTCCCAAGAGTCTGCTAATTGTGGAGTAAATTTCATATCTGGTGTTACCGTTGCCAATGTTTCACCAGCGCCGATACGCGTCAATGTCCACGCATCCCACTCGTGAGTTGGGTCTAATGTTTCACCAAACCAATACAAACCAACATTCATATGCTTCCCTTGTTTGCCTTGTTTAGCGGTATCACTTCCGCAACCTACCAAGAGAGCTACCATGCACAGCATAGTTAGACATGCTAATAACCAACGTTTCATAACTTCTCCTTTTTGAACATCGCCTCTGTGAAAGAGGCTTTCACCATAAAATATCTATACACAGCTCGGTTAGCGAGATACATCGAGGGCATCGCGCAACGCATCACCAATATAGTTAAATAAAACAACAGTAATAAAAATAGCGAGCCCCGGGTAAATTAGCAGCCACGGCGCCGTTTGTAGAAAATCTCGGGAGCTCAACAAGATAGCGCCCCACTCCGGATCCGGCGGTTGCACACCGATGCCTATGAGCGAGAAACTGGCTACCAAAATGATGGCATCACCTAGATGTTGAATAATAACAATCACCAACGGTGGCAATACATTCGGCAGAATATAGCGCCACAGAATTCGTAGGTTTGAAGCACCTGACATACGAGCAAAGGTAATATACTCCGCGTGGCGTTCAATCTGTACGAGGCCTCTAGTGATACGGGCATATTCCGCCCATTTCGTAATGCACAAGGAAATGATTACATTTGTAATGCTAGGTCCCATAATACCGATGAAAGCAATGGCAATCACCATATTCGGAAACCCTAGTACCAAATCAATCAAGCGAGATAACCAACGGTCAATGCTAGGTGTAGAGAACCCTGCTAACCCACCAATAGCGATACCGATGGCCCCACTAATGCCAATGATGGTGAAAGCAATCCCTAAAGAGGCTTTACCACCGTACAAAATACGAGACCACACATCACGACCGAGTTGGTCTGTACCTAATAGATGGGTACTACTAATGTCTTGTAAGCGGTCCGCGATACTCGTCGTTTCAGGATCAAATGGTGCTATATAGGGAGCGCATAAGAAAAATGCGATCCACAGAGCTGCTAATACCAACATAACGTATAAAGTATAAGGCTTTTGTCTATTCATAGGAGCCTCCTTTTATAGCGGCTCTTCGCTTTGGATTCAGCCAAATACTCAACACATCAATGATGATATTAATCACGATGAACACCATAGTAATCCAAATAATGTAGCCTTGCATCAATACATAATCACGAGCCATAATACCTTGCACCATCATGTAACCAATCCCTTTTATAGAGAATACCGTTTCAATAACAGCAGACCCACCTAGCATGGCGCCCATCGTTACTCCCATCATAGGCAATAACATAAGTCCTACATGGGGGAATATGTAACGAGTGTAGACCATCCATTCTGGCAATCCTAATGCTCGTGCCCCCTGTACAAAGGGCTGTCGCGAGACTTCTAAAATAGCATTTCGCAATCGACGAATGTAGAGACCACAAATCCATAAAGCAAGGGTTACTGCGGGCAGTACATAAGCAGAAAATCCATTGGTATTCGTTACCGACACAAGCTGTAGTTTAACACCAAATAAGTACAGTAATAATAAACCAACCCAGAATCCAGGAATTGCTAATGCTAAAAATGTAATGACACGAATCCCATGATCAATCCATGAGTCTTGATATTTTGCAGATAACATACCGAGCGGTATGGTCACCACTATCCCCATAACAAGAGCTAAGGATACGAGCCCTAAGGTATTAGGCAAGGCGCCTCCAAGAATGGTCACCACTGGTAAAGCATACAGAATAGACTCACCAAAGTCCCCTTGTACAATTTGACCTAACCAACGTAAGTATTGCTGCCACCAAGGATCATTGAGCCCTAACTGCTCTCGTATCTGCGCAACCACAACTGGATCAGGTGTAGCCCCTACAAGATTAAACTTCATCGACACGGGGTCGATAGGAGATAATTTTATCAATACAAATGTACCGATGGTCACCACCAATAAAATACCTACAATACTTGCTAAACGCCGCAGTATTAATCGATACAATACATCACCTGCCTTCTTTATTACAAAATAGCTATATTTATATTTTAACAATGGTTCAAATTTTTATATATACCCATATGGGTATATTAGAATGATTCTCATTATGAAATTTTAACATATATACTAAAACGGCCCCTCATGAGAGGAGCCGCTTCTTATATAACCCTTACAGTGTCCATGCGAGTGCTTCACCACAGCTCGCATGCCTATCCCACTAGGCTGGACTGTTATATTATTTTGTATATGCTGTATGTGCTGTAGGTGCTACAGTGTTAGCAATGATCGCTTTTGCCATGTCGCGATTTACAGGGCGTTCAAAGTACATCGCATGGTTTTGACCATCTTTTGTCCAACCAGCGAGATATACCATTTTTTCGCCACCTTTGAACGTAACCTTTGTACCGTTTACCTTTTCTGTAGCTGTAACGCGATAATCCTTATGATTACCACTGATATCACCTTTTGT
>USAV01000070.1 GCA_900552715.1 uncultured Veillonella sp.
CTGTCGATTGAAAACTTTCAACAAATTGATGATTATGCGCCATTAGCTAATCTAAAACATCTTGAAAGTCTTGCCTTAGAAGGTGACTTCGCCGCTCCTAAAATTCTTAAGGTTCAATCCTTAGAATTTCTACGCCATATGAAACAGTTGCGCTTTTTCAGCTTTTTAACGGCAAAGGTGATAGATAAAGACTACTCTCCCATTTTAGAACTCAATAATTTAGAACATCTTACGTTAAAATCTTGTAAAGAGGTTAAGCAGTTGTACCCTCAATTAATTAAACTACCAAAGTTGAAGTATGGCACTGTATTAGAACGACCGGAATTATATGAGAAATAAGGCTTGAGATATAAGTCATGAGCTATAACTTATAATACATAAAAGGGAGTAATCATAATGGATAAAGCGCGTAAAAAGGAATTATTAAAAGCTTATGCAGATAAGCAAAAGCAATCGTTTAAAGATAGTTTGCCTATGGACGAAGAGTTGTTTTGGAATCTCTTTGACTATGTAGACGAGAAGTTAGAGGCAAATGACGGTTGCGACCATAGTTTAACTTTCACCAGAGAATTCTTGGAAAAACAAAAGGTAGATGTGGAAAGTGTACTAGACTGGATCGTTAACGAAGGTGGCGGCTGTGACTGCGAGGTTCTCTACAATGTGGAAGAACGTTTTGAGGAGTACGATTAATAGTATTTTTCTATAGTTAACTCCTTCTATTTGCAGGTGTTATCATAAAGGTATATAGTAAAGGCATGTGATGTAATTATTCACATGCCTATTTTTCTTTATAAGGAGGACGCTATGCAACACGTTCAAACCCGCAGTACTACGTCCGCGTTAGTACTCACAGCCGTATTGATTGCCCTCGCAACACTGTTTACCATGTACACAAAAATTCCAGTACCTGGCATTCGCGGCTATTTCAATGTTGGAGATGTCGTTATTATGACATCAGCTCTATTATTAGGTCGAAAATATGGCGCCTATATCGGTGCTATCGGCCCGGCGCTAGCTGACTTGTTCCTCGGCTACGCAGTCTTTGTCCCAATCACCTTCGTGGTGAAAGGCATTGAAGGCTATCTTGTCGGTACTGTCTATAACAATAAGACAACTACCTCTGCCTTGGTGGCAACTATTGTAGGTGGTATTGTTATCGTAGCAGGCTACTTCATCGCTGAATACTTCGTATTCGATCCAGGCGTAGCCATTGCTAGTATTTTGACGAATACTATTCAAGCCGTTATGAGCGTTATTATTAGCATGATTCTCTATGCGATTTTGCGTAAACGATTGGGATAGGATTACTGATTCACAATTCATATACAAATTATGATATAATTTGTATATGAGGAGGTGCTTTTATGGGGTTATTACGTGAAAGTATCCGACCATCGTCGGATTTAAGAAATAAATATAATGAAATCTCTACAGTTTTGAAAACAGGGGACGAAGCTTGTATTATGACGGTAAATGGTCGTGGTGATACGGTATGTATGGGATATGAAACCTATAATAAATTGAAAGCACAGATAGAATTATTAGAGGCTATTGCATTGGCTGAGGAAGACGAACGAAAAGGTCGAATGGGTCCTATTGAGGATACTTTTATCAGCATAGAACAGTTGTTAGCTGAGGCAGAATAGTTATGGAAGACACTGCTTATCGTATCATTATTATGGCACAGGCCGATCAGGCATTGCATCATATTGTTCTGCATGTAAAGCAATCTTTTTCCAATGAAATTGCCAAGTCTGTTTATCAAGAGATTAAGGATAGAATTCTTTTATTAGCGGATAATCCTTATATGGGCACGATTCCAAGACATACTGTTTTACGTAATAAAAACTATCGTATGTTGATTATTAATAAAAATATTATTCTATATCGTGTCTTTGATGATGAAAAAGAAGTGCGCATATATAATATATTTAGTCAACGGCAAGATTATTTACAACTTCTGCAAGGATTGTAGATGTTTAGTTGATTTGGTATAGATGAATAAAGGGAGACTCTGTTGGGAGTCTCCCTTTGTTAGTTATAAATAGACTAATATTTATTAATAGATTTTTATTGCCGCTTATTCTTTAATTCAGAATATTTCGTTCTTCAAAGACTGCTTTCACTGTAAACAGTGCATTCAGCACGCGTGGAAATCCCGCATAGGGGATGCAGTGGGTGCAGACCTCTACGATTTGCTCAGGTGCAATACCGACGTTGAGAGCTGCGTTGGTATGTACTTTCAGCTGAGCCTCGCAACCGCCCAGCGTTAATAGGGACGCAAGCGTAATCAGTTCCCGTTCCTTGAAATTAAGGTTTGGACGCGTGTAGATGTCGCCGAACAGCTCGACCAATAAATCGGCTATGGCCGGTGAAATCTCTTGAATTGTGTTATATACCTCCTCGCCGTGTAGCCCGTCAATCTGTTTCAATGTGTTCATGCCGATGTTAAAACGTGTTTCTTTCATAATTATTACCTCCGTCTAGACGTATGATATATGCTCGAGTATACTTGAGGTCAAGGTGGTGAAAGTATGAAAATCGGTGAATTTTCAAAATTGGTTGGACTGTCTATTTCTACATTGCGATATTATGAGGATCAGGGATTCCTTCACATTGAGCGACAGAATGGCATTCGCAATTATCATGCAGAAGATGTGGGCTTTGTGCAGTTTATTAAACGGTTGAAAGACATGGGAATGCCACTTGCTAATATCAAGCGATATGCGGATTTAAGGTATGCCGGATTTCATACGGTTCATGAAAGAATGACATTACTACAAGATCATTATCGGTTTATTGATGCCGAAATCAAACGATTGGAAGGCTATAAGAATAATTTAGAAGATAAATTGAAGTTGTATGAAACTTTAGTAGAGAAAAATGAGACTAAGTAGTTTTGTATTGTAGATATTTATAGCTATTGTATCAATATGAAGCTAGCAGTCATCAAATCAATTGGAGCTCGACTTCTAAGGTATGGTATAATACTTTCATTATGTAGTGAAAAAAGGAGATCTAAATGGCAAATTTACCTAACTGCCCTAAGTGTGGCGACGAGTACACATATGAAGATGGTCATATGTTTATCTGTCCTATGTGCGGACATGAATGGACAGCAGCTGACGCACAAGCTGCAGCTGAAGCAGGTATCATTCGCGATGCTAACGGCAACGAGCTAGCTGATGGCGATACAGTTGTTGTTGTAAAAGACCTCAAAGTAAAAGGCGCTGGCGTATTGAAACAAGGTACGCGCGTTAAAAACATTCGCCTCATCACTGATGCGAGCGATGGCCACGATATCGATTGTAAAATCGATGGATTTGGTGCTATGGCATTGAAATCTGAAATGGTTAAGAAAATCTAATTTAAGAAATCCCTATCGATACGTTCGGTAGGGATTTTTTCGTGGTATAATCAACGTATACTGCGTGTAGTGGAAAGTACTTGGGGGAGAAAAACTATGTTTAAAAGGGTTGTATTATTAGCTGTATTGGCGTCTATGATGGGGAATATTAGCTCTTTAGCGGCAGATTTAAAGCCCACAGATAAGCGTACCTATGAATTACAGCAACAAATTTCTTATAATGTAGTCATTCCTAGTGAGGCTTTCAAGACGAGTGCCGATGGCACCTTGATTGTTCCTCTAGAAATTAAAACAGATGATAAAGGGAATATTGTAGCCGTTGAAGCGGGGCCTAATAATTGGAAATTAGACCGCGATGCATATCCAATCTTTGAAGAGGCTGCAAAAGAGGCCGCTTGGCATACAAAGCATGTGGATACTGATGAAGCATTAGTTGTGACAATTCCAGTTAGCATTGTAATCGTATCAGGTGAACACCCTCATAAAAAATAAAGGAGCGGTTATGGAATCTACAAAGAGTGTTAGCTCATAATGAGCCGCACCGCGTACGTCATGCGTTAGCTGAGGAAAAAGAATAAATTCTTGTCGTTGATGTTATTAAAAATTAAGAGTATAACTAGTAGTGAAATGAATAATTAATGTATTCTATGTAGATTATATACAGGAGGAACTATGCAAAAGGTTCTAGTTGTTATCGATATGCAAAAAGATTTCGTAGATGGCGCCCTTGGTTCAGCGCAAGCGCAGTTAATCGTAGATAATGTGCGCCAAAAAATTGAGAACTTTGACGGGCCTATCATATTTACACGCGATACGCATGATACTGATTATCTTGAAAGCCAAGAGGGCAAGTTTTTACCTGTGACACATTGTGTGAAGAATACAGAAGGTTGGCATATTGTGCCTGGCTTAATCGAAGCTGCAGAAGGTCGTCCTATCATGAGCCCTGTATCCTTTATAGACAAGCCAAACTTCGGATCCTTTGAACTATTATCTCGTTTGGAAGGGATGAACTCAGTAAATCCTATTGAGTCCATTACGCTCGTTGGTTTATGTACTGATATTTGTGTTGTTTCTAATGCGATTATACTGAAAGCGGGCTTACCAGAAATCCCTGTTTACGTAGACTCTAGCTGCTGTGCAGGTGTAACAGAAGAATCCCATCAAGCAGCATTAACAACCATGAAAATGTGTCAATGTATCGTTGAGTAGTTATCGTGTTATAGCTATATTAGAGTGCTTTATATTGATTAACAAACATAAAGGCTATAGGAAGTCCTATAGCCTTTTTCTATGGGAAAATACATTGACGATTTTCTATATACAATGTACAATAAATAAATAATGATAATTCATATCAATTAAATGAAATATAGATGCAGGTGCATCGAAACGCTTTCACTAGAACGATATAGTATTTACTATCGTTCGTGCCCTAAATTTAAGGAGGCCTATTATGAAACCTTTCGAACTCGCACCATTACCATATGCTTATGATTACCTTGAGCCTGTTATCGACGCAGAAACAATGAAATTGCATCATGACAAGCACCATCAAGCGTATGTTAATAATTTGAACGCTGCTATCGCAAAATACCCTGATCTTGCTTATGGCTGTGTAGACTGTATTCTCGGCGATATTGCTAATGTGCCGGAGGATATCCGTCAAGCTGTTATCAACAACGGTGGCGGGCATAAGAACCACACTATGTTCTGGGACATCATGACAAAACCAGACACTTCTAAATTGGAAGGCCCTTTGAAAGAGGCTATCGACGCTGAACTTGGTGGTTACGATGCTTTTGTTGAAAGCTTCTCCGCTGCAGCGGCAACACGCTTTGGCTCTGGTTGGGCATGGCTTGTGGTCAACAAGGATGGCAAACTAGAAGTGACATCTTCTGCGAACCAAGATAACCCTATACTAGAAGGTAAAACCGCAATCCTTTGCTTAGACGTTTGGGAACATGCATACTACTTGCACTACCAAAACCGTCGCCCAGATTACATTAAGGAATTCTTCCGCGTTATTAACTGGGACAAAGTTTCTGAAAACTACGAAAAAGCATTGAAACCTCATCATCAATAAGATAGCTTTTAACATTGGTATATCTCTACAACTTAGTTGATCTCAGAAACATGTAAATCTCTCATTTTACTAACTCTCTCAAAATACCAAACCTTTCAAAACTAATAAATCTTCTAGAACTTTAAATCCCTCATAATATATAACGGATAGCTGTTGCAAAGCACTCTAATTGAGTAGGTCACTTTGAAACTAGCTATCCGTTATTTTATATAAAAATTTCGATATTTTTGGAATATCTTTCAAAAGTATAGCCATGGATACAGATTTTCCAATCGATATCGTTTATCATAGAGACGTAGGTCATTAAAGATGGACCTTTCAGAATATAAATTACCCTATATACATAGAAATAGTATAGCGGGTTACTGAGTATAAGTAGATAAGAATATTTTTGACACGAGGGGATCAAAATGGAAAAGAAATTAGATTTATCCAAATCCGTATATGATTTGGTAAAAGAATATCCTGAAGTAACAGAGATTATGAAAAGCTTAGGGTTCAGCGAAATCACTAACAAGGTGATGTTGAATTCTGTTGGTAAAATCATGACCATTCCTAAAGGGGCTAAGATGAAGGGCGTATCTATGATGGATATCGTGAGCGCATTTATGAAAGCCGGCTTTACCTTGGAAGGTGAAATGCCAAACCTACATGGTGATGACGCATCTGCTAAGGATGCTCCTGTAGAGGCTGCTGCTACTCAAGTAGAGGTATCTAACGCTACCCAAAATACAGAAGCTAATACCAACGAAAATACAGAAGCTAACGCAGAGGACACTGTTACAGATAGCGAACGTGTAGAGCAATTAAAAGGTTTCTTGAAACGTTTAGGCACTGGCGAAGAACTTGGTTCTGTTCGTGAAGATTTTACGAGTCAATTCAAACATGTTGAGGCTAGTGAAATCATGAAAGCCGAACAAGGTCTTATGCGCGAAGGTACACCTTTAGAAGAGGTACAACAATTGTGTGACCTTCACTCTGCATTGTTCCATGGTTCTACTATTCATGAACAAATGGATGCTGAACATGCTAAGGTAGAGGCTGTTCTAGAGGCTCAAGAAAAGAGCAAGAGCGTAGTAATATTGGTAGAAACTGTAGGTCATCCGCTCAACCAATTAACAGAGGAAAATAAAGCCCTTGATGCATTGATTGAATCTATTCGTCCTAAAGTAGCAGATAAAACAGCAACCATCGATGATGTAAATACAGTACGCCAAGTATCTGTTCACTATGCTAAAAAAGGCGACTTATTATATCCAAAATTGAAAGTAGATTATGCAATCGGTGGTCCATCCATGGTTATGTGGACTGTTGATGGCGACATTCGCGACCAATTGGGCGATTTAGCAAAATCTAGTCAAAGTGTAGACGACTGGTATAGACGTTTTGATGAGCTTCTTACACGTGCTCAAGAAATGATCTACAAAGAACAAAATATCTTGTTCCCAATCTGTGCAGAAAACTTCAGCAAAGAAGAATGGTACCAAATCTACAAAGATACAGCACAGTATGAAGAAATCTTTGGTGTAAAACGCACTGCTTGGCCAGAGGCTGATGCAGCATTAGCTACACAAACTACAAAACAAAGTGGTGATGATAATGCTATTGGTTTAATTGGTGGTACGTTAACTGTAGATCAACTCGATGCTATGCTCAACACAATGCCAATGGAAGTAACCTTCGTTGACCATGAAGATATTAATCGTTATTTCAACGATGGTGAAAAGGTGTTCAAACGTCCTACTACAGCTATCGGCCGTGATGTGTATTCCTGTCACCCACCAAAGGTTGAACCAATTGTACGCGGTATTATCGATTCCTTCCGTAAAGGTGACCGCGATAATGTGGCAGTATGGCTTGAAAAACAAGGTCGTCCATTCTATGTAAACTACATGGCCGTACGCGACCAAAATAATAACTATATTGGTACATTAGAACTCGTACAAGACATGCAATTTGCAAAAGAACATTTCGGTAGAACTAAATAAGAACTAGTGTAATACTAGTTGGTAATACAGTGAAAGTATAATACAAAGAGGCGGCTCTAACATTGAATGATGCTAGAGCCGCCTCTTTTATTTGTACGAAATGAATTCTCTAATATGATTAATGTATTTCCTGAATTAATGTATTTCCTGATGAGAGGTACCCATTAAGGGTGTACGTACTTGATAATATTATGGGTAGCAGTCCTGATATTTTCAAGGCTTGTAGCCAAGTTAAGCCGCACAAAGGTAGCGTAATCTTCGCCTCCAAACCATTCGCCAAAGCTGGGTGCGATGCGGCATTTATTTTCGAATCGGTCGTGCATATCTTCAGCCTTAACATAGGCACCCAAATCGATCCATGCTAAATAGGTACCGTCCATAGGGCTGATGCGGATGTGTGGCAATGCCGTACGAAGTTCTCGGCACAGATATTCATAGTTTTCACGAATGACAGCTAGTACATCTGTGAGCCATGCTTCCGCCTCTGGATGTGTGTAGGCTGCGGTGATGGCCGCTTCCGCAATGACGTCCGAGTCTGTGTGGTACACATGAGCTTTATAGGCGTTGAATTGGCTTCGTAGTCGTTCGTTAGGGATAATAACCTCTGCGTGGTGCAAGCTAGCCATATTGAATGACTTGGACAGGGAGGACATGGCAATCATGTTATCCGCATAGGCCCCTTTACTTACCGTCAAGGCTGATGTGAATTCCGTTGGGCCTGTGATAAGGTCTTGATGGATCTCGTCACTAATGATGAGTACATTGTGCCGTTGGCAGATGCTGAATATTCGCTCCATTTCCTGTTCCGTCCATACTTGGCCTACAGGATTATGCGGATTGCAGTGAATGAACAATTTAACATCGTGCTCGGTTATTGCTGTTTCAAAGGCTTCGTAATCTACGGTGTATCGATTATCTTCGGTGCGGTTCATAGGAACAGCGATAATTTGACGTTGGGCAGAGCTAGCACTCGTATCAAAAGCGCCATACACAGGACTTAGAAGGGTGATGGCGTCGTTTGGTTTTGTAAAAGCCCCAATGCACCACATAATCCCTGTAATGACATTAGGAGCACTCGTGAGCCACTCTGCTTGAAGATTACAATGGTGACGGCATTTATACCAACCTATGACGGCCTCTATATAATTGGGATTTGTCATGGTATAACCTAGAGGATTGGCTTTCACATAGCTACAAATGGCATCCTGAATGCACTGAGGCGCCATAAAGTCCATATCAGCCACCCATAGTGGTAATAGGTCAGTACGGCTAAACTTTAAGTGCTCGCCGTCCCATTTGCGAGAATGAGAACCGCGACGATCAATATAGTATTTTTCGGTAAAGTCTACTGTGTTCATAGTGAACCTCTTATATTCTGCTAGATTCATAATTGTGTAATTATATAATTATATATCTCAGTTTGGTGGGACCAACATCTATGAGTGTATGTTAATGCGGTACAAATCAATTGTTCTATCTATTATCAGTATACATGCATAGATATATATGTAAATATACACTTAAGAATTGCTGTTACCGTATCATTCGTTTCTATGCAATCCTTGCATGAATAAGGGCTATATTTGTATACAAATGGTGCTATATTTGCTTGACTGTTGGGACTTTCACAATTTAGAATATACTATAGAATAGTGTGTGTCTGACCAGTGACCACACGTCTATCGAATGGTTACAAAAGATAAATCTTAGCAGCATGTGGCGACATCCCTATGTGAGAGGGCTCATCGGATTGTTCAGGTACATGCAACGCTGTATAAGTATAGTACTGGATCCTTGTTAGGAGGCATGTGCCATGAGTAACGAATTAAAACCACTACATTTTGATGCGGATTATACAATGGAGGAAGCGCTCGCTGAGGCGAAACGTTGTCTAAATTGTCCAAAACCATTGTGCCGTATGGGTTGCCCTATTGAAAACGAAATTCCACGTTTTATCCAAGCTATCGCGCATGGTAATTTTGGTTTAGCCAATGATATCTTGGCAGAACGTACAAACTTGCCATCCATTTGTGGCCGCGTATGTCCACGCGAAAACCAATGTGAAGGTAACTGTATCATGAACAAGGCGAAAAAACCGCCTATCAATATCGGTAAACTGGAACGCTTTGCTGCTGATTTTGAAAGCATCAATGAACTTCGCAAACCTAAGAAGATCAAACAAGATCTTGGTAAGGTTGCCGTTGTTGGTTCTGGCCCTGCAGGCTTGTCCGTAGCTGGTGATATCGCTAAACTTGGTTATGAAGTAACTGTATTTGAAGGTCAATCTGAACCAGGTGGCGTACTCTTATTCGGTATTCCAGAATTCCGTTTGTCTAAATCCGTTGTACGTCGTGAAATCGCTCGTCTTGAAGGTTTAGGCGTTAAATTCGTATGTAATACATTTATCGGTCAAGATAAAACATTGGATGAACTCTTCGCTGAAGG
>USAV01000071.1 GCA_900552715.1 uncultured Veillonella sp.
TTCCTTGCTAGTGCTAATACATTTGAAGAACTACTCTTCCCTGACCACGAAGAACTTGTCATTTGCAAAGAGTTCTTTACAAGTCGTGGGTACCCAACCATCATGACCGGCAGTGGCCCCACTATGGTAGTATTGCTAGACAAACCGATGGAAGCATTACAGTTGCAAGAAGAGATCAAAGCAGCAGGACATGATTGGCTATCTCTTATTACAAAAACATGTACACAGGAGGACTTACCATGACAAAACGGTTACAACCGATACGCCTCGATGCGTATAAACCTCTACGCGAAGTTGTAAGTGAAACATTGCGTCAAGCAATTCAAGATGGCATTTTAAAACCAGGCGAACGCCTCATGGAAATTCCTCTAGCCGAAGAGCTTGGTGTAAGCCGTACACCAATTCGCGAAGCTATACGTAAACTTGAATTAGAAGGCTTTGTTGTCATGGTACCTCGCCGTGGCACATACGTGGCCAATATATCCTTAAAGGATATTACCCAAGTATTTGAAATTCGATCTGCCCTCGAAGAGCTAGCAGCAGGTCTTGCAGCAGAGCGTATTACTGCAGAAGAAATCGAAACATTAGAACGAATGCTCGTAGAGATTGGTGATCATATGGAAAACAAGGATATGGAATCCGTCGTAGCAGCGGACGTGGAATTCCACGAAGTATTATACCGTGCCTCTCGTAATGAACGTTTAGCTGATATAGTACATAATTTGCGTGAACAAACTTACCGTTTCCGTAGCTTCTCCATGAACCAACCTGGTCGCCTTAGAAAAACATGGGAAGAACATCGCCAACTCGTAGAAGCTATTGCCTCCCATAACGCAACACAAGCTCGTAAATTAGCTCAGATTCACATGGAACACTCTGAACAGACCTTATTAAAAGGTATGGAAGAATCTCAAGAGTTTATCAAGGCATAGGGAATATCCTTACCTACAATAGAATAGTTAACTACTAACAAAATCCCTCACGTTTGTGAGGGATTTTTATTTTACAGACTCTATAGAAATTGATACAATAACATCAATAACTATATAGAATTATTTTATATGAAAGGGGCTTTTTTATGGAAGCAATGCTCAATGATGCTATCTCTACCATAAATGGTTATTTATGGAGCTATTTCATCATCTTTATCCTCATCGGCGCAGGTCTCTTCTTTACAATGACAACGAATTTTGTACAAATTCGGATGATCAAAGAAATGATTCGCCTCGTAATCAGTGGTGCAGGTAGTTCTACTGAAAAAAATCATGTATCCTCATTCCAAGCATTCTGTGTTAGTACTGCATCTCGTGTAGGTGTTGGTAATATCGCAGGTATTGCAATCGCCGTTGTACTCGGTGGTCCTGGTGCGGTCTTCTGGATGTGGGTTATCGCTCTTATCGGTGCTGCTACAGGTTTCATCGAATCTACATTGGCTCAAATCTACAAAGAACCTGTTGCTAAAGGCGGCTTTTACGGTGGTCCAGCTTACTACATTCGCTACGGCTTAAACAACAAAGCTTTATCTGTTTTATTCGCTATTTTGATCAGTATTACATACGGTTGGATTTACAACTCTGTACAAGCTAACACATTAGCTGCATCTCTCCAAGTATTCAACTTTGATGTATCCTATACTGGCGCTGTAGTAGCAATTCTTCTTGGTATTATCATTTTCGGTGGCATCAGCCGCGTTGCTAAAGCATCTGAAATCATCGTTCCTATCATGGCGATTCTATACATCGCAACTGCATTATTCGTAGTAATTATGAATATTACTCAATTCCCACATGTAATCTACACTATTTTCTCTTCCGCTTTTGAACCAGTAGCAGCAGGTGGCGGTTTATTAGGTGCCACTGTAATGAATGGTATTAAACGCGGTCTATTCTCCAATGAAGCCGGCGAAGGTTCTGTACCTAACGCAGCGGCTACTGCAGCTGTTAACCACCCTGTTGAACAAGGTCTTGTACAAGCATTCGGTGTATTCCTTGATACATTTATCATTTGTACCGCTTCTGCTTTCATCGTACTCATCGTTGGTGACTATAGCACAACAGGTTTAACTGGTGTTGCTCTCGTACAACATAACCTTGAACAACAACTCGGTTCTTGGGCACCAACAGCGGTAGCAATCTTTATCGTAATGTTCTCCTTCAGTTCCTTAATTGGTAACTATTACTACGGTGAAATTAATATCAGCCACTTAACAGAGAAGAGATTTTATCTTCATTTGTTCCGTATCGGTGTAATTATCATGACATTCGTAGGCTCTATTGCCTCCCTTGATTTAGTATGGAATTTAGCCGATTTATTCATGGCTTTCTTAGTATTAACTAATATTAGTTCCATCGTACGTATGGGTCGTACTGCAGGTCTTGCTCTTGAAGACTATATTAAACAACGCAAGGCAGGCATCGAAACACCTGTATTTAACCGTTCTGTTCTTAATCATACATACGGTATCGTATGGTGGGGTGACGGTCAAACTACAGACTCTTCTGTACCTCCTACTCCAGTGGAAGATACAGTGGAAAAATAAAATATATTCTCTTATGAGGCTGGTGAAAGTATCTTTCACCGGTCTCTTTTTATTTTTTGTAAAAGTATCCATTTATACTGTAAAAACTACGATTTATGTCTAACTCTTCGAGTGACTATTATCACAGTAAACATCTATATTCTATACACTTTTTGAGCATTAAAAACTATAGAATATATTTATAAAATTAGAAAGGGTATTCTGTATACAATGTCGAATACTTCAGTATGTGTAAAATTAGCAAGACTTCATTTAATCTTATATACAGGAGGTCATTATTATGAGCGGTTATAATCCTTATGAAAACATGCTAAATACGTTAGATGTAGCAGCCGAAAAGCTGGGCTATACTCGTAGTGAATACGAAGTATTACGCCATCCTGAACGGGAACTAAAAGTAGCTGTACCACTTCAACTAGATAATGGTGAAGTTCGCGTATACGAAGGCTACCGTTGCCAACACTCCACATTGCGTGGCAGTGCTAAAGGTGGTCTTCGTTTCCATCCAGATTCCGATGAAAACGAAGTTCGTGCATTGGCTGCTTGGATGACTATTAAAAATGCTATCGCTAACATCCCTTATGGCGGTGGTAAAGGCGGTATCAAAGTTGATCCTAAAACTTTGAATCCTCGCGAATTAGAACGCTTAACTCGTAACTTTGTACGTCGTATTGCGCCAATCATTGGTGTTAATACTGACGTTCCAGCTCCAGACGTAAATACAAACTCTCAAATCATGAGCTGGATCGCTGACGAATACAGCACATTAAAAGGTGAATGGAGCCCTGGTATCGTTACGGGTAAACCTATCGAAGTAGGCGGTTCCCTAGGTCGTAACGAAGCGACTGGCCGCGGCTGTCTCATCGCATTACAAAGTTACTTAGCTAAGAAAAACTTAGACATCAAAAACCTTACTGTAGCAGTTCAAGGCTTCGGTAACGTAGGTTCTGTAGGTGCTCGTCTCATCGCTCAAGCAGGCGCTAAAGTTGTTGCTATCGGCGACGTAAGCGTTAATATTTACAATCCTAATGGTATTGATGTAGAAAAAGCATACGAATATGCTAACTCTCATGGTCGTTCCCTTGAAGGTTACAGCGAACCAGGCATGACTACAATTGGACCTCAAGAGTTATTGGCTCAACCAGTTGATGTATTGTACATGGCTGCCCTTGAAAACCAATTGAACAAAGACAACATGGAAAACATCCAAGCTAAGATCATCTTGGAAGGCGCTAACGGCCCTACTACTAACGATGCTGATAAATACTTCTACGAAAAAGGTATCGACATCATCCCTGACGTTCTTGCAAACGGCGGTGGCGTAGTTGTATCCTACTATGAATGGGTACAAAACAAAGCAAGCTTCTACTGGACTGAAGAAGAAGTTAACGAACGATTAACTAAGAATATGCAAAATAGCTTTGAAGCAGTTTGGGAAATGCAACATAAATACAATGTACCACCTCGTCAAGCAGCGTACATGGTTGCCCTTGAACGCCTCGTAGTAGAAACTAAATGGCGCGGTTATAACTGCTAATTCTTTCAACCTCCATAACATTTAGCCATAAAAAAGGCGTAAGCTCATATCGAGCTTACGCCTTTTTGTTTGACTATAAATCTTTTTATTTGAAAGCACCTAATAAAGCAGCCATGCTAGGACGGCTGATCAAAGCTTTCACCAAAACAGAACCAAGAACGGCAGGAATTGTTTGACCTACGATGAGGTTCAATACCAATGGCCAGTATGGAAGGCCTAGTAATGGGCTGAGCCATAATGGTACACAGAGTGCTGGCACAAAGATGATTGGCAAAATTGCCCACCAAGCACTGAGGCCCATCTTGCGCATGCAAACGATGATACCTGTTGTTAAGATACCAACGCCAAAGCCACCTACCATATCAAGGATACCGAGGCCGCCGAATAGGAAGTTAGAAATGAGGTTGCCAATCCCCATGGGAATCACCAAGAACGGAAAGGCATAAGCAAGTGCATATAATGATGTTGCTATACGAATTTGATACGCCCCGAAAGAAACGCTTTGCGTTAAATAGAGTACAACGATGTACAATGCCACAACCATGGCAGAAATAGTCAATTTACGTGTAGTAATCATAACACTCACCTCCTCAAATAAAAAAAGCATGGCAAAACTACCATGCTAAAAATGCTTATGAATTTCCGTAGTTTTGTTTAGAGACAGGATGGTTTCAAACTGTCTTATTCAGTTGTCGCCTTTAGGCAGTACTAATATATCATATATCTAATATTTTCGCAATTAATTGGGGTTAAGGCGGACTTGTATGATCATCTACGATTAGTATTAAGATTGTAAGGTCGGGGTGGTGGCAGATACCTTTCCTCATCGCTCCACTGGCGAACCGGTCATCGGCCGAGGGCCTCGACCTGCCAAAGTCGCTCTTTGAAAAGGTATCTGCCACCACGGCGAATTTAGTAAATCTACTTTTTTCCTAATACTGGTGACGTACAAGTCCGCCTTGCATCACATAGACCTGCTACTCTATTAGAATATATGTAAAGTAGCCGCCTAAAAGGCGACTACTTATCTAAGCCAGTTTATAGGTATATAGAGCCGATTGTTATAGTGCCGGGTCTTTAACACCGTTTGCTTCAAAGGCTGCTTGTCTGTCGATGCAGGTGCCGCAGTGTCCGCATGGTTTGTCCCCGCCTTCGTAGCAGGACCAGGTTAGGTGGTATGGTACGCCTAGGCGTAGGCCTTCTTTTACGACGTCAGCTTTGTTGTGGTTGATGAATGGTGCTTCTAGGGAGCATTCTTTACCAGATCCTTCAAAGATAGCATCCCCCATAGATTTATAGAAGTGTTCAGTACAGTCTGGGTATGCATTGCCAGCCGCATCATCGCTATGGGCACCGTAGTAGATGTAGCCACAGTCTAAAGAGAGTGCCAAGGATGCTGCCGCAGATAGGAATAGGCCATTTCTAAAGGGTACATAGGTACTAACAGTCCCCTCTCCTTCGGCTTCTTGTTGTTCTTTGTATGAGCCTTGAGGGATTTCTTCAGTGGATTGAGCTAATAAAGAGCAATTACTGAAGGCAAATAATTTCGTAACATCTATCGTTTTACCTTCAATTCCATAATAACCGAGGATTGATACAGCGGCTTCCAATTCTTTACTATGTTTTTGACCATATTGAATCGATAGTGGTACGACATTGTCTTTACCAAATCTTTCAATAGCGAGCGCTAAGCATGTAGTACTATCAACACCGCCGCTAAATAATACGACAGCCTTCTGTTTTTGAGCCATATTATCTCCTTTCAACTATTACAACAGCCCCATCCGTAGATGAGGCTGTGTTTTTATATTCACTGAAATTTTATAGATCAATTACCAATTCTACTGGGCAGTGATCAGAGCCAAAGATTTGTTGATGAATCTTTGCTTCTTGAATCTTATCGTCAAGGCGCTTGGATGTGATGAAATAGTCAATTCTCCATCCTGTATTCCGCTCACGAGCTTTCCCCATGTAGGACCACCAGCTATATTCTTCAATAGCATCTGGGTATAGATAGCGGAATGTATCTGTGAAGCCAGATTCTAAAAGCTCTGTCATTTTTGCACGTTCTTCATCAGAGAAGCCTGCATTTTTACGGTTCGTCTTAGGGTTCTTAAGGTCGATTTCTTGGTGAGCTACGTTAAGGTCACCACAGAGGATTACTGGTTTTTTCTTATCTAATTCTAGCAAATAGTTACGGAATGCATCTTCCCAAGTCATACGATACTCAAGACGAGCTAATTCACGTTGGCTATTTGGCGTATAGCAACATACTAAATAGAAGTTTTCATATTCAGCAGTGATAACACGACCTTCTTGATCGTGCTCTTCAATGCCAATACCGTTAGTTACAGACAATGGTTTAATGCGTGTAAATACTGCTGTTCCACTGTAGCCTTTTTTCACAGCACTATTCCAGTATTGCTCATAGCCTGGTAATTCCAAAGAAATTTGATCAGGTTGTAATTTTGTTTCTTGTAAGCAGAAAATATCCGCATCCAATTCGTTAAAGGATTCCATAAATCCTTTTGTTACAGCGGCGCGTAGGCCGTTTACATTCCAAGAAATTAACTTCAATTCGTACTCCTTATTCTAATAGGGCTAAACATACTGATATATTTTGTGAAAGCCTCTATTTTAACCATGTTCTTATATTGCAAAAATTTCCTTATGTATACTAGTAATCATAATATTTTATATAGTGTAATACAGCTTAGCTTAACTAAACTTAACTATACTACAACTTAAACTTAACTAAGCTATTCATTACTACTTTTTGTGTTTTTTTGCATGTCTTGCTTCTGCACGAGCTTTTCGAGCATTTTCATTTGCTTTCAAGTCACTTTCACGTTTTTCACGGAAATAATTTGCTGCTGTAGACAAAACGAGAATTACCAATACAGTCACATTAAACATGCCTGGACCGAAGGTATAGATGTGATAACACAAATAGCCAAAAGCAATAAGGGTTAGTAAATGTTTCAAAGTATTCATTTGGCCTCCTGTATTATCTTAAGGTTTCTACACCAGTCTTAAGTGGGAACCCATCATAGGTAACCCAGTCACTAGAACTACCAACATATAAGGCAGATTCAAGGCCTACCTCGCTCATTGTTAAAAGCGCATTACAAGCAGTTACACCAGACCCGCAGTAAGTCACAACAGGTCTATTTTGGTAAATTTCATTATAATACTGGGATTCTAAATCTTTTACAGACTTAGGGCCATCTGCGGTATAGCCACTTTCATAAAAATGATTAACAGCACCAGGAATATGACCTGTCATACCATCCATCGTATCTACTTGAGACCCATCGTAACGATACGGCGCACGAGCATCGATGATAACATGATCCCCGCTTTCACTAGCCTTGAGAACCTCATCACGGCTCATAACCATATGAGTTTGCAATTCGTAGTTAAATACAGTTGGTTCTGTAGGCAATGGAGTAGGATCTTTAGTAAGAAGATGACCTTCCTTAACCCAACGTTCAATACCGCCAGACAACACGCGCACATCAGACAACCCCATGTAGCGCAAAGTCCACCAGAGACGACCCGCCAAGAAGAGCCAAGAATCATACACAACGACCTTGGAGTCGCGAGTAATACCATAAGACTCAAAGGTATGAGCCAATTGCTCCATATCTGGCAATGGATGACGACCGCCATGCTGTCCCAAAGGACCTGTTAAATCTTTATCTAAATCTACTGGAAAAGAACCTTTAATATGGCCTTTTTTATAATCTTGATAACCACGGGCATCTAACACGATGACCTCATCAAGACAAGCTAATAATTCTTTAGGAGTGATGAAATTTGACATATGTACTCCTTTCTATGATTATATCGAAAAATACAAATCTGATAATATTATTATATACGAGTGCAACAGGATATACAATTAATTTTGGCACTGTGAAAGCTATTTATTTGTATGATTTAAAAGATAGATTAAGCAAAAAAGCCCCTATCTACATAGGGGCTAAACCATAATTAAAATTTCACATTATAATATTGTTTAAATGCTTTTACTGAAACATTATAAACGTTTATAGATCGCATCTACGGCTTCAATATCAGCTGGCAACCAATCTACAGTGTATAAGGTATCTTTTGAAAGCCATTTCGCTGCTTCGTGTTCTAATAGAGTAATGTCAGAATCATTTACCAAAGAGCATAAATAGCAATGCATAGTTAGATCAAACTTCTCATATCCTGTATATTCAACAGTAATAATATGTTCTTGAACAGCTATCTCTGCTTTCAGTTCTTCTTGTATTTCTCGTTTGAGTGCTACCTCATGAGCTTCACCAGGCTCAATCTTACCACCTGGGAATTCCCAACCGTCTTTTAGATCACCATAACCACGTTGAGTAGCTAATATAGTATTACCTTTTTTAATAATTGCTGCTACAACTTCTATATGTTTTCGTTGTTCACTCATATATCCTTACCCATTAATAATATAATCATAAATATCATCTCGTACTGGAACTTCGAGCTCATACTCTAATTCTACTGCCATTGTACCATTTGCCATAAAAATTTCTTTAGCCCGTTCTTGACCAGTAGAATGAATTGGACCTAAATAATAAAACTCTTTAGATTCTTCATCATCCTTATTCTTTCTCATAAATAAGTGCATAGCAACACCTAACGCATCAGCATTAAATGCAGTCTGCACATCATCAGAAGAAAAGGATCGCTTATTCTTAGAAATAGCTTTAAGTAATCCTGGATTTTCAAATCTATCTTCATATTTAATAGTATCTTGAATATCATCTGCTTTGTGATAATTGATAAATACAGGATACGTTTTTGTTTCCTTATGGAATTTATATCCCCCAATATTTAATGGCACTTCATTTTGAGGCCACTCTAATAATTGGCATACTTGTTCATAGGTATACTTTTCATACAAAGCAAACGGAGTATTAGGATAGATATTGCTTTTATATTTATCATCAAACTGTTTCAAACCATACGCAACAAGCTCTTGCACATGTGCTTTAAAATTACTATCTTCTAATGCATCTTTAAATGCTTGGGATATTCCATAACAGCCGTTAGATAATTCAATAAATACACTATCTTCAAATGTTTTTTGAGCTACTTTAACACCAAACTGATTAGTCATCACATTAATAAGATTAATTCGTCCATGCTCAGATAGTTCTACATTATAAGAATTTGAAAGCTCATGAGATACATAGGTAATAACATCATGATGTCCGTCTAGTAAAGCTTGTAATACTAAAAGATCTCGAGCACGTATTCCTGTCGTTAATTTTTGTGATATAAAATGTAACATTCGCTCTTGAACTGGTGTAAATGATATATCATAATCCTTATCTTTGATTTTTATCAAAAAATTATGATAGGACTTAAATTTATTAAAAATTCGGCTCACATCTATAGAACCATGCTCTACAAAATCAGAAATTTTAGGAATACGACCTAATTTAAAACGCAAGTTAAAATAGGCTTCCTTAATCAATTTCGTATCAGAAAACTTAGCAGTATCAATGGATTCATAAATACGTTGTTTTGCAATTTTATCAAAATGTACGGTTGAACTACCTGGGATAATACGATTACCTGCTTGTACATATCGACGTAATGTATCTTTGTTATAACTTCTATCACCAGATAAAGCCAACGGAATCATAAAGTTATTTGTATAATTACCTATAAAATCTAAGATAACTACATACTCTTTATCTTCAAACTTACGGAGACCACGCCCTAACTGTTGAATAAATACGATTGGGCTTTCAGTCTGACGAAGCATAATAACTTGATT
>USAV01000072.1 GCA_900552715.1 uncultured Veillonella sp.
TAGGTGCATTGGTAGAGCGTGGTATTATTTCACGACGCCGTGAACGTATTTAATTTCTAGTTTCGACTTATATCCGTAAGGAATGAGAACGAAGGAGGATCTATGAACAACAATGAACGTCTAGTGGATGATAACTCAACTGTATCAATCCCAGGCAATGAAACGACTAGCCCCGTTGAACGTAAAAAGGTTAAAAAAGAGAAAAAGAGTGGTATTACTATTCGTGAGCTTACCATTATTGGTTTGTTGGCGGGGATCACAATCGCATTAGGTGTATCTGGATATGGGATTATTCCATTGGGGCCTCTTAATGTGACAACTCTACATGTACCGACACTTATTGGTGCTATTGTAGAGGGCCCTAAGGTAGGTGCCTTTGTAGGCTTTATCTTTGGTTGCTATAGCTTGTGGCAAAATATTACAGCACCTAATATTTTATCCCCACTATTCATTAATCCAATTATTTCTGTATTACCACGTATACTTTTCCCTGTATTAGCATATTTAGTATACTTATTATTGTGGAAAGCACCTCAAGGTCCACGCATTCTTGTATCTGCATTTATGGGTACTGTATTCCATACAATTATGGTTATGGGACTTATCTTCTTGCTTTACGCAGATATGTTTGCTATTAAAATGAACCTAAGCCCAGATCAAGTATTAGGCTCTATTGTATTCTTATCTGTTACGCATGGTATTCCAGAAGCTGTTTTTGCAGCTGTTATCGTTACTCCAGTTGCATTGGCATTACGCAAGGTATTGCGTAAGGATACTCCTAAGAAAGAAAAAACTGATGCTGTTACAAGCGCTGCAACAACAGTAGGAGCGGATGCAAATAAAACTACAGAAGTTAATAAAATCAAATCTGTAGAAGAAAACATAACTAAATAGTATTTTACAGGCTTTTCATAAATATGATAAAATAAATATCATTCGATAAGTATTGAGGAGGATAACCATGGCTAAACGTATTCGTACTATCAACACTGAATCCTTGCAAAAAACTGCTAAAACTGGCGGTTGTGGGGAATGTCAAACATCTTGCCAATCCGCTTGCAAAACAAGCTGCACAGTTGGTAACCAAGTTTGCAAACAAAAATAATAAAGAGGCTCGCATAGCGGGCCTTTTTTATTTATGTTTTTAATACATACCTTGTATGGTATATCTTTATGACTCTTTTCATAACGTTTAGCGTAGAAATGTGGTACAATTATCTAGAAAGTTCTATATAGTAGAGCTTTTACCATACATATTATTTGGAGGTACCATGTTAGAATTAAAACCAATGATCCATAAGTTTCGGATGAAGGATAACTATTACTGCTTAGATGTAAATAGCGGTATCATTCACGTTATCGACGAACTCATTGATAGAGTTCTTGACATATATGATGGCACTAATCGCGATGCAGTACATGCTGCTTTAGATGCTAAAGAAGATGCAGTAGAACTCGATGAGATTATGGATGAGTTAGATGAGCTCATTAAGGCAGAGCAATTGTTTGCTCCAATGAGTACTGAGTTTAAACTTGTAGTAGGTGAAAAACCTATTGTTAAGGCACTATGCTTAAATATTGCTCATGATTGTAATTTGGCATGTAAATACTGTTTTGCCAGCCAAGGTGATTACGGCGGTGTAAAACGCGAGTTAATGAGTTTTGATGTGGCGAAGCGTGCTGTAGATTTCCTCATTAAAATGAGTGGCCCTCGTCAACATTGTGAAATTGATTTCTTTGGTGGGGAACCTTTATTGAACTGGGATGTTGTAAAACAAACCGTTGAATATATCGAATCCATTCAAGAAAAGCACAATAAGATCTTTAAGCTTACATTGACTACAAATGGCATGTTGTTAACACAAGATAAAATCGATTATGTAAACGAACATAAAATGAGTCTTGTATTATCTTTAGATGGTCGTGAATCCGTACATAATGCAATGCGCCCTGTAGCGGGTAGTGGTGCTGAGTCTTATAAATATATTGCTAAAAATCTTATCAATGCCGTAAAACAACGTCATGGTCTTGAATACTACGTACGCGGTACGTATACACATAAGAATTTAGATTTTACAAAAGATGTTATGGCTATGTCTGATCTTGGCTTTGAACATTTATCCATGGAGCCTGTAGTAGGTGAAGAAGGGGATTATGTACTACGCGAAGAGGATTGGCCAGTATTAGAAAAAGAATATGAAAAATTAGCAGATATTTACCTACAACGTCAATTAGAAGGTTGGGGTGAGAAGTTTAACTTCTTCCACTTCCGTATGGATTTGTATCGTGGTCCATGTATGGCTAAACGCCTTCGCGGTTGTGGGGCAGGTCATGAATATATGGCTGTTGTACCAAATGGCGATATTTATCCATGTCACCAATTCGTAGGTAAAGATGGATACGTGCTTGGCAATGTGTATGATGGTTTACAAAACACAGAAATCCCTAAAGATTTCCGTAATACACATGTGTTCTCTAAACCGACTTGTGCTGAATGTTGGGCGAAATTCTTCTGTTCTGGTGGCTGTCATGCTAACAATATTACATTAGGTGGCGATTTAGAAACACCTTATGAATTTGGTTGCCGCTTACAAAAGAAACGTATTGAATGCGCTATTATGATTCAAGCTGAGTTAGAACAAGCTGGCATTGATGGCAGTATTCCTGTAGCATTAGGTTAATAGCCTTAATTCTCCGTCTATAGTAGGAGCTTATATGAAACAAAATAGTAATCAAACTATAGAACGCTGGGGAATTCGTTATACCGGTATAGTTCAAGGGGTCGGATTCCGGCCCCTTGTTTCTATGTGGGCACATTCTCTGGGGTTAACTGGTTTTGTTTATAATGATAGCCAAGGTGTTTACGTTGAGGTACAAGGTTGTGTCGGTGATTTACAGCTATTTTTAGATGCTATTCAAGATGACCGACCTAGACTGTGCCGTATTACAAGTCAAACAGTAGAACATCTTACTATAAAAAATAATGAAGTTGAGTTTTCTGTGGAGCCATCTCCATTAGGGGAAGCAGTTAGCACCTTTATTAGTGCCGATACAGCGCCATGTGCTGATTGTCTTAAAGAACTACAACAGGACAAGCGTAGAAAAGAATATCCTTTTATTAATTGTACAAATTGCGGCCCACGATATACGATTATTAAATCACTTCCCTATGATCGGGAACGAACGACGATGGACGAGTTTCCTATGTGTGAAGCTTGTAAGGCTGAATACGAAGATATAGAGGGGCGCCGTTATCGTGCTGAACCAAATGCTTGTGTTCAATGTGGTCCTCATTATACTTTATATAAACCTAATCGTACGGTTGTAGATACTGTAAATGTATGGAATACTACCCGTGAATTAATCAATGAAGGTAGTATTATTGCTATAAAAGGGATAGGTGGATACCATCTAGTTTGTGATGCTCGAAATGATGCGGTGGTTCAACGCTTGCGTAAGCGTAAGAATCGACCACATAAACCCTTAGCAATTATGGTAGGGTCCCTAGATACGGCAATTGAGCTTGTCCATCTTAGTGATGAAGAATTAGATGTTTTGACGGGAATGGAACGGCCTATCGTATTATTAAAAAGAAATACTGATAGTTTAGTGCGTTTGAGTCCCCATGTAGCTCCGGATAATCATATGCTTGGCGTAATGTTACCATATACACCGATGCATGAGGTACTATTACCATCAGATGCAGCATGGGTTATGACAAGCGGTAATCGAAGTGGTGATCCAGTTTTATATGATGATAATCAAGCCTTTGAAGAGTTAGAATCGGTTGCCGATTATTTCTTGGTACACAATCGTCAAATCTATGCACCTCTCGATGACTCTGTTGTAACTGTCATCCATAATAAACCTCGATTGATTCGTCGTAGTCGTGGTTATGTACCAGAACCTATTCATTGTGAACTTTCAGGGCAAAGTCCGATGCTAGCTATGGGTAGTGATCTTAAAAATGCATTTGCTATGAATAAAGGCTCAGAAGTCCTTGTAGGCCCACATATTGGGGATCTACAAAATGCATCTACTCATGCCACATTGGAGTGGACTATTGACCGATATGAGGAATTGTTTTCTATACAACCAGAGAAAATTATTGTAGACAGTCATCCTCAATTTTTCTCGTCCCACTTAGGAGAGCGCATTGGTAAAAGCTCACAGATCCCTGTTATATCAGTTCAACATCATCACGCTCATATTGCATCAGTCATGGCAGAGCACAATCTTGAAGGTCCAGTGCTGGGGATTGCCATGGATGGTACTGGATATGGACCAGATGGAACGGTATGGGGTGGTGAATTTCTCCTTTGCAAGGGAGATAAATATCAACGATTAGCTCATATCCATGAAGCGCCATTACCGGGAGGAGAGAAAGCTGTTTCCGAGCCATGGCGCCAAGCCTTATGGTATATCCGAAATTACTATGGTGATGATGTTCCACCTATCTACCAAGATTGGATGAAAGAATTGCCTAAAGGTTGGGCCATATTAGATAAAGCATTACAATCTACGATGCCTATGGTTCAAGCAACGAGTTGTGGTCGTTTGTTTGATGCGGTTGGCTCTCTTTTAGGGCTTGGTATGGTCCACACCTATGATGCACAAATTGCTATAGCCTTAGAGGCTCTATGTGGTGATGAAAAAGGAATATTGCTTGATTATAACTATGATGGGCGAATTCTTGATTTTACACCTACCGTTCAATCCATTATGGATGGTGTAGTTAATGGTGAATCTAGGGCTCATCTTGCTGCATCTTTCCATAAAACCGTTGCTATCGCATTATGTGAAACCGCAGCGGATTTAATGGAGCGCTATAATGTTAGTGATGCGGCTATTTCTGGCGGTGTATTTCAAAATCGCAAATTAGTAGAGCTGATATATCGCGCTTGGCATGTAGGCGATTTGTATATGAATGAAGCGGTTCCTTCCAATGATGGCGGATTAGCCTTTGGTCAACTATGGATTGGCAATCAGAAATAGTTATATATTCTTGTAGTTAGTATCACTTAATAATTACTACAATTGTGATACAATGATATTAGAAATATTTATATATGGTGAGTTTTCTTTCTCGAAAGTAAACTCATAGAATTTGTTATTAATATAATATATAAGGAGATAGTATGTGCTTAGCTGTACCAGCACAGTTAGTAGCTGTGAATGATGTTATTGGCACTGTTGAATTAACAGGTGCCACCCGTGACTGCAGCTTACTCCTCGTACCAGAAGCAAAGGTAGGGGACTGGTTGTTAGTCCATGCGGGTTTTGCTGTACAAATTGTTGATGAAGAAGAGGCACAAAAAACATTAGAGGCCTTTAAGGAGCTAGAAGAACTTGAAGAAGCTTACTTTGCAGGAAAAGCAGAACAGTGCTGATGCGTTATTAAAACGTATCAATGCCCTTCATGAGCCTGGGGAAACCGTAAGGCTTATGGAGGTTTGTGGTACACATACTGTATCGATTTTCCGTGAAGGTCTTCGACAATTATTGCCAAGTGGCATTGAACTTGTAAGTGGACCAGGATGTCCTGTATGTGTAACAGATCAAACGTATATGGATAAGGCGTTAGCCTATGCTGAACGGGATGATGTTATTATTGCTACCTTTGGGGATATGTTAAAGGTTCCTGGTAGCTATAGCAGTCTTAGTGAGGCTCAAACAAAGGGCGCCCATATTCATGTCATTTATACCCCTTTAGAGGTGGTAGAACTTAGTAAAAAATACCCAGATAAGAAAATAGTATTTCTGGCTATAGGTTTTGAAACGACTATTGCCGTTATTTGTGCAACTGTAAAAGCAGTTCATGCAGCAGGGCTGAAGAATGTTTTCTTCCTTGTATCTCATAAATTAGTGCCTCCTGCATTACGAGCTTTATTAGATAAACAAGAAGGTCATATTGACGGATTTATTTTGCCAGGTCATGTAAGCGTTATTATTGGTGAAGAGCCATACCGATTCTTACCTGAAGAATATCACATACCGTCTTGTATTGCTGGCTTTGATGGACTTGAGATTTTATCTGCTATAGCAAATATTTTAGAGCAACGTAAAACCGGTAATTTTGTGGTGGGTAATACCTATCATTCTGTAGTTATGCAGAAGGGGAATCCGGTAGCGCAAGCGATGATCAAAGAAGTATATGATGTATGTGATGATGCGTGGCGTGGTATCGGTGTTATTCCAAACTCTGGCTTAAGATTAAAGGATGCATATGCAGCCTATGATGTGGAACGTGCATTACCTATCCAGCTTGAAAAGCCTTCTCTTGATCCAAAAGGGTGCCAATGTGGTCGTGTATTGCAAGGGCTTATTAAGCCAAGTGAATGTCCATTATTTGGTAAAAGCTGTACTGCTGACCACCCTGTTGGTGCTTGCATGGTATCTGTAGAAGGTAGTTGTGCAGCGTGGTATAAATACGGTTATTCCAGTGGTGGATCGACGTGGGAGGATTAATATGGAACGAGTTCGCTTAGTCCATGGGAATGGCGGTCGATTTAGTCATGAATTGACCGAGCGTTTTATTTTGAAATACTTTACAAATGATTTATTGGCTCCTTTACATGATGGTGCTCAATTTCCCGTTACAGCAGGACGTATGGCGTTTTCTACAGATTCCTATGTAGTACAACCAACGTTTTTCCCTGGCGGTAATATTGGTAAATTAGCTGTCTGTGGTACTGTGAATGATTTAGCCATGAATGGTGCTATTCCACAATATTTGAGTTGTGGACTTATCTTAGAAGAAGGATTGGCTTTTGATGAGCTAGATGAAATTCTTCATACTATGTCGGATATGGCTAAAGCTGCAAATGTACAAATTGTTACAGGAGACACTAAGGTTGTTAAAAAGGGCGAGGTAGATAAAATCTACATAAATACAGCGGGGATTGGCATGATTCCGGAGGGGATTGATATTGGTCCGCATCGTGTGAAAGCGGGAATGGATATTATTTTATCTGGTGCTATTGGCGATCATTCTATTGCTGTTATGGGACAACGATTTGGATTGGATCTATCTGATGCGTTAAAAACTGACTGTGCTCCTTTAAATAACATGGTTCATGCTGTACTTGATAAAGTGGGACCTCAAGTGGCTCTATTGCGAGATCCTACACGGGGTGGCTTAGGGACTGTTTTAAAAGAAATTGCAGATCAAAGCCAAGTGGGTATTAAGGTAGAAGAAGCGGCTATACCAATTCACGCCGAAGTACAATCTGTTTGTGATATTTTGGGATATGATCCGTTATATTTAGCAAATGAAGGAAAGGTTGTACTCGTAGTAGATCCATCCGTTACAGATGAAGTTCTATCTATTCTTCACAGCTTTGAAGAAGGTAAAGAATCGGTGCTAATTGGCAAAACATTAGATAAGAATATTGGTAAGGTTGGTTTGCAAACTGCTATTGGTGGTGTTCGCTTAATCGATTTGTTAGGTGAAGATCAAGTTCCTCGTATCTGCTAATTATATAATTGAGTTTCTCTAAGTCGTAAAGATATGTAAAGATAAGAACTATTTTAGGCCTATAGAGTATGAGTTAGACTTGATATTGACACTAATTCTTTATGATGGTAGCATTAAATTAAGTTGTGTAAAATTCATTGATTGTTCATCGGACTTTTATACAATGCTAGTATCTTTATGTGTAAGTTCTTATACTTTCACTAGAATCTATGTATAGAATTTGTTAAAATATAAGTATCTATAGGAGGCTTATTATGAAAAAGAAGATTATTACAGCTGTTCTAGGGATTTGTTTAACTACAACTGCATTTGGCGGTATCTTGACTACTCAAGCTGGCGGCCTTAGCAGTATTCTTGGCGGTGCAGCTAAAATTGGTGGTATCGGTATTGTTATCAACAAATTCGGTCCACAAATTGACTCTTTCTTGAATAAATTATTGAAACAAAATAACTTAAGCACAGAATATACAACTAAAGTTGTACCTATCATCAGTATTGGTACAAAAGGTTATATCGGTGCTGCTCAAGTTACTGGTCCTGCATCTAGCATTGAACAAGTTAAAGCCGTTGCCCAAGTAGAAGGTAGCTTTAACGGTATGGTTCGTGTTAAAGGTTTAGTACCTGTTGATAGCACAAACCCAGTTGGTGCATCTCGTGTTCAAGGCGTAGGTGTATCTGCGATTATCGATTTGAAAATTTAATGGCCACTGAGCATATAAAATAGTAGACTCAGGGAATAAGCACGGTCTTAGGCCCGTGCTTATTCTGTTGTATAACAGTTATACATTAGATACGTTGTGGAGGAATTTATGAAGAAGCAAGTACTTACACTTTTAATGGCATCCTTGATTTCAGGCACTGCATTTGCTGCTCCTGGCACAGTTACAGAGAAAACAAATGTTTTGGAAACTACTGTATATGGTGCAGTACAAGATGGTGCTGTAGTGGACCGCATTAATCAACTTGATGAAACCGTGTATGGTACTGGTTTCAATGGCAATTCTGCTACATTGAGCAAACGTGTTGATTCCCTCTATAACTCCGTAGAAGGTAGTGGCACAAACATTTCTTTGCGCGAAGAAATGGATGCGCTTGAATATACATATCAAAATAGCATTAACGCAGGTTCTCTTGTAGATCGCGTAGAAAAGATGGAACGTAGCGTTAATGGTCGTATTGGTAGCGGCTCTTTACAAAAACGTATCATTTCTTTGAAAACAAAAGTATATGGTAGCAATGTAACGCTTACTAACCAAGTTGGTACATTAGCTGGTAACCAAGTCTTCAAAGTTACCTTGAATGACGCTGTTTCTTCTAAAACTAGCCATGAAGGCGACACTGTTGCTTTCACAGTAGCTGAAAATGTAATGGATGGCAATGTGTTATTGGTACCTGCAGGTACAGTAGGATCTGGTACAATTACATCCTTGAAAAAGGCTCGTTCCTTTGGTCGTAATGGTGTATTAGACATCACATTTGACACCATCCCTGCTATTGATGGTACTGAATTTACTGCAGTACAAGGTAAAGAAGCTAAGGATAAAACTCGCAGTGAAGTTAAAGCAGCTGGTGCATCCGTAGCTGGTGCTGTTTTACTTGGACCAGTAGGCTTAGTAGGTGGTGCCTTTGTTAAGGGTAAAAATATTGAATACCCTGCTGGTGCAACTATTTATGTACAACCTCAAGATTCTGTTACAATTCAAGGTCTTGTAATTGGTGGTGATGGTTTGGCTCACAGTGATGATGAATTGGCTGAAGCAGTAACTGTACCTAATACGGCCGATGAATCTGAAGAGACTGTAGACACTAATGAAGCGGCTGTTGATGAAAATGAAACAACAACAGAGGAACCAGCAGCAGTAGAAGAACAAGAAGAACCGGTAGAAAATGTTTCTCAACCTATCGTAGTTGTAAAGCGTAATCAATAATTAACAAATTCTTAAAGCAAGAGGAGTTCTAGTAACCATGAGGAAACGTAAAGTACAATGGCTGGCAGCGGCTTGTGTTTTTTGTTTAGCACAACCAGTATGGGCCGCTACGGAGTCAACCACGGTATATCAAGATCAATTGGATAGCGTTGATCAATCCTATCTTGGAGAAATCTCTAAAGCATCTACACCTGAAAATAGTAATATCCGTGTTGTACGTCGTGGTGAAAAGGCAAAGTCTGATCAACCTACAGAACAATTGCCGACTCGTATTGATGCAGATAAAATGTCCTATACTGGGTCCACTGGTGATGTATATGCACAAGGTGATGTAGTAGTGACTCAAGGTAATCAAACCTT
>USAV01000073.1 GCA_900552715.1 uncultured Veillonella sp.
GCATGACCTAAATAATAAGCCGCTGTCAATCCTGTTAGGCCACCGCCCACAATTGTTACATTCACGAATGAATCCTTTCTAATATTGCACTCGCCATAGCTTGTAAGAATGTTTTATTACAATTCGGCATCTGTGCACGCATATATACAGCGCCGCCCGCATCAACGAGTTCTTTACACTCCACATCATTATCGTACAACACCTCTACATGATTGCTGACAAAGCCAAATGGTACAAAGGCGATATGTATCGCACCATTACGTAGAGCTTGATTGATGGCCTCTTCTACGGTAGGACCTAACCATTGCCCATGTGGGGCCGCGCTCTGCCAAGCCACAGACCAATTAGATAAACCACAACGTTCTGCGATTTCTCTGGCACTTTCATCTAAGGCTAACGCATAAGAATCTCCATTATGACTATTAATAAGAGGTATACTATGGGCACTAAAAATTACAAATACATCATTAGTAGCATCGATACAATCCGAAACGGCTTTTACCCAATATTCCATAAACGATGGTTGATCCCACCAGGAACGAATCACATCAAAGGTTACTCCTTGATGGTTACCAATTGCCGCTTGTACTTGCTTCTCATAGGCCCCTGTACCAAGAGATGTAAAGAATGGAGCCGTTACAATAGCAACGATGTGTTCTACACCTTGTTGGACTAAAGCATCTACCGCATCAGCAATAGAAGGTTTCATATGAAGATAGCCAATAGCTGATGGCATAGATGGTAACAATGTAATCAATGTTTCATATTGACGCTCTGCCATTGTCTGTAATTCTACATTGGACCATTGTCCAATTGCATCATAGCGACGTGTAAGGTTAGCAACCTCAACATCTGAAGGTACACGACCATGACGAATGCTCGTCATGTATGGCACTAAATCATCCTTACTTGAAGGGCTACCATAGGATAAAAATAATAATCCTTTTTTCTCAATATCCACTAGCTTAACCCTCTTGATCCCATAATTCACGACTACGTTCATGTACATAGTCGGTAAGCCAATGAAGCTTCTTAGGATCCGCCTCTGGGAATACGCCATGACCTAAGTTAAAGATATGGCGACCGTAACGAACACCGTCAAGTAAAATACGGTCTACTTCATGAGCTAATGTTTTTTCATCGGCGAATAAGTAGGCAGGATCAAGATTACCTTGTACCGTTTGTGTTACACCACGCTCATTAGCCATAACGATGGAGCTACGCCAATCAAGAGCGATTACATCCAATGGCAAATGAGACCAAATAGATACGAGATGATCGGTACCAACACCATTCATAGCCATAGGTAAATGAGGGTATCGATCTTTTACAGTCTTAATAATCCGTTCCATATGAGGATAAATACCTTGTTTGTATTGGTCCGCATTCACAGCACCTACCCAAGAATCGAAGATTTGTAGTGCGTTCGCACCCGCTTCGGCTTGCATAGACAAGTACTCAATGGACATATCCGCTAACTTTGTCATCAATGCATTCCATACATCAGGCGCACCGATGAGCATGCCACGAGTTTTATTGTAATTCTTTGTCGGGCCCCCTTCGATGAGGTATGACGCAATCGTGAATGGTGCGCCACAGAACCCGATGAGCGGAACGTCGAGCATACCAGATGTTAACAGTGTAATTGTTTTTCCAATATAGTCTACCTTTGTAGGATCAAAGGTATCTAATTTATCTACATCAGCCATGGAGCGAATCGGTGTATTAAACACAGGGCCCACACCAGCCTTGAGTTCTACCTTTACATTCATCCCCACCATAGGACTCATAATATCCTTGTAAAGAATCGCCGCATCCACACCGTATTCTTTTACAGGTAGTTCCGTAACACGAGCACACAACTCAGGCTCTTTTGTAATTTCAAAGAGCGTATATTTTTCTTTAATTTTGCGGTACTCCGCTTGGCTACGACCAGCTTGGCGCATATACCATACAGGTGTTACACCAGGGTTCTTCCCTTGGATCATATCTAAATATGCTGTATTCAAGTACTCAACCCCTTTCTTTCTAATCTATACTAACACACTATGATAACTAAAACAGTTACTTTAGTTACATCACATATATCATCACTATGAATATTCCCTGTGAAAGCTAAACACCTTCACAGGGGTTCAATTTAGTGGCGACTTAATCAGTGGCAATCAATGTTTAATTGCGACTCAATTTGTGGCAATCAATGCCTGTAATAGATTGAGCCATATCAAATACAGAACGTTGGCACGTGAATAACCAGATTTGTTGGTTCTTTCCGATTTCTGCTAATAATTCTAATGCACTACGTTGACGGTTTTCATCAAAACGCACGAGAATATCGTCTAATATGATTGGCAAGGATTCAACTTGGTAAGAGAATACCTTAGCTAATGCTAGACGCAATGCCAAGTATACTTGATCAGCTAAACCACTAGACCAGAACTTCAGCTCTAGTCTCTCTCCGTTGCCATTAACCAAGGCTACGCCTTCATTGATACCAAGGATATCAAAGGTATAGATACCGCCAGTCAAACGTTCTATATAAGAAGATGCAAGCTCTAACATATGAGGCTGCTTTTCTTGCTCGTACGATTGTTGAGCCTTATCCATGCAGTGACTCATCAACACTTGAGTAGCCCAATCTTCGAGAGCAGATTCCAGTTCATTTTGTAATGCTTCACGTTCTTGAAGCATTTGGTGTTGCTCTTGGTCAGAACCTAGGGCACGCATAGACTCCACAATTTGACCACGGCGCTCATATAAGATTGCCAACTTATCTTCAATGGATGCTATTTCTCGTTCAGAATGAGCTAATTCATCAAGCCAATTATCCTTATTGCCTTCACGCAAGCGGCGATAGAATAAATCTCTATTCTCCGCATCAGGTGCTAGTAAATCTAACTGAACCTGACTTTGTTTGTAAATGGTTTGCCATTGCTTGTATTGATCTTCATCAATAAGATGTTGACGATACTCGTTAGAGCTTTCCATACCAGCCTTATGCAAGAGTTCTTGTTGACGAAGTAGCAATTCTTTTTCTTTGCGGTGCCAGTTATCGTACTCATTGCGGAAGCTTTTACGTTGTGCTTCCTTTTGTTCCCATACAATTTTATTTTGTTGGAAGTTTTTGTATTGGTTATAAATACGTTTTAACTCTGTTGGAGATACTGGCGCCTCAACACCAAGGTTATACCACAAGGTCATCGCTTGGTCTTCAATAACACGCAACCCTTCTTTATGCTCAGCTAATCGCTTTTCATAGCCTTCAATGGTGCGCAATTGTTCATGATATTGATCATACTCTTGTTTGAGGCCAAAGAAATCATCTTCGTTAAGACTCTTCGCCGCACCTTGTGGTAACCAATTCTGCCAAGCTGCAAGGGCTTCATCATAAATAGCTTGCAACGTATGTCCCTCTTGGATCCAACGATCAAGATGTGCCGCCCCTTCTATAGATGGAATTGGGCTCACTACAGGTGTTGCGGCTTTAATAATTGCCTCTAGCTGATGCTCTACATCAGATTTACGAGAGGACAAGATTTGTAACTCGTAGTTCAGTTTAGATACATCAGAATTACCATTATGACGTCGCCATGTAGCATACCAGAACAATGCCATAGATAGGATTAACAATATAAATCCACCGATTGTATATAGAACGGACTCTAATACTAAGAGGCCCGCTAATACAAGTAGTACACCAATAACGGCTGCTACGCCGCTAATGCGTTGCAACCACTTTGGCAAATTACTCGGTTCTGCATCGGGACCATAGCTATCTCGTTTTTCCGTAACTCGATCTATATCCATCAAGATAAGCTCTAATTCACGTTCAAGATGTTCTTTTTTTGCCAAGTCCTCTTCACTGTAATTTGGCAAGGATGCCCCGTCAAGGTTAGCGGCTGGCAAATCATCGGATGCCTCAGCAGGCTTGCGATCCTGCCAATGCAATAATTGGTCTTTAGCAGTGCGCAAGCGACTTGCTAAGCGCTCTCCTTCAAACCAATTCACATCATCAGCCATCGGCTCATCATCACGCCACGCAGAATGCATAGAACGAGAAAACTCTAATTGTTCTCGTACCTTAAAAATATACGCATCCCCTTCTTCACACTCCCGGCGCAATTGTTCCCACTTGGCGCCTTGTTGAATAAGGTCTTCAATATCTTGACCATACGTACCAAATGGACTATCCGGGCTAAAGTTAGCTGGCATCAAGGCCCCTTCCTTTTCCTGCCACAACTGCATATTGTCTCGAGCTCGTTTGATTTCCTCATCGATGCGAAGGAACTCATCACGACTCAAGGCAAGCTCACTATTGTACTGTTGCATATGCATACGCGCTTCTTCGCTACGGCGATACGTATCCCATGCGCGCAATACGACGTCTATACCATCGCGGTATTCCTTCCACTCTTGCAACTGACCTTGTAATTCTGCTTCAGTCTGTTCCGTACTGTGAAAGGCTTTTTGCAATTCTACATATTGCGTTTCATGCTCGGCTAAATGGCTTAACTTTTGACGATTTTCTTTAAGCTCATCCATCAACACATTGATGCGCCGTTTACCATTGGAGGAAGCTACTAATAGATCAGTAGCGCCTTTTTCCACATCTTTTACGACCGAACCTAAATGCTCGCCCCCTTCAGCGCCGAAGAAACGAGACCGAACCTCTACCTCTTGTAGAACATCGAGGCCTTGTAAATCATCAAGGGTCAATGCAAAAATTCGGTTATATGTTTTTTTATCAATACCATGCCACCAGTGTTGAGCTGGCTCCTCATGAATGGCTGGATTTCCAGGACTGTAAAAGTCTAGTTGTTTACCCTTACGACCAATGTAGTAGCTTTCACCATTACGCTCTACATCAAGGGCACCCGTCATAGGCCCATAAGCCTTATGAGTACCGCCGAATAGAAGTGTGCGCATCCCTTCAAGCAAGGAGGTTTTGCCACTTTCATTAGGGCCATACATGAGCTGAACACCATGATTTCCCGTAGTGAAAGACCAGTCGCGATACGGGCCAAATTCATCAAATCGTATGCGTTTAATGTTCATCGTTAGCCCCCATCAATACAGTAACACCTTCAATTTCACAGCGCTTCAAGGCACGCAATAATAACTCATCACTCAACAAATCGGCATATACACCTAAGCGTTTAAATTCAGGACGTTCTGCCAAAATTTGACGTGCCGTCTGTACTGCATTACCATCAACCATATCGTCATAGGCGCGCAAATAATCGCCTACCACATCAGATAACAATCTACGCTCCGCTAAATTGATACTAGGACGCGTATTACACATCACGCGGTATGGCATAACGAATATAGATTTACTCTTCTCTTCGCTTTGAGACTCTTGCAACCATAATTTACGCACCCCTTCTTGGGTACATAAACGATGCAATGGCCCTGTGCCTACGAGAACAATAGAAAGCAAAATGTTTTTCTTATACTGTTTACGCAAGTTTTCTTTTTTATGGCGTAAAATTTCTAAGAATTCTGCTTCAGTTTTCATACCTGCAATATCAATTTTGATTTCTTCAAAACGGATAGCACTGGTCTCAATAAATCGAGGTTCACAATGACCATTATGGGATACAGAAACAAGATAGCACCCCTTAGGGCCTATTTCTTTGCGGTGTAAACCTTGCGGATTACCAGCATAAACAACGAGAGGTTCCTCGCTAAGGACTTGAGATTTATGAATATGTCCTAACGCCCAATAGTCCATAGCTGCTTCTGCTAGGTCTGTTAAACTACATGGACCAGTTACATTATGGTTTTCAGAGCCCGCACTAGAACCTACCGTACCATGCATAACAGCAAGAGAAAACTCATCTCGTTCAAAGGCGCGGTATTGACGCGCATAATTGTCGCTTTCATTACCATGACCACAGCTAATACCGTAAACGCCACCAATTTCAATATTGTTAACAATCAATGGAAAACGTTGTACTTGTTCACTAGAGAATACATGCACATTGTCAGGCATCTGTAATTGAGCCTTCCAGCTTTCAGCAGGGTCATGATTACCTTGCACCATATAAACTGCAATGCGATGCTCTGCCAAGCGATACATGGCACGTACAAAGCGTACTTGAGCCTCTAAATTGTGATCTTCGCTATTATAAATATCACCAGCTATGACAACAGCATGAACATGCTCATCAATAGCAGTGTCAATAATTGTATCAAAGGCTACATAGGTAGCTTCACTCACGGCGCGATCAACGGCGCGGCTAATACCTGTAGCATATTGGAAGGGTGCCCCTAAATGCAGGTCACCACAGTGTATAAATCGAAATGGCTGCATCTATATCCACTCCTTATATTAGTACTTTTATTATAGTTATATATAGTAATTACAATACTCTATTATACTACAAAACCCTAAAGATTACTTAAAAATAACTATCAATTAAAACCTTAACATAGATTTAACACCTTAATATAGATAGTAAAATATAGCCTCTAAAATTAGTTGTAAGTCATATAATTCCTCTGTATTAAAAGCGCTCTAAAAACTACATAAATATTTTTGTTAACTCAAAAATACATTAAGTTGACAATTTATGCACTAACGTTTACAATCAAATTGTCAATATTTTATATTTTTATTAAGTTAACAATTAGGAGGCTATTATGGCTTTGCCTACAGATCAACAACCATCCCAGGTGGGAACATACGAAAAAATCCTTACCATAGCAAATCGTATTATGCATGGTGGTGAAATTACAAAAGAAGAAGCAATTGAGTTAATTCATACATCTGATGATGATACGATGATTCTACTCGCTATGGCAGATAAAATTCGTCAGCATTTCAATGACAACTCCGTAGATGTATGCGCCATTGTAAATGCACGTTCTGGCAAATGTCCTGAAAACTGTAAATTCTGTGCTCAATCTGCACATCACGAAACAGGCGTTCAAGTATATCCGTTCATGGATGATGAAAGCATCCTCGATGCGGCTCGCAAAGCTAAAGAGGCAGGCGCTATTCGCTTCTCCATCGTAACAAGTGGTCGTAATACTAATAACCCAAACGAATTCGATCAAATCATTCGCGTATTAGGCCGCATCAAAGATGAAGTGGGCCTCGAAATTTGCTGTTCTCTTGGTTTGTTAACTTATGAACAAGCTCTCAAATTGAAAGAAGTAGGTGTAACTCGATACCACTCCAATATCGAAACAGCACCTAGTCACTTCCCAGATATTTGTACAACCCATTCCTACGAAGATAAAATGTCTACCATCGACAATGCACAAAAAGCAGGCATTCGCGTTTGCTCTGGCGGTATCCTCGGTCTTAACGAGACATTAGAACAACGCGTAGAAATGGCATTCGAACTTAAACGCTTGCATATTGACTCTGTACCACTCAATATTTTAAACCCTGTTAAAGGTACTCCATTTGAAAGCAATAAAGCGTTACGTCCATTAGATATTTTACGTACCTTCGCTGTATTCCGTTTCATTTTGCCAAACGCATTGATTCGTACAGCTGGCGGTCGTGAAGTCAATCTTCGTGACTTACAAGCATATGCTTTAAAAGGTGGCCTTAACGGTATCATGGTTGGTGGCTACTTAACAACTGGTGGTCGTTCTCCACAAGACGATCTCCAAATGATTCAAGACTTGGAATTAAGTCGCAACTCTGCCCAAGTTTAACTTTCTGTATATACCATTCTCTTTTGAGGATATTGTATATAAAAAATATTCCTAAGATTTATAAATTTTTTACACATATAAAAAAGAACCATCTAGTTTGCTGTGCTAGATGGTTCTTTTATTGCCATAATAAATTATAAATGGCTTGACCATTTGTATTGCCTTCAATAGGTTCAGGGTTTTCATTGAACTCTACATTTTCATAGGGTGTACCGTCTGCCATGTACGCATCTACCTTTAATGTTTCCATGGTACGGTTATATCTACTTATATACACTTTATATCGCAATTCGTCGCCACCCAGTTCATTGACCCGCAGCCACAAAAGCGCATCATAATCACTTTTTTGAACACTGTCGTTGTCAATAAATAATTGGTTTCCTGATGCATCTGGTCCAACATAGTACCAGTCCGTTGCGTTAGCAGTCCCCCCTATACTGAGTAGCCACAAAAGGGACAATATGGTAAATATTTTCCTCATATGACTGCTCCTCTCATGCTATAGAGCTGTATACTTTATAAAACTCTAATAGCCATTAAACCTTTATAAAATATACAACTTCTCCTTTATATATAATACCAAAATTACCCCGTATTTATCAACAATAATTAAACTTAATTATTATCTTTTTTAGAATTTCAAGAAATTAAAAGAAATTTCTTAAAAAACTTCATTTTTGACTCATCTATTGTTCTTATAATGACAATGTCAAATGATAAATAGAGGTAACAATTCCCTGGTTACCATACGTGTATTTATCTCCCGACAAGTATTACTAACCCCAAACCTACTACTTGTTTAAATACATGGTTCATTTGATATTAATACTAACACTCCCCTTACATGAAAAAAGGACTCCAGTTGGAGTCCTTTTTTCGTTGTCAAAAATATTCCTATATTCAACACCTGCATATAGTTTCTAATTTTATTTACTATGTCCCATTTCATAATCCATAGAATATTAATATTACTAGTATAAATCAGCTTTCAAATACAATAGAAAACACCAGTTTTAAATCGACAAAAAGAAAACCCTCAAAGACTTAGCTACATTAGCAATTAAGTCTTTGAGGGTATTATTATATACAAAATGTACTATTTAATTCGACTGTAGTTTATTTTACTTCAGCCCAGCCTAAAGCAGCACGTTTAGCATCGATATCAGCTAAGATTTTTTCAGCTACTTTAGCAGGATCAGTATTTACATACATAACAGAACCTAAGATATCCTTAGTGTCTTCTTTAAGCCATTTTGTAACAGCATCAGAACCTTGTGTAGGTGGCTCAACGCAGTGGTAAGAGTTGATACCCATCAAGCGGAAGCCAAGGGATGCATCGATACCTTTTTCATTGGACCATTCAGGGCTAGACATTGCAAATGGCATTTGTGGCAAGTTAAGGCCTAATTCACCTGCAATACCAGCGAAAATACCAGAGGAACGTGCATTATCTACACATTCGCCAACATGCCATACTGGTGGTTGATCATCGCCCAAGAACTCTTGCAATGCAGGGCTACATTTCTTAATAGCATCTGTATTACAGTAACCAAGTTTCATCAATGGGAAGGATGCACAACCATTTGTTAAGATGATACAGCCATTTTTAATAAGTGTATCAACGATATCTACTGTTGCTTTTTCGTAGATAACGCGAGGGTTGGAACAACCTACTACGTTAACGATACCACGAACTTTACCAGATTTTAAAGCCTCTGCCAATGGTTTGAAGGAACCATAATGTTTAACAGTGGATTCTGGAGAGAAACCAACTTCAGCAGTGATTTCGTATGGAGGAATGAATACAGGCATACCTTTGCGCAATTCATGAGCTTCAAGAGCGCGATCCAAGATTTTGCGAGCCAATTCTTTTGTTTCAGATAAGTTAGTGTGGTGATGGTCGTAACCGATGTGTTCTGCACCTGGTAAACGAGCTGCATCAGATGTAGTGATAACTTTTGTGTTAAAGCAACGTGCTACGTCCATGATAGCAGGGTAAACGTCTTGAACGTCAGCTACCCAGCAGTCAAGAGCGCCTGTACCAAGTACAAGTTCAGCACCGATAGCATTACACAATGGAATAAC
>USAV01000074.1 GCA_900552715.1 uncultured Veillonella sp.
CTTTCCGTTTAAATTCATAACTATATCTCATGAAAATACCCCCTTTACTGGTTGTCCAGTAAAGGGGGTACATATCAATATAAGATCATCGCTTTTTTAATTTTATGATAGAACATATAACGTTGATATAGCATATAACGTTTATTGAACCAACATCGTTAATGAAACATATCGAGCTATATAGCTTTTACAATCACTATAATTCTGTAAATACTAAACTATTAACTGATAGATTGCTCTGCTTTCACTAATTCTACCGGCGTCTCAGCATCTAATATGGCTATAAGACTATTTACGATATTAGCCGCACCATCCACATGCCATTCACGAGCGTGCTCAGACATTTGTTGAAGTCTTGGAGAGTTAATAAGAAGCGCGGTCACAACGTCTTCCAAGTTATGAATATCACGAGCCCAACGAGCACAACCTCGTTGTTCTAACAGCTCTGCATTGGCCTCTTCTTGCCCTGGGATAGCGTTAAAGAATACCATAGGCAAACCAATAGTAACCGCTTCCATACATGTTAACGCACCAGGCTTTGTTACCAGCAAAGAAGACGACTTCATAAGTTCCGAAATATTCGTAGTATATCCATATACAATAGTCTTAGTTCGCATAGATTCACTAAGGGTAACTAAGGATTCATAAAGAGATGTATTTTGACCGGCTACGACAGTAATTTCATCAATACCGTTTACTTCATCTAAATGTTTTAATGCCGTTTCTAGAGAACCTAAACCTAAGCCCCCACCCATAACGAGCACTTTTACCGGTTTCTCTAAGCTATATTCTTCAATGGCATCACGGAAGAAGGAGCGGCGCACAGGAATACCTGATACATGAATGCGTGATTCATCGATACCTGCTGCTACCATTTCATCTACCATCGATTCAGTAGCTACATAGTATGTATCAATTTGAGGGTATAGCCAAAATTGATGACTACTAAAGTCCGTCATGATAGCCACTAATGGTACATCGATATGTCCTTGGCGTTTTAAGATAGACGCTGCACCACATGGGAATGGATGCGTAAATACCATTACATCTGGCTCTTCTTGTTGTACCAATTTGAGCATGCGGCTTTTCAATAGGTATGATAATGCAGTTTGCATAATCGTACCTCGTTTTTCCCCTTTTGATACGCGATAAATCATATCATATAGCATCGGGAATACGTCAATCATCTTGATGTATGTGCCCTTGATCAAATGCTCTACAGACATGGTTTCTGTATCAAGAAAGTCCACATGAGTTATCGATGCTTGTGGTTCTTTCTCCTTCCAATATTCTTCTATGGCTCTGGCGGCCTGCATATGTCCTGTCCCAATAGAAGCGGACACGATGAGAACCTTCCGTGATCTTTCGTTATTCATAGTACACCCTTTCTCTGTGCATTATACCATAAATAGACGAAAAAAAGAGACCTCGAAAGGTCTCTTTCCAATCCATTAGGGATTATTTTTTGCGTTTTTTAGCTTTTGCAGCGTTAACTTGTTCTTTCAAACCTTTACCAGCTTTGAATGCAGGGGATTTGGAAGCTGCGATAGTGATAGTTTTACCGTTTTGTGGGTTACGGCCTTCACGAGCTGCGCGTTCACGAACTTCGAATGTACCGAAGCCGATAACTTGTACTTTACCGCCAGCAGCTAATTCTTCAGCAACTGTGTCAAATACAGCTTTTACCGCTTTTTCAGCGTCTTTTTTAGTTAATTCAGTTTTTTGTGCAACACTTGCGATTAATTCTGTTTTGTTCATGACAGAACCTCCTTAAAAATACTATACCTAAGAAGCATGCAAACCTCTAGGCTACTTTTCCTGCACTTTAGCCTCCTCCCAAAAAGCATCCAGCTCAGCTAATGAAAAGTCTTCCCATGAGCGATCGCTTTGGTTAACACAAGCTTCTACATGTAAAAAACGCTGTCGGAACTTTGTGTTTGTGCGATTTAGTGCATTTTCACCGCTTATTTTATACCATCTTAATAGATTAATCAAGGAAAAAAGCACATCTCCCGCTTCTTTTTCCATATTTTCTCTATCTTCTTGGGCAATAGCTTCCTTAAATTCACCCATTTCTTCGGAAACTTTCGCCCAAACTGGATCGAGCTCATCCCAGTCAAAACCTAGCTTTGCAGCCTTTTCTTGTAGTTTGTAAGCCGCTACTAATGCAGGTAAACCTTTGGATACACCATCCAATGCAGATTTTTGTATATTTTTCTTTTCTTGCGCCTTTAATTCATCCCAACTGTATGATTTTTCATTATTTTCAGGGTCAAAAACATGGGGATGACGACGAATCATCTTTTCTGTCACATCGTGAATTACATCTTCTAATGTAAATTGACCTGCTTCCTCAGCTAATTGACTGTGAAAGACAACTTGTAATAATACATCACCAAGTTCTTCACGAAGATTTGGCATATCTTTATTATCGATAGCATCTACTACTTCATAGGTTTCTTCGATGAAATATCGACGCAACGACTCATGAGTTTGCTTTTGATCCCAAGGGCAACCATTCGGAGCACGCAAAGCTTTTACCACATCTACTAATGGTTGTACCGATACTGGCTTATCAGTATTGTTCTTCATATAGCTTAGCCTCCTCCTTATCTCGGCGAGCTTGTAAGCGCTTACCTATAACAGGGAAATGATACATATCAGCTTTCACAACGGCCTTTGTTAACCATAGGGATAAACCATACACAAATACAGCCACAATAATAGCCGCTGCTACGGCACCACCGTTACCGAACAGTTCTACGGTCGTCACATATACCACCTGTGTGGCACCGCCCATAGCCATGGCAGATACCACAATTTTTAATAGTTCTAATTTATTCAGTACGGAGCCTACATATTTTTTAACAAATATATAGTTTATAAGTGCAGCAATAGCAAAGTTTAAATTCGTTGCCCATGCAGCACCATTAATGCCAAGCTCAATAGTACCTGTCAATTGATAGTCCAAGAATGTCTTAGCCAATAGACCGATAAAAATGGCTACCATAGGAATAACCGTTCTACCTAAGCCCTGCAAAATGCCTGCTGTAATCTGTTGCCACCCTAAGAATATAATACTCAAGCTAATAACAGCAATAACAGGACCAGCATGAGGCGTTGCGTATATCAATTTAGATATAGGTGTCGCTAATACACAGAGCCCAATGCAGGCCGGTATAGTGAACATATTGGCAATCTTAATGGCTGTGCCGGCGCGCTGTACAATGCGGTGCACATCACCTTGGGCATGTGCCTCAGATACAGCTGGTACAAGGCTAGCCGCTAAGGATGTAGTCAAAATGATAGGCAAACCAATCAACGATGTAGCCATCCCTGTGAGATAGCCAAATTGTGTTGTCGCTTCATTGAGATAATACCCGATATCCATCAATCGCTTTGGGACGATAAATGTATCGATAAGAGATACCATAGGCAACATAATATTGGCCATTGAAACTGGTATAGCCAAGCTAAATAGTCGTTTGACTACAGAGCCATTGCTTTCACCAATAGCATTGGGATTCTGCTGTGCCAACATTTGCGCTCGTACACGACGCTGACGATAGTAAAAGTAAATCAATACGATCAACCCAGCTAATACACCGGGGAATGTAGCGAACGTTGCACCACCTGCCGCCAAGTGTAGACCTCTATCAATGAAATAATAAGCTAAGCCCACCATAGAGGATACGCGGAAGATTTGTTCAAAGACTTGGCTAGTTCCCGTAGGTACCATGTATTGGAAGCCTTGGAAATAACCTCTGAAACAGCTCAAAATCGTAACGATGAAGATAGCTGGCGACAATAGCTGAATCGCTAAGAGTGCACGAGGATCTGTAATAATATGGGTATCTATGAGCCATTGTGCACTGCTGTATAAAGCTACACTAAATACAAGACCTAATAGTGTTAACACCTTTAACGATACGGAAAACACCTGTTGTACGCCCCGCATATCATCATTAGCCAGCTTTTCCGCAATCATAATAGATATAGCAACAGGAATGCCTGCAGCGGAAACACTAACGATAATTTGATAAATCGGATAGGCCATCATATATAGGCCAATCCCTTCACCACCGAGAACGCGTGCAATAAGTACTTTGCTGAAAGCACCAATAACCTTAACGATAATCCCAGCTAAGGTTAAAATCATAGCGCCCTTTAAAAATCGATTCATAGGCCCTCCTTAGACGATGATTTTTGGCTCAAAGCCTTCATCACCGCTTCCGTAATGGTCAAAATAGAACCTTTCATACCATTGAGGCTCACATATAATGTAGCCGGCTTAGTATCTGCAAATTTCATCTTCTTCCAGAGATCTTCCCGTACAGCCCCCATATCCCAATCAGCCATCTTGGAATCGTCATGCCAATGAATGGTAAGCTGTTGATCTCTACGGACGATACTTTTAATGCCCAGTAATCGCGCTTGTTCTTTAATTTGAGCAATGCGCAATAACCGATCTACTGGATCTGTTGGCGTACCAAAACGATCGATGAGTTCATCTGTCATATCATCAAGCTGTTCTTTGGATTTAATATGTAATAATCGTTGATATACAGAAATCTTGCGAGCGCTATCCTTGATATATGCATCGTCGATAAAAGCATCTACTTCTAAGTCGATTGCTGGGTCAATGGATACTTCCCGTTCCACCTCTTTATTTTGAGCCTTCGCAATAGCCTCTTCTAACATACTTACGTACATACCAAAACCGACGGATGCGATATTGCCATGTTGCTGTGAACCTAAGAGGTTACCAGCACCGCGAATTTCTAAATCGCGCATCGCGAGTTTAAACCCAGCACCGAGCTCTGTGAATTCTTCAATAGCTTTTAAGCGCTTTTCTGCAGCCTCTGAAAGCATTTTATCAGGTCGATACATAAAGTATGCATAGGCACGTCTACGAGAACGCCCTACACGGCCACGCATTTGATATAGCTGAGATAAGCCTAAGCGATCCGCATCATAAATGATGATGGTATTCGCATTTGGTATATCTAGACCTGTTTCGATGATACTAGTAGACAATAATACATCGTAATGGCCTTCATAGAAATCAGTCATGATTTCCTCAATTTGACGGCCTGTCATTTGACCATGAGCAATAGCGTAACGTAAACCAGGCAAGGCCTTTTCTAATAACTCACCCATATGATTAATGGATGCTACGCGGTTATATACAAAGTAAACCTGACCACCACGCGCTAATTCGCGCTTGATCGCATCGGCCACGAGGTTCATATCATATTCCACCACATAGGTTTGAACAGGTAGGCGCTCTTCTGGTGGCGTATTGATAACGGACATCTCACGAACACCAACGAGGGACATATGTAATGTCCGAGGAATTGGTGTGGCACTCAAGGTGAGTACATCAATATTATTAGCCCACTCTTTCCATTTTTCCTTTTGAGCTACCCCGAAACGTTGTTCTTCATCTACTACGAGCATACCTAAATCTTTGAAGACAACCTTCTTATTAAGCAACGAATGTGTGCCGATAAGAACATCAATAGAGCCATCCTCAACGCCTTTTAGAACTTGTTTTTTCTCTGCTGTACTGCGGAAACGATTGAGTACATCTACCTTGACACCAAATGGAGCAAAACGGTTCAAGAAGGTTTGGAAATGTTGCTGTGCCAAAACAGTAGTTGGAACAAGTACCGCTACTTGTTTGCCGCTCATAACAGCCTTAAAGATGGCACGCATGGCCACTTCTGTTTTACCAAATCCTACATCGCCAGCAAGCAAACGGTCCATAGGAACTGGTTTTTCCATGGACGCCTTAATTTCTGCTGTAGCTTGTAATTGATCTTCCGTTTCCTCATAAGGGAATGCATCTTCAAATTCCTGCTGCCATGGTTGGTCAGGCAAGAACGCGAAGCCTTGCGTTATTTCACGCTGTGCATAGAGGTCAACTAACTTATCTGCTAAATCATCAATAGATTTCTTTGCCTTTGTAACAACCTTAGCCCAGTCACGGCCACCCATTTTATTGATGCGCGGCACATCACCTTCATTACCAATATACTTTTGTAATTGATCTAAGTTGTTGGCAGGTAAGAATAATTTATCTGATCCCGCATAGTCAATTTCAATATAGTCCCGATGAATCCCTTCTGTTTCTATCGTTTTAAGGCCAATATATTTACCAATACCGTGCATACTATGTACAACATAGTCACCAGGCGTTAAATCCGTAAAGTAATTGATTTCTTGGCCTTTTTTAGGCTTGTTGCGCAGCTTCCGCTTTTGTTGTCCGTAAATATTACCTTCTACGACAACTACTAAATGGCTATTTGGTAATTCAAAGCCATCGGTCAATAAACCTTGTAAGATAACTACCGTATTAGGCTTTGCAATCCATTCCGCACTATGAACAAAGGCAATACCTTCCCCTTCAAGGGCACGTTCAATCCCTTCTCTTCGTTGTTGGTTATTTAATACCAATACAACTTGATGGTTTAAGCGATGCCATTGTTTAATCTCATCGGTTAATAAAGGAATTTGACGCTCAAAGCTCGTCATCGTCTTGCCTTGAATACCAATCGGGGTAAATCCAGCTAAGCCGATAGAACGTTGTTGCATAAATGTGAAAGCTACTTGATTCGTCGCTTCTACAGTACGTTGCAATTCACTCCAGTCACAATGATTTTTACGATGTGTTGGATCCTCCTTAAGGAATTTCTTTAATGCTTCCTGAATACGACCAGGCTCATCGTAAATGAGAGTGCCTTCTTTCACATAGGATAATAAGGTGCAATCTGCATCACTTTTACCAAGAAAGAAAGGTGTCACCGTATAAGAATCAATTTGTTCAATGGAACGTTGGTTCTCTACCGAGAAGAACCGCAACGTATCAATCTCATCGCCAAAGAACTCAATTCGTATCGGATGTTCACTATTAACAGGATATATGTCTAAAATATCCCCGCGCACGGCAAAATGACCACGTTGTTCCACCTGGTCTACACGTTCATATCCAATTGTAACGAGCTGTTCAAGAGCTGTATCGCGTTCAATCGTATCATTCAAAGAGAAATGTAACGACTGTCCTTTTAAATATTGTGGAGATACCACATACTGTGTAACCTCTTCAGCATTCGCTATGACTACGGCCGGTTCTTGCCATGCAAGCAATGCTAAGGCACGCATTTGAGCCCCTTGGTCCTCAAGGCTACGAGCAATCGTTGTAAAGTCCACATGATCTGTTATAGGAAATGATAGGACAGGAATATTAGGCCAGAAAAAGGCTAAATCCCGTTCCCACATCTCTTTATGGTCCTTATCATGGACTACGATAACCACAGGCTTTGTAAGGCCCGTAGAAAAAGCTTGGTTTAAGAGGAAACTCTTTTGAGATCCACTAAGACCATATATGACTGACTTTCCTTTCCGCTGAAATGCGTTTAGCCCATCCACAAAGGATGGGTTCTGTGAAAGCAGCTGTGTTAATGTATTATCCATACTGCACCATATAGTATTACTATGATTACTTAAATTAATAGTTCTAACCCATTTATTATAACATTTTTGGGCAAAAAAAATAGCACCTCAAAAGGTGCAATAAAGTTGGTGCGGGAGAAGGGACTTGAACCCCCACGCCGTAAGGCGCCAGATCCTAAGTCTGGTGCGTCTGCCAATTCCGCCACTCCCGCGTCTCAACTGAAATAATAATATCATGTATAGAATTCATCGTCAATCATTTTTTTAGAATTAACTTAAATTTCATGTATCCCCTAAAAATAAAAAGAGACTGACCCAGAATCCGAACTACTAGAATCCTGGGTCAGCCTCTTTTTTAGGATGATGATGAATAAATGCATGCCCTACATTTACCATAAAATATATTAACAGTCATAACACATGTCATGCTGGTAATACCAAGAAGGTATTATTCACCATGACCATGCCAACGACATTAAGGTCTTTCGAATACCATTTAAATCATCTCTGATAAAAATCGTATAGAACTAAAAAATCCTTTTTACGGGTACGTAAAAAGGAGCTACTAACTTCTCCTCCCTATCTCTCGTAGGTCAAATGGTGAATGTTGAATAGGCAGTTCTCCTGACTCGGCGTCATCGCTCATCTAGCCTTCCCAGTTTCCCAGTGACTTAATTTAGACTCGCTCGACCATACAGTGGCGGGACCGTGCTGGCATTTAACCAGCTTCTCTATTATGCTTTTCAGCACCTATTCCCAAATATGATGTTTTCTATGAGTTAATATTAACACCACTATCGTATTAAGTCAATTTATTTTTGTAATTTTATTTATTCATCTTTTATTCATCTATTGCCATATATGATATTTTTAATTACAATATAAAGGTATCTAAAAATAGGAGGAATCTATGTATATCGGAGATTTCATTAAAGAATATCGCGAAGCTAATGGTATATCCATCGAAGACTTTGCGAACAAAGCAAGCTTAACAGTTACTGAAATTGAAGCATTAGAAAAAAACGTACAAGAAGATGGTACTGTAGTGCCTGTTGCAATGCGCCAGATCAAAGGTATTGCAGCAGCGATGAATGTACCAATGCCTGTAGTTATGGCTCAGATTCCTTCTGATCAAGAATTAGTTGTACATGTGGTTGCTGAATCCGATCAGCCACATGCGAAGTAATAAGGAGAATACATGAAGCGTAGTTTATTAATTGCAGCGGCTTTTACAATCTTAGGTATCCTCCCCTCTCAAGCAGTTAATATTGCTGATTTAGAGAATGCCAGAGGTTATGCCTACTTATATCGTATGAATGGCCAAAATTATTATGCAGAACAACGCGTTAAGGTCATCGCAGGAGAAGGTAATAAATTTGAAATTGTAGCCCGCACATATAGTCATCAAGGTGCTCAGTATTATATGACAGAGTATATAAACCATTATTACTTTGATCAAGATGCCGATACGATTCAATGGGTTCAAGAACAACGTAATATCATCGATGCCCGTACAGGCAGAGTATTACGTGAGGAAAAGCGACCTAAAGCTAAATTAATTACCTTAAAACCAGATACATATGGTTACATGCAAGCTATCTACTGGAGAGATCTTGCTGTAGCTGCAGGACAGCTAAAATAAGGTAAAACACTTTAAATCTAATTAAATTTAAAGTGCTGAAACTAAAAGACTCTACACAATTATGTGTAGAGTCTTTTTAATAGATAAATGATTTTGCAAAAATAAAAAAGCACCACATTGCTGTGATGCTTTCATTTGGTGACCCAGAAGGGATTCGAACCCCTGGCCTTTTGATTCGTAGTCAAACGCTCTATCCAGCTGAGCTACTGAG
>USAV01000075.1 GCA_900552715.1 uncultured Veillonella sp.
AGCAGAAGACGGCATACGAGATCCTCTCTGGTCTCGTGGGCTCGGAGATGTGTATAAGAGACAGATTAAATACATCTGTTAATATACTCATATAATGTATATAATCCATATATTTAAAGAGAATTTTAAGAATAACAGAGCTCTCATAACTATGCATATACCCTAGGATGTATTTTCTGTGTTATTCTATAGGTGTATACTGTGTTTATCTTACTCAGGAGGCACATATGATTCCTATTATTATCATATCCGGATTTCTAGGTTCGGGAAAAACAACATTTTTACAACATATACTAAAAGAACATAAACCTACAGACAAGGTTTTAATTATAGAAAATGATTTTGGCGAAACTAGTCTTGATGCGGCAAATCTGGCTAAAACAGGTGCTACTATTCGTGAAGTAACGTCTGGTTGTATTTGCTGCAGCTTACAAGGAAATTTCCAACAAGCATTACTCGATATTCTTCAAAATTATGATGTAGATATTATCTATATCGAACCATCTGGGGTCAGCAAATTGAGTGAAATCATCCATACATGTGAAGATGAAGACATTGCGAAATCCGCCTATGTTCACGCTTCAGTAACAACAGTGGATGCTATGCAAGCACCTATGTTTATCAAAAACTTTGGTTTATTCTTTAAAGATCAAATCACAAACAGTGACGCTATCTTCTTGAGTCACACCGAAGATGTTCAACAAACAAGTATTACAAAGCGCATGATTCACGACTTAGCGCCCAACACACCTATTCACGAAGAGTCATGGGATACCATTTCCTTACGAGACTATATTAAACGCCTCTATCACTGTCATGATGACAATTCATTACATGATGACCATCTATTTATGAGTCATACCTTTAAAGACTTGCGTACACTCACTCTATTACAGTGGAAAACGATTTTAGAAGGTATGCCAGACAGTGTGCTCCGCGCTAAAGGTATTGTACCGACCACCGAAGGTCCCCATGAGTTGCAATATGGTACGCATTACTGCTCCCTAGTACCTAGCGAATCCACTGACTACAGCTTAGTCGTTATTGGTACTGATTTTAATGTGCCAATGGTACATAACGAAGTGTGTCAATCATGATACCTGTTTATATCGTTACCGGATTTATCGGTTCTGGTAAAAGTACATTCATAAATGAACAATTACAATACCGTAAAAAACTTGGCGGCACAGCATGTATCAGTGCCGAACAAGGCTCTGTATCACTTATTAAAGATGCTTTACAACTTAGCCCTGATAAACTCAGTGCAATCACACCTAATCAACCTGACACCTATAGTTCTATAGCAGACGAAATCGCAACCTATATCAATAAGACAAATCCCAAAGAAATATGGATTGAATGGAATGGTATGGTCAGCTTTCACCAGCTAGAAACCCTGCTATACAGTGATAAGCTGCGTCACATGTTGCAAATTGAAAAGGTATTATATATTTGTACGGATCAATTCGTCGCATCGATGTTGCCTGGTTTAGGTAATGACGTAACAAGCCAATTATACAGTGCAGATTGCATCATCACGGAGACCGATACACACCATGCCTTATTACGGACCTATAATAGAGAGGCCAAGATTGTAACAGCGCCAACGCCAGAAAAGGTAGAGCAATTATGTCGCAATTCTACGTGGGGCCTCATACCAAATCTATTAGTTATCGGCATTACCGCCTATATACTTTTAGTTACCGCGTTCCGTCATGACATTCCTTACTCCATTCATCAATGCTTTGCCATCATTACAGGGCTCATTGTCGAAGCGATTCCATTCCTTTTATTAGGAACTATTGGGTCAACCGTTATACGCTATTTTGTACCACAGAGCGTACTACTAAAACTATTAGGCGATTATTCTTGGAAAAGCTATGGTGCCGCTATGGTTAGTGGCCTAGCCTTACCTGTATGTGACTGTGCCATTATTCCATTATTCAAAGCACTCACAGATAGAGGCGTACCATTATCAGTGGCCCTCCTATTTATGCTAGCCAGCCCAATCATCAATCCTATTACCATTCTCTCCACTTGGTATGCCTTTCCAGATAATCCCATGATTTCTGTATGGCGTATCGTCCTTGGACTTGGCGTAGCTTTATTAGTGGCATTATCGTTCCGCTTCTATCCACCTTCAAAGGAAATAATGAAATCTAGAAATACCCAGAATCTTAGCTACGAAGAGATTTTAATAGAGTCATCTAAGAGTAAATACATCAACAAAAAAAGATTGTTAATTCATATGGAAAAAGAGTTTTCCCAACTCTTATTCTATTTCTCCATGGCAGCCTCTGTTTTATCAGTAGTCCAAGTATACGGAAAACCTTGGCTCATCAATGCGGGTATCACATTACCTATCGTGTGGGCTATTCCAATCTTGCTAGTATTAGCTTTCTTCTTCTCAATCTGTTCTACATCAGATGCTATTATAGGCAAATCCTTGAGCACCCTATTTCCTATAAGCTCAGTTATGGGCTTCCTCATCTTAGGACCAATGCTCGATATTAAAAATGTATATATTTTAAAACAATATATGCCAACTTCATTCATACTTCGTCTAGGCATAACTATTGTAATTATGTCTTATATAACAGCATTAGGTTTTCAATTCTTTGTAGGCTAATTTTAGTCATTACCATTTCAGTTCGTAATAAATATAAAAGGAGATGATTCTATGAAATTAGGACTGAAAGATCGCTTTTCAATTGTGAAAGGCGCTCTCTATCTCATCTTAGGTATCTGCTGTGTATACCTAATTCTGACGGGCCGTTATTTGAACTATATTGCACCCCGATATGAACTACTGCTCGGCATCAGTAGCATAGCTCTCATATTAGGTGGATTAGCAACTATCATTTGGGCTCCATCCCGCTATTACAAGCACAATTTACGTTCTATCGTGCCTATTATTATCCCCGTAGTTTTGCTCATTGTTCCACCTGTCCTAGTTCCTAATACTGGTGTTCACGGCGCGGCACGAGTTAATGATGATACGAACAATTTTGATTTTACAAATGATGCTATAGGTGAGGTTATTACCGTTAATAGTGAAAGCAAAGAGCCTGGCATTTCTAAGGACAAAAAAGAAATCGTACTAAACTCCGATAACTTCTATCAAACCATCGTAAAGGTCGGCTCTAACGTAGACCAATACAAGGACTACACCGTATATATGACAGGATATATAAACCGCGATGATAATACACTAAAATCTAATGAATTTACCATCTCTCGTATGGCTATGTCCTGTTGTATCGCTGACGTAGCACCCATTGGCATGACAGCTCATAAACCAGATGGTGATAGCTTAGCTAATGAACAATGGGTTTCTATTGAAGGCAAAGTATCTACACGAGACTTCCACGGTCGTGCGCAACCATATGTAGAAGTAACCAAAATAAAAACAGCAGAACCTATTTTAGGTTATGTATATCCTTAAATAAATAATATTAAATCAACAGTCTTAATAAATCTTAAAGAGATATCATTAAACAGTCTTAAATAGATATCATTAAACAGTCTTAAATAGATCTGTAAACAAATAAAACCGAGGCATAACGCCTCGGTTTTAATAAATATATAATAATATTATATAAAGACTATATTATCGATGTAATTCTTTAACAATTCGTTTGCCAAGAGATGCCGCAACGGCACAAAGGAAGATATCTGGACCTACTGGAATCAAGAAGCATGTAATAATAACGGCCTCTACTCCAATTGGTTTACCTAAATACAAGTTCATAATGAAGTATAGATAGATCATACCAAGACCATATACGATAAATAGATTTAATATGGAACCTGCTAATAATCGTTTAAAGGAAAGTTTCTCCATAGATTCTGCAATACGACCTACTGCATAAGCACCTACCATAAAACCGATCAAATAGCCAAAGGTAGGTTGTAAAATGTAACTAGGACCACCACCAGATGTAAAAATTGGTACTCCAATTAAACCTAAGACAATGTAAATACCAACGCTAGCAGCTCCCAATCGACTGCCTAATACAATGCCTGCGAGGGTAGTAAATAAGATTTGTAATGTAAATGGACAATTTGGTAATGGTACCCGTATAAAAGCACCTACGGCAATCAATGCGACAAAGAGTGCTGTCATCGTTAACTGACGGGTAGTGATGCGACCTTGTTTCGACACGGTAGAACTCATGGTATACCTCCATTAATAACACATCAACAAACTACTAACTACCTAAATTAAAGCACTTGTATTTTTAATTGTCAACTATATACATTGACTTTTAGTTAACTATGTAGTCTAATACTATATATACAGTAATTTCAAGTATTTTATATTTTTGACTATACATTATAGTTATTATCAATCGTTCATAATAACTAAAAGATATACTCATCTTCATACAAAAATCTTTGAATTTCATCTTATATTCATGTAGCAACATTAAATTATACGTAAGTAGATTGAGTAAAATCTACTTTCACAAAACAGTATATAAAAAGTACCTTATATTAGGAGGCATTCATTATGAAAAATGTTAAGAAAGTATCAAAGGTATTATGTGCATTTGGCGTTAGTACAGTATTATTAGCAGGTGTAGTTGGCGCAGCTAGCAACCATGCTTACAACAACAATAGCAACTGGAAAGGTGTTGGTAGCGTAGCTCCATCCGCTCAAGCTAACTATTCTGTTGATTACATGGGCGCTGTTACAGTATTCCAACAAAACTTCCCTGGCGCTACTGTAAAATCTATTTCTTACGATGCTAAACATAACCCTTACTATGAAGTAGAAGGTTACTACAACAATCGCGAAGTAGAACTTAAAGTAGACGAAGCAACTGGCCAAATCGTTGGTAAAGAAGTTAAAGGCTATGCTAAAGCTAACAAAACTATTAACGTTCAAAACATCATCATCCCTGAAGTAGCTGAAACAAAAGCTCTTGAAAAAGTTGGTTCCGACTTCCAAACTATGGAATGGACTGTTGAACGTGAAAACGGCCGAGCTGTATACAAATTCGACATGACAACTGGTGGCGATAAAAAAGCAGAAGTAAAAGTTGATGGCATGAACGGTAAAGTTTTAAGCGCTAAAGTAAAAACTACAAAATACTAAGAAGCTCTTTTCATCTAGTGAACCCCTATCCTAACCCACTAAGATGACACACTACACATATAACACACATACTATACACACAGTATCCCAATGGATACACTCTCTAACACAAACTAACACACAAACTTAGAGAGCCCTATAACTCATAAAGGGCTCTCCCAAAACCCTATCTCACACAATAGGTAAAGGGTCTGTGCTCACACACCACAGACCAAACGTTACACACACTATACTCCCTTTAAAAGACCTTGGATCGTTGAATCCAAGGTCTTTTTTCTATCCTCCAGATATTACTATATATTTATAGATATCTACCATAACACAACAATCTAATTTACAATTAACTAGAATACATACTTCAACACAAAAAGACCTCCCACAAAGGGAGGTATTTTGTATAAGTTTTATAGGTCTGATAGTTTGTGTTCTATTTCTTAAGTGAGGTCATACTTAAGAATGTCATTTATATGTTCTGAAAGTTTGATCTATAGTATTTCCATATTTGGAGTAGGAAATTATGCTTTATCCAAAGCTTGTGCCAAGTCTTCGATGATGTCATCGATATTTTCAAGGCCGATGGATACACGGATCATATCTGGTGTTACGCCAGCAGATTTTTGTTGTTCTTCGTTAAGTTGTGCATGTGTTGTAGATGCAGGATGAATAACAAGAGATTTAGCATCTGCTACGTTAGCCAAGTTGGAGAAGATTTCCAAAGAGTCAACAAGTTTAATACCTGCTTCTTTTCCACCTTTTACACCGAATGTGAATACAGCACCAACACCTTTAGGGAAGTATTTATCCGCCAAAGCTTTGTATTTGCTGTCTTCTAATTCTGGATAGCTTACCCATGCTACTTTAGGATGTTTAGTCAAGAAATCTACTACTTTACGAGTATTTTCTACGTGACGTTCTACGCGCAAGGACAATGTTTCAACGCCTTGCAAGATTTGCCAAGATGCAAGTGGAGTAATGCATGCGCCAGTATCACGAAGCAATTGAGCGCGGATTTTTACAGTGAATGGAATTGGCAAATCACCATATACTAAACCATTGTAGTGTTCATCGCCTTCGGAGAAGCCAGGGTATTTACCAGAACCTTTATAATCGAATTTACCAGATTCTACTACTACACCAGCCAATGTTGTACCATGACCACCAAGATATTTAGTAGCAGAATGTACAACTACGTCAGCACCATGTTCTAATGGACGGAACAAGTATGGAGATGCAAATGTGTTATCTACGATCAAGATGATATTATGTTTATGTGCAATATCAGCTACCGCTTGTACATCAACAAGGTTAATACCAGGGTTACCAATGGACTCGATATAAACAGCTTTAGTGTTTTCATCAATAGCTGCTTCGAATTCTTCCAAATTATCTGGGTTTACGAATTTAGTGTGAATACCCAAACGTGGCAATGTAGCAGTGAACAAGTTATAAGTACCACCGTACAATGTAGATGCAGCAACGATATTATCGCCCGCATTAGCTACGTTCAAGATAGAATATGTAATCGCTGCGGAACCAGATGCTACTGCGATACCACCAGCACCACCTTCAAGTTGTGCCACACGGGCATCTAATACATCTGTAGTAGGATTGCCAAGGCGGGAATAAATGCCACCAGGATTAGTTAAGGCAAAACGACCTGCTGCTTCTTCTGCATCTTTAAATACGAAAGATGTAGTTTGGTAAATAGGCACTGCACGAGAACCTGTTGGATCTACTGTTTGACCGGCATGTAATTGTAATGTTTCAAATCTGTATTGTTTGCTCATTATAACAACTCCTTTATATTAACTGTGAATTGAGTTCATTCTTTATACCTAGTATACTACTATGTTTTAAAAATTATGTCTACTATTAATTTACATGGTTATCCATAACTTAAAGCTATATCCAATACATCTATACAAACCAAAGATTGCTATTCTACACAAACCAAAGATCGCTATTCTGCAAAACTGCAAAGCGAGCTCCATTGATAACATATAAAAATCCCCTAATTACTTTCTTTATATTATCTCACACTAGAGATTTCAGCAGTAATTAGGGAATCTTTTACTAATGATACTTTAGATATAGGCACCTAAGTTCTTATCACGTTCAAATTTCATTTTTTGGATTTGTTCAATGATATACGGTGTTTCTTGGTAAACATAATAATTTAACCAATTTGTAAATAACAATGTACTTACAGAACGCCAGCGTACGATAGGACGTTGTTTTGGATCGTCGTTAGGGAAATAATTTTCAGGAACAGCGATATCCATGCCTTTTTTAATATCCCGTACGTATTCACGGTTGAGTGTATCCCAATCGTATTCAGCATGGCCAAATACAAAGATGTGTTTATTATCTAAGCTACGAACGATAGCTGCACCGGTTGGTTCAGACCCTGCTAACAATTCTAGATTACGGTTTTCCTTAATTTGTTCCAAAGAAACTGTCGTATGACGGGAGTGCGGCATCCAGAATTTTTCATCAAAGCCACGCAAGAGCACTGGGCGATCGTTGTAAATATCGTGTTCGTATACACCAAATAGCTTTTCATCCATCACGCATTTATTAATGCCAAAATGGTGATATAAACCAGCTTGAGCACCCCAGCAAATATAGAACGTAGAGTATACATGCTCTTCGCTCCAGTTCATAATTTCTACTAACTCAGGCCAATAGTCTACCTCTTCAAAAGGCATTAGCTCTACAGGAGCCCCTGTAATGATCATACCATCAAAGAACTCGTCTTTCACCTCATCGAAGGTACGGTAGAAAGTATCTAAATATTGCTCATCCGTATTTTTAGCCTTACGAGATGCAGTATGTAGTAATGTCAAATTCACTTGTAATGGACTATTACTAAGAGCACGTAAAATTTGTGTTTCTGTAACTTCTTTAGTAGGCATCAAATTGATTAACAGAATATTCAAAGGTCGGATTTGTTGAGTCTCCGCCCGTTCTGTATCCATCACGAAAATATTTTCTTGAGCTAATTTCGTAATGGCCGGTAAATTTTTTATTACTTTAATAGGCATATTATCACCTCTATACACTAAACAATTTGATAACCTAATCTAAAAAAATAACTAATTTAGTTAAAACCCTCTAGCCTCGTAGGCACGGCGCCAAGCTTCAAGACCTTCTTCCAATGTTTTACGAGGGCACGCTACATTGATACGTTCAAAGTCTTCCCCATCAACGCCAAACATAGAACCAGTATCAAGCCACAATTTAGCTTCATTGATAATCCATTCATCACGTTCTTTAGGGCTTAATGGCAACTTGGAGCAATCTAACCACATAAGATATGTGCCTTCTGGACGATATACGTGGATTTTCGGCATATATTTTGCTACATAATCAATGGTGAACTGAATATTATCTTGAATGTACTCTTTCAACTCATCGAGCCAAGGTGCCCCTACTTTGTAGGCCCCTTCACAACCAACGATGCCCATCGTATTTAGCTGGCTATAGCCAGCACGGTCGATTTCTTTAATAAAACGACGACGTAAAGAATCATTAGGAATGAAAATATTACTTACTTGAAGGCCAGCGATGTTGAAAGTCTTACTAGGCGCTGTACATACGATACAGTGTTCTGCATAGCTTTCACCTAGATCAGCAAAGACCTTATGAGTATGACCTTTCCAAACAAAATCAGCATGAATTTCATCGCTCACGATGAGTACATTATGTTTAATACAAATATCGCCAAGTCGTTTTAACTCATCCTCAGTCCACACGCGGCCTACCGGATTGTGGGGATTACATAAGAGAAATAATGTTACATTTTCCTCAACGATAGCCCGTTCAATGCCCTCAAAATCAATGGTGTACTTCTCTTCGCCTTTGATTAATGGCACATTGATGAGACGACGGTCATTATCATCGATAACCATACTAAATGGATAGTACACCGGTTGATTGATGAGTACCCCTTCACCTTCCTTGGTGAAAGCGCGAACCGCCATAGCCAAGGCAAAGACGATACCTGGTGTTTTAACGAGCCATTTTCGGTCTGGCGTCCAGTTAAAGCGCGTGGTAAACCAATTTTGTAGCACTTCAAAGTATTCATCATCGGATTCGGTATAACCAAAGACACCATGGTTCACGCGGTCCAATAGGATTTGCTTTAACTCAGGGGGAACCTCAAAGTCCATGTCTGCCACCCAGAATGGCAACACATCAGC
>USAV01000076.1 GCA_900552715.1 uncultured Veillonella sp.
TATCTTGAAGCTATTTGAATAGCTCATTATTTGTTGTCGTTACATTTAAGTAACTTTGAATTATGGTTGGTTTTGACTTTGTCAAAACCCGCACTCTGGCATATGTTCAATCATATGATTGATTACCTATCATTGTTCAGTTTTCAAAGATCTGTTATCAGTTTCACGCTTCAGTGAAGCGCCATCTGACGACTTGATTATAATAACATGTGAACATTTTCATGTCAACACATTTTATAATCTTTTTTGAAGTTCTTTTGAACCTCTAAGTGCATTGCTACACTCATTAAGAAACAGTCGCTCGAACGACTGTATGCATATTATAGTATAACCAAAATATAATGGCAACCCCTAATTCTCAATTTCACACAACTTTCATTACAGGTTCATTTTACATTCCAAAACCAAAAGATTGATTTTATACAACCAATTATGTATAATGTAGCTGTAATATAGACTTTTCCGCTTATTCACTTCTATATTCTGATGTGATTCTATATTACGAATTAGTTTTTTATTATAGTATTTATAAATAATACTATAATAGTGTAAGGAGATTGAGTATGAAATTATCCAAATGTTTATTATCTAAAACAGTTGCTATTGCTGCTGTATGTGCAACTATGGCTACTGCAGCCTTTGCTGCACCACAAGGTACTTTTGATTCTTCTGAAATTCAAATTACAGGACAATCCTCTCGTTCTGTAGCACCTAACTATGCGATCTTAACACTTGGTATTACTAGCGAAAACACTAATATCAATGCTGCAAAATCTAACAACGACCGCATCATGAGTGATTTGATTAGTAAGTTAGGTCATTTAGGTATCGACAAAAAAGATATTTATACCTCTAATATTTCTATTAACCCTACTAGTGATTACCAAGAAGGTAAACGAATCAATACAGGTTATAATGTGTCTAATCGTGTAACTGTAAAAATCAATAATCTTGATAATGTTGGAAAAGCTGTTGATGCTGCTGTTAGCGCTGGGGCTAATGATATCAACAACCTTTCTTTCCAAAATGATGTATCTCAACAACTATCTGATTCTTTAACTACAGAAGCAATTCAAGACGGCCGTCATAAAGCTGAGGTTATCGCTGCAGCCCTTGGCCGTACATTAGGACCTGTAAAAACAGTTTCTATCAGTACACCTCAAACAAGCTCTATGGACTCTGGTTACTATCGTAACGCAGTAATGTTAAAAGCGTCTCTCGAAACTGCTACTCCTGTTGAAAAAGGATCATTAGTAGTTTCTCAAGACGCTAATATTACTTATTATTTACAATAGAATTTTCTGGTACCACACCTTCGTGGACCGCTACAATGCCGCCTGTCAATTCATGATAGGTGGCATTTTCATATCCTAAAGATTTCCAAATTTCAAGAATCTCACTTTGATGAGGATATCTACGTAAGGATTCTGGTAACCACGCATAGGAGGAATTATCCTTACTTAATTTACCTATAATAGGTAATATATAGGAGAAGTAGAAATTGTATAATTGTTTAAAACCAAACATACTTGGTTTCGCTAACTCCAATACAACTACTTTCCCACCTGGTTTTACAACACGTTGCATTTCAGATAATACCTGTTTAATATCTGGTACATTACGCATTGCAAAGCCGCTCATAGCAGCATCAAATGTATTATCTGCATATGGTAATGCCATTGCATCACCTTGAACAAGATTAACTTGATCTAGTAAACCAGCATCTTCAATGCGTACGCGACCTTGATCAAGCATTTCACTATTAAAGTCCAAAGCCTCTACCTTTAATGTTGGCTCTTGACGTAATGCTTCTTTTGTAAACACGCAAGTGCCACAAGCTACATCAAGTATTCGTTGATTTGGACCTATATTCATTGCTTTTACAGAAAATTTGCGCCAGTAATAATCTTGGCCAAAACTCAAGACTGTATTCATCAAATCATAATTCTTAGCAATATTAGAGAACACACCTTGCACAAACTCTTCTTTATCTGCATATGTTTTAAATTCTTTCGTATTCATTATGGTCCTTTCACTAATCAAGAACTATATTCAAACTCTTTACTCGCATAGTATATCATACTATGACGCCTATCAAAAGAATCCTATTATATATACTATATATAGTAACTATGTAAAGAGCACATATTTAGTTAAAGTAATATATTCACTACTATTAAAACTAGCATATTACAAAATAAATATCGTTATCAGTCACAGTAGATCCAATTTAACTATATATTAATGACTATGATATTCTCTATTGCCACCAATCTATGTTCGTTGTATAATGACATATGTCCATGTTGAAAAGATATCTTTTCCATGGTCTTTTATTAGTTTTTATTAAGTATTGGAGTGTACTATGAATCGATTTGTAAAATCAATCAATAGAGTCAGTCTAATCCAACAAATAATCATAGGTTTGATTATTGGTATTTTGACAGCTCTATACGTGCCAGAATTGGCAAATGAACTAGCTTTATTAGGCGTTCTCTTTGTTGGTGCTTTAAAAGGGATTGCACCAATCCTTGTATTTTTCCTTGTTATTGCAGCTATCAGTAAACATCGTTCTGGTCAAAAGACTGGGATGGGATCTGTAATCACATTATATTTATTAGGTACATTCCTTTCTGCAGCACTTGCTGTAGTCGTAAGCTTTATGTTCCCTACTACATTACACCTTGCAGCTAGTGCAGCTGATGCAGCTCCACCACAAGGTATCGTAGAGGTTATGAAAACACTTCTAAAAAATATTGTTGATAACCCTGTGAAAGCCTTAATGACCGCTAACTATATCGGTATTTTAGGTTGGGCACTTATCATTGGCGGTGCTTTACGCCATGCACCAATGAATACTAAAGAAGTAATGGAGTCTATCGCTCAAGCTATTACAACTGTAGTAGGTTGGATTATCCGCTTTGCTCCTCTAGGTATTATGGGTCTCGTAGCTGACTCTATCGCTACTAACGGTATTGAAGCTTTAATCGGCTACTTCCAATTACTCGTATTACTACTTGGTTCTATGATTTTCGTAGCATTAGTAGTAAATCCACTTCTATCTTTTGTATATCTTCGTCGCAATCCATATCCATTGGTATTTAAATGTTTGCGTGAATCTGCTATCTATGCGTTCTTTACTCGTAGTTCTGCAGCAAACATTCCTGTTAACCTTGATTTAGCAAAACGTTTAAAACTTAACCCTGATATGTATTCCGTATCCATTCCATTGGGTGCTACTATCAACATGGGTGGTGCAGCGATCACAATTACAATCATGACATTAGCTGCTGCACATACACTTGGTATCGTTGTAGATGTCCCTACAGCAATCCTTTTATCTGTCATTGCTACAATCGGTGCTTGTGGCGCTTCTGGCGTTGCTGGTGGTTCCCTACTTCTAATTCCTCTAGCTTGTTCTCTATTCGGTATCTCCAATGATATTGCAATGCAAGTTGTAGGTGTAGGTTTCATCATCGGTGTTTTACAAGACTCCACAGAAACAGCTCTTAACTCCAGTACAGACATTCTCTTCACAGCTACTGCAGATTATGCAAAACGTGGCTATCACGAAAACTGGGATTAACACCTATAGGCGGTCCTTCAGGACCGTCTTTTCTTTGTGTTCAATAGATAAAAAATCAGCCTTACTATACTACTTTCAGTACTACTCAGTGTATAATATAAAGAACATGCTCTAGCAAACAATATAGATATTTATATTAATCATAATTGTTTATATTGAACACAATCATCTATATTGATTTTCTTCAATATAATGTTATAATAGAGTTAATGATAATAACTATTAATAGATATAAATAGAAAGGAATCAACATGAAACAATACGATATTATTGTAGTTGGCACAGGTGGTGCAACCATCGTAGCTGATGCTGCTATCAAAGTGGGTAAAAAAGTAGCTATCATAGAAAAAGGTAAATTTGGTGGCACCTGCTTAACTCGCGGTTGTATTCCTACAAAGGTTATGGTTACAGCAGCTAATGCGATCCAAGAGGTAGAAGAATTCAAAAAAATCGGTATTAATGTTAGCGATGCTACTATGGACTGGGACACTGTTTCTAAACGTACATGGTATAAAATTGACGAATCCGCAGGCATCTACGATTATTACAACGCTTTCGATAACGTAGACGTATATCGCGGCGCAGCTAGCTTTGTATCCGATAAGGTTATGAATATCCACCTTAACGATGGTTCTGGTACTGTAGAAATTACGGCCCCTACTATTGTTCTTGGCACGGGCGGTTATAGTAATATTCCGAATGTACCAGGTTTACAAGAGGCAGGCTATCTTTCTAGTGAAAGCCTCTTTGGCGATAAATTCCCTAAACAACCATATAAATCCCTCGCAGTACTCGGCGCCGGCCCTATCGGTGTAGAGTTCGGTCACGTTTTTGATGCTGCCGGTACTGAAGTTACCATCATTCAACATAATGTACGTCTTGTACCTAAGGAAGACGAAGAGATGTCTGAACATCTTCTCCAAAACTATCGTGCTCGTGGCATCAATGTTATATTGAACCAAGACACTGTTGAAATCCGTCAAGAAGATGGGCTCAAGGTAGTAGTCACAAAAGATCGTACTACAGGTGAAATCACTGAAACAAAGGTTGAAGAAATCCTCGTAGCTGCCGGTATTCGTCCAGCAGTTGAAGAATTACACCTCGAAAATACAGGTATTGAAACATTGCCAAAAGGCTGGATTAAAACAAATGAATTCCTTGAAACATCTGTAGATGGTATCTATGCATTAGGTGATGTAAACGGCGAGCCTGCATTCCGCCACCGCGCAAACTACGAAGCGGATATTATCGCCCATAATCTATACTTTGCAAAAAACGAAGAAGATTTCCGTTGGGCACGCTATGATACATTGCCAAAGGTTACCTTCTCCTACCCTGAAATCGGCAGCGTAGGCCTTACTGAAGCAGAAGCTATTAAAGCTGGTTACAATGTAGGCGTAGGTAAAAACTACTACTCCTCCACAGCTAAAGGCTATGCAATGGGTATTAATCCTGGTGATGTAAATGATGGCTTTGTAAAAATCGTAGTCGATAAAGATACAAATCATATCCTTGGTATGCATGTAACAGGCCCTCAAGCCTCTATCTTATTCCAACCTTACGTAAACCTTATGAATAGCGGTGTAACTCCATTGACTGCTATTAATGAAGAAATCGCTTCTGAACGTACAAAACGATTACGTGAAAGAGGAATCACCCGTGCTATGGATCCAAAATCTGTTATCACTGTAGGTGAAACTATGAGTCCACATCCTTCTCTTGTAGAGGTAATTATGTGGACACAAGTATACTACGAACACCGTTGGTAATACTAACTACATAATAACTACGTAATAACAATGTAATAACGACAAAAAGGACTGTGTATAAACACAGTCCTTTTATCATGTCGAATATAGGAAAAGCACAATACCTATATAGATACTCGTTCATTATATATAGCTATAATATAAATAATAAAGAGCTGAAGATTTTATCTTCAGCTCTTATTAGATTATCTATAAATGGCTTAACGGCCCATATCAATGGTGTTATCCCAAATAATATTTGTTCTGCGACCATCGAAGCCTTGATCTGGTTCAGGAGGTAATTTACTAGATTTAGTTTGACCTACATAAGCACCTGTTTCAGCATCTACAGTAACTACAGTCTTTTTACCGTCTTGATGCATTGTCATATAGTATAGGATTTTACCTTCATGAGCTTCAATTTTCCAGCCTTTTACAACTGCATCAGCACCAAGTTGTTGTTTTGCAACGCGTTCAGCTTGAGCTGCTTCAATTACTTTATCCTTATTGAAGATCTCACCAATAACTTTTTTAGGTTTGCCACCCTCTTCCATATCGGAAGTATTACCAGTGATTACGTCTATTTTCATTTTGTATTGATGATATTTACTATAACCTACTACTTTGTAACCATAGTTCAAATCGTTGGAGTTAAGCTCTACAGAATGTAGTGCTGCATTAGGATAGCGATTTTGGAAAATAGTACCAATTTTACTCATAGTCATAACCATGGATTCGCCTGGTGCACGTTGTACAGAAATATCAGTACTTGTTTCAGGTTTTGTTTTACGCGCATCTGCTACACTTGGTGTAGCAACGGACAATACGCCAACCGCCAATACACCTGTTAATGCCATAGAAATTAACTTTTTATTCATTACATATCCTCCTACTATATACAATGCTTTCACCAATAGTAAAAGTCATCTGTATACTAGAATTACTATAAGTTCGTGCTATATACAACAGCACACAAAACATACATAAATAGATATATTATTTAGACAATATACTATAAACCTTCATTTGATGCAAGTCGATCATCTACGTCCGTCATGAGCAATTTGTAACATGTAGCTACTAAAGGCACGCCAATCAACATGCCAGTAACGCCCATTAAACTACCGCCAACGATAACAGCTGCAAACACCCACAAACCAGGTAAGCCAACGGAATTACCTACAATCTTAGGATAAATAAAGTTACTTTCAATTTGATGAAGCACTTCTAAGATAATCACATAGATTAATGCATCCATAGGGCTTACAGTGAGTAAGATAACTGCACCTATCACGCCGCCCACATAAATACCTAGCAATGGAATTAATGCAGTAAGGCCGATAACACAGGCAATTGTAGTGGCATATTCAATATTGAATGCCCATAGTGAAATACCAACCATGATACCTAAAATCAAGGCATCTATAAACTGACCTACAAAGAAGTTACTAAACGTTTGAACAGCAACACGTGTAACATAACTAACACGGTTAACCCACTCATCAGATGCATAGGCTCTTAAAATACGTTTACCTTGCATCATGAGGCGCTCTTTATCAAGCAACATATAAATGGCGAAAATCAAACCAAGGCCTATATTTAAAGTCCAAGATAAGGCTGTTCCCATCGCATTCACGAGGTATGTACCACCTTTTGTGCCCCACTCGCGCGTATACTTAACAACACTTTCACCACTCAAGGTATCCATCAGTGTTTGATTGGATGCCATCGGAATCGTTTCTGTAAGGTTTTGCATCCAAGATTGGAAATCTGTATACAACTGCGGTGAAGAGGCCACGATGATCGACATGGAGTGAATCAATTGTGGAATCGCCATACGAGCAATAAAATAAACGATAGCACTGATTGTAACAAAGGATAAAATGAGGCTTAAAGGTCGTCTGATTTTATCTTTCCAACCTGTTTTACTCTTAGGCCACAACCAGCGTTCATAACGCACCACTAGAATATCTAGCACAAACGCAATACAAGCACCTACTATAAGTGGAACAAAAGCTGTAACAACGGCATCAATAGCATTAGCAATATCGCTGATACGCAGTGCCATCATAATCATAACACCCGCCAGTATAATGGCCCCTATGAGCGGTTTATAATATTTAAATCTTTTCATATATAACCTACTTTACTATACTCACAACGCATACATTACCAAAACTTAATGAACATTGTATGACCTACGATTGTATGCAAGCTTAGTATAACACAAAAGTCCACCTTATCACATGCTCGGTCCCCCGATGAACACGAGAGCATGATAGAAGGTGGACTATATTGTATGTCTAATCTAAATTAGATTGAAGATTAGCGATGAATGTAAACGTCTACACGACGGTTTTCAGCTTTACCTGCTGCAGTGGAGTTAGTTGCAACTGGTTTAGTGTCGCCATTAGCAATACCGATTAAACGATCAGCAGATACGCCGTTGTTTACTAAGTATTGAGCTACGTATTGTACGCGGCGTTCAGACAAGCCAACGTTGTATTGAGGAGTTGCGTCAGTATCAGCATTACCCAACAATTTAACTTGGTCTTGAGAGTATTGGTTAGCAGCATTTACAGCAGCTGTTAAGTTTGGATATTGGTCTGCACGAGCTACATCTTGATCGGAATCGAAGTAGATGGATTGTACATAGTAATCCAATTTAGGAGTTTTGTATACAGGAGCTTCTACTACAGGAGCTGGAGCTGGAGTGTATACAGGTGCTGGAGCTGGAGTTGCTACAGGAGCTACTGTTTTGTGACCACCGAAACGGTAGGACAAGCCAACTACAGGACCTTGGAAGGAGATATTTTCATTATCTGCATGTTTTGTGTTGATATAACGGTAACCAGCGTTGATATCCAAGTCTTCGTTTACTTTGTATCCTAAGCCAGCTTCCCAAGTGGAAGTTTTCTTAGTACCTACACCAGCTTTACCATAAACTTCAACTTTGGAGCCAAGGTTAGCTTTACCAATTACACCAGCTTGTGCAATGTTGTTTGCTTTAGCGAAGTCATCACCAGAAATATGAGCATAACCACCATATACAGCGAAGTTTTTGTTCAAGGATTGAACCAAGTTTACTTCGTGCATTTTATCACTGTAGCCAATACCACCTAATTTATCATTCAAACCATGATATTGGTATTGTAAAGCAGTTTTATCAGACAAAGCGTAAGTTAAACCACCATCAAAGTTCCATTTTGCATCAGCATTGAAGTGTTCAGTTTTTGCTTTAGAATGAGCTGCACCAAGATCAACTTGGAATTCGCCTTTGTTGAATTGAGTTTGTGGAGTTGCGCCAGCTACGGATACGCCTACAGCAGCAACTGCCAATAAAGCTAATAATTTTTTGTTCATTATAATTCCCTCCAAAAATACCCCTTAACAATACACAGGGCCTTGGTAATAATATACTTTCATTTTACACAACTTTTCGATAAATTTCAATATCTTTTATGAAATTATCATGAGGATTTCGAAATTTATCTATACATAGATGTTATATATTTTAAATTCAAAAATATAACTATCTTTATAATATAGGAATATTGAGGTTCTAATTATAGGATAGATGAGCTAATCCTTTATTCTTTTAAGATATATCTTATACTTATCTTAGCAAATCTTTAAATTCAACTGAATAAATCAGAACCACCCGTAAAACGGGTGGTTTGCTCACGGGCTATAAGCCCGTAGTACTAGGCCAGCGTCTAAAGGCG
>USAV01000077.1 GCA_900552715.1 uncultured Veillonella sp.
TTAATATTAGCTTCTACCACATCTTCTACATAAATGAAGTCTCTTGTTTGTTCCCCATCACCATATACGGTTAAAGGCTTACCTTCAACGATTAAACGATTGAAAATACTAATAACGCCACCTTCACCACCATCACCTTGACGTGGACCATATACATTGGCATATCTAAAGCATACTGTATTTAACCCGAAAGCTTCACGATAGATACGTAAATACCCTTCTGCAGTAAGCTTAGTCAAACCATAGAAGGATGATGGCATACCACTTAGTTCTTCTGTCAATGGTAATACTGCTAAGTCCCCATACACAGCAGCCGAAGAAGGCATTAAGAATTGTTCAACTTTCACCTTACGACAGGCATCAAGTACATTAATAAGCCCTAACAAATTAACATCACAGTCATAACTTGGATTCTCCATAGAGGATTGAACCATAGTTTGAGCAGCCTCATGAAATACAATAGAGGGCTTAAACTCTTCAAAAACAGATAATAATTTTGGATCTCGTACATCCATCTCAATAAATTGAGCAGAATCATGTACAAAAGAACGCATACCTGTAGATAAATTATCTATAACGAGCACATTGTGCCCCAATTCAATTAATCGATCAACGAGATGGGAACCAATAAAACCGGCTCCACCTGTAACACATATATTCATAACACCCTCCTTTCTGAGAAAGTTAAATTCCCGCGCCTTGTTTGGCTAGTACATCAGCCATTTCATTATATGTATCACCCGTATGAGCAGCTACCTTGTGAAAGTGTACGCGCACACGGTCTTTTATAGAGTCATAAAACGCAGCATAATGTTGAGTCAGTGCATTATTGCGTTTCCATCGTTTAGTAGCCCACATTTCTATTCCCATATAATCATAATATAGGGAACATTCTGGAATACCACGGTCAATGGCATATTTCATAACATACATAGCAGCTAGTAGCTCACCAGCTACATTCCAAAATGATGTATATCGTTCATCATTCGAAGGAAATGAAAAAGTCTCCTTAGACCCATTCAAGAAGATAACGCCACCAGCGCCAACTGTATTGGTGCCTTTATTATAACTACCATCAATATAAGCAATAATATGGTCGGCCTTAGTAAAATCTGGTTTCACCACATCTGGAGATACCTTATTTTGAACTTTAGAACTAAATCCTATAGGTCTAGAATTCATAGATTTAGACTTAACTGCTTGTGGCGATTTAGGTTCGCTCCGTTTAGCACTCATGAAATCACTCAAGGATAATCCTGAATCATCTACAAAGGCACGTGCTTCTGCTTCTGTAGGGAAAGATTTGTAGATAGCACCGCCAAAACCCTTTACCTGTTTCTCACAATCTGCCCATGTAGTATAAACTCCTGGTACACGGCCTTGACGAACTGCATAAAACTTCTTTGCCATACGTACCTCTTAATGATCCATTGTAAGTACTACAAATTCAGCATTTACAACAGAGGCCAAGTTCTTTGGATTTACCTTCATCTGCATGCCTCGTAGACCAGCGCTTACATATACAAACTCTTGAGGCTCCATTGTGGCATCAAAATAGGTAGGAAATGATTTTTTCATCCCCACTGGAGAACATCCGCCCCGTAAGTATCCGGTAATACCTAGTAAGTCCTTAACATGAATCAGTTCTACAGACTTATTATGACTGACACGAGCCGCTTGTTTCATATCTAGCTCTTCAGCCACTGGAATACAGAATACTACAAACCCTGTTTTATCGCCCTTACCAACAAGTGTTTTAAAGACTTGTTTTTCATCGAGTCCTAAAGCTTCTACTACATGAAGGCCTGCAGCACGCTCTTCAGACCACTCATATTCGCTAATACTATAAGGTATCTTATGAGTATCTAAAATACGTAATGCATTTGTTTTCTTATGTTTCTCTTTACCCACTATAACCTCCATATACTAGCATAACAAATAAATTTAATCATACCATAATATATTTCTATCGATAAATATATTTTTCATTACTATTTATTTACGATTTTATTAATATTTTTTAGTTCAATACGCAAGGTTCCATCATCATTAGTTTTGATTTCAATGAACTCGCGATTTTTCATATACTCTACAGGAAAAGAAATTTCAATGCCCGTATCGGTTTTAATCTTATGATGTTCGCCAACCTTCGTAGCAAACTCTCGATTAACAGGTAGAGGCCTCATCATATCCGCATCAGCTAATTCTTTCTTAGCCGCCTCTTGTTGAACAGGATTGGCTTTAAATACCTCTTCCACAATGCGAACAGGATCTACTGTATCAGATACTTCTGCATTTTTCGCAATCATAGACTTTGCAATCGTCAATTCAACGACACCATCTGACTCATGGGCTTGAGCCACCTTATCTACGATAGCTTTCACCTTTTTCACCGTATCTCTAGAAGATTGGTTAGTGCCTAATTGCAATACCTTATCTGCTAAGATATAGGATACTTCACCATCAAATTCACCTTTTGGTTCAAAAATTCGAACGCTAAAATCATGCAAATTAATCGATGCAAAGGCGCGTAACTTTTGTGAAGGCATAGGCAACACAGCCTTATGAGAAACAAGTTCTGTAGCTAAACTGCCATCATCTTCACTAAATAGTTGATGAGTAAAAGCATCATGAGCTTGGCACAGAAGAATGCAGATATAAGATGCATCCGTAACAGCTTCACAAATAATCGTATCGATAACAACGGAGTCCGTCGCTTGTTTCATATAGGTAAACAAACTTTCACCTAAATTCTTAGATAACTCTATAAACTTGAGGTCTCCATTTTTATAATCGACTAATTGTTTACCAAATGGACTTGCATCATGCAAGGTACCTGTTCTAGCACCGGGGTCTTTGAACGCCTTAACTACATGATTTGCAATATAATCATGAATAGCTTGATCGCCAACCTTTAATTCATGTTCAGAGTATACAGCTAAAGAAGACGTAAAATCGAAAATCTCTAGCGCCGCCTTATTAATCTGCATGATGCCTCCTTATAACAGTAAAAACGATTACCCTTTATTATACCACTCTTTTAGCTTTCGTTTATCAACTTTTGAGCATTCTGTAAGAGGTAACATAGGAATAGAGTAGATGGATTTTGGCCATTCTATGGAAGGTCTATGATGCCGAATTGTTTCCATAACATCGGCGACTAGAACATTATCCTCCAACACCATATATGCTACAAAATCTTCCCCTTTTACATCATCTATGATATCGATAATAGCTACTTCTGAGACACCATCTATAGATTGCAAATAAGTTTCCATGGAGGGAATAGATATTTTATAGCCCCCCTTGTTTACCACATCGCCTTGTCGCCCAGTAAACATAAGATACCCCTGTGTATCTATATAACCACAATCATTAACGGTATATGTATCGGAAATACCTTCAATATGATATTTTGTAGTTACATATATAACCCCATCATCTGCTTTAATTCGGACCGTTGGGAATGGCCTGCCCACAGTGCCTTCTCGGTCTAGCCACTCTTTACCTGTGCAATAGGTTATATAGTTAAGCTCAGAAGCACCATAATACAGAATAAACTCCATATTAGGACATAGCTGTTGCAACTGCTCCATCAAATGACGATCAAGCACTTGTGAGCCAGCAATAATATAGTTAATCGCAGATAATTTACATTTACAATGCCTTACGAGCAATCTAAGTTTTGTAGGAAGAGCATAGATATGATCTACTTCATATCTTTCAAGCAGCTCAATCCATCGAGTAGGACGCAAGGAACTGGTAGTAACAATGGTTCCTCCTGCCCATAAGACAGCAACAACCATATTACTAACACCAGTAAAACTAAAGCTGCCTTGCAAAAAGATTTTTGTATCTTCGTTGATATGAAAGATATTATTTTGAATATCAAAAAACTCTCGCCAAGATTCTTCCTTTCGCCACAAGGGCTTAGGACGTCCTGTGGTGCCCGATGTAAGCACACCAAAATCAGTTAATGGTAACACGCCTTCATCAGCTATAATATGAGCTAATTCGTCTACATACTCAGTATCCATTTCATTATGGCATACCATAGGAATGTAACATCTATACAATGCACCTAACCATTGTACAAGTTGTTCTAAAAAGGATTGACTCTGAATTAAAAGAACTTTATTTTTTACTGATTCTTTAGCTTCAGTGAGATTTACTATATGACTAGTATCATCAATATCGATTGATAGAATGGCATCATATAGTTCACTATATGTATACTGTGTATCATCTACAATAAGAGCAATCTTATGAGGCTTTAAGTCTTTATATTGTTGTAACCGTTCAATAATTGTCATTTTACATACGTTCCATAATCAAAGCAGTTCCTGTACCGCCTGCACCGGCAATAGCACACAAACCATAGCGACCATTACAAGATTCTAAAGCAGCCATACAATGAAGAGCTAATATAGCACCAGAACAGCCATAAGGATGTCCATACGCTAAGGCACCACCCAATTTATTATATTTTTCTAAATGCTTGGGATAGGCCTTATTGAAGAGCACATCAATGATAGCAAAGGCTTCGTTCCACTCTACTACATCAATATCATCCATCGTTAGACCAGTGCGTTTTAAAATCGCTTCTGTGCTTTCTAAAGCTCCTTCTGGACTAAACTGAGGATTTCCCGCCCAAGGCATAATACTATGAATTCTAAAGGGCCCTTTTTCATTAGATACGTATACAAAAGCCGCGCCATCATGAGTTAAACAAGCATTGCCTGCATTTGTAATGGAATTAGGTCCTAATAAAGGCTTCATACGTGATAATAGTTTCTCATTCATCTTAGGGCGAATACATTCATCTACACATGCTTTTCCATCGATGGTAATAGGCATAATATAAGATTGCAAATATGGATTATCTAAGGCCTCAATGGCCCGTTGGTGACTGCCAATAATGTATGGATATAAATCTTCCTTGAGTACATTATGCTTTTGAATCGTCCTCTCTGCCCCTTCTAACATAGCTAGAGGAGAACAATCGTTAGGGCTAAACTGAGCAACCTTATATAGGCCTTCACGATTATCACCAGCTGCATACATCCTATCGGGCTGTAATGAAGAACTTTCAATACCACCAGCAATAGCCGAATCCATAACACCTGATGCAATATGTGTATAGGCCATCTCAATACTCATCAAGGCTGATGCACATTGCATATCTACGGTAATCCCAGGAACAGAATTCGGTAAATTAGTCATGAGCCCCATAAGGCGACCAATATTCCCACCTGTACCAACTGCATTACCACAAAAGATCCCATCCACTTGTGAAATATCATAACGATTGATTAATTCATTAATGAGTTGAGCTCCTAACATTTCAGGTCTCATATTTCTATATTGTCCATGTAATACGCCTATAGGGATTCTAAGCCCACCATGAATATATACTGACATATTAGCTCCTATAAGAAAATGCAGAAAAGAGGCATCCCAAGGAATGCCTCTTTTCATTATTACATTCTAAATTTTAATTTTAGTTGCTAACCAAGAAGCAACGAGACATTTTACAATATCCCCAGGAATGAATGGGAACATTACTACAGGCAATGCCGCCCAAAGTTCAGTTTTTGTTACAATCATAAAGCCTGCAACGCCAAATAGATATACTACAGGAATAGTAATTACAAGAGAACGCCATGCATAAGAGAAAAAGCTCTTCTTAGAACCTTTGAATACGCTTAATAATGTATAAGCTATTGGCCAAGAGAAGATAAAGCCCCCTGTTGGTCCTAATAATTTGCCAAGACCTGCTGTGCCACCAACGAATACTGGTAAACCTACAGCACCAAGTAAAACGTAAATGATAAATACAATAAATGCATCCTTTGGTTGCAATAATAGACCTGTTAATGTAGCCACCAAAGTCAATGCAGTTACCATAGCCGGACTAAATGGCAATGGGAACGAAATATATGCTGAAATACATAATAAGGCTGTTAATAAAGCCATTTTTGTTAAACGTCTTGCTTCCATAATTACCTCTAACTAATACATCTTTGTTTTAAAGATGTTAAATCTTCATTTTCACCAAAAAACGTAGCAGAAAATGCCAATGTGTCACCTACATAACCTTCTACATGAGCATCTTCAGAGTTTTCCACCAAAGTTACCTGATCATCTGCAATAACGGGTGCATGAAAACAAATAGCCATCTGCTGTGCAGATTTACTAATATTCCAATAATTCCATAAATTTTCTAAAATCATACAACCAGGCACTACATAGGGCGATTCACGATGAATTTCATTGGTATCGTTAATATCATTTACAAATCGTATGATATCCTCCTTAGAGAAAGATATCGTCCGATCATTCTCTTCTTCATGAATTATTGAACGAATACGAAATTTTCTCGGTACCGGTCGTAAATCAACTATTAAAAAACCTGATTTGTCTAGAATACCAATTGTAGTAGTTTTAGCAACTTGATATAAAATGCCACAGATAGATTGATCACTACCCGAAGCATCATAATGCATATGCTTAATAACACTATGCCCTGGTAATCCAAAATCATTATTACACAATGTTGTAAAGAGCGATCTCATATAATCACAGTCCTTTATTTATTCAATAAATTGATTATAATCAACATTATTTTATTAGTCAACAAAATCACCTTAGTTTTGTTGACAATAATACAAAAATATCGCCATTAAATAAAAGAACCCATGGTAACATCCACAGGTTCTTTCTTATATACATATATAGCTTCACTATTTAAGGTCTAGTTCTTTCAAATATGCTTTGAAGTTCTCACCTAACTCTTCATTACGAAGGGCATACTCAACAGTAGCTTTCAAGTAACCTAATTTATCGCCTGTATCGTAACGAATACCTTCATAAGCTAATGCATACGTATCGGTTTTAGATGCTGCTAGAGCATCAGTTAATTGAACTTCATTACCTACGCCTGGTTTTGTATTTTCTAAAATATTGAAAATATCTGGCGTTAAAATGTAACGACCTAATACTGCTAGTCTAGATGGTGCATCTTCTTTTTTTGGTTTTTCCACCAAATTATGAACGCGATATAAATTATCCGCTAATGCTTCACCAGATACAATGCCATAAGAGCTAACTTTATCTTCAGGTACAAATTGAGCCCCTAAGATAATACCAGGATGTTCATCGTAACACTCAATTAACTGTTTAAGGCATGGATTTTCAGGATTATATACAATATCATCACCAAGTAATACAGCAAATGGTTCATCACCAATAAAGGCTTTTGCACATAGTACAGCATCGCCAAGACCACGAGGAGCTTTTTGACGAATAAAGTGAACTTTAATATCTGCTAAGTCTTTAATCATAGCCAATTGTTTATTTTTACCTTGGCTTTGTAAAAGCAATTCTAGTTCCACACTGCTATCAAAATGATCTTCAATAGCGCGTTTATTACGGCCTGTAATGATTAGGATCTCTTCAATACCAGAATCTAATGCTTCTTTTACAATATATTGGATAGCAGGTGTATCCACGATAGGAAGCATTTCCTTTGGTTGTGCTTTAGTAGCTGGTAAGAAGCGTGTACCAAAGCCAGCTGCTGGAATAACGGCTTTTCTAATACGTTGCATAGTTATCTCCTAATTAAAAGTCTTTGCCAACAAATTTGATTTTCCATTGATCATTATTGCTTCTATGTGCATCCTTATAAGTTAAGTACAAGTCAAAGGAATGTAAATCACGATGCCATGTATAATATACAGAGTCTATCTGACCACTCATCATATTTGTTTTAACACTTACAGACACATCATCTAAGCGAGTCAATTTATAGTTACCGCCATAGATGAGCTCTTTAGGAAGCTCTGTAGTATCAAATCGATATGGAGAGTTATTATAAGAAATATTACGTTGATTATAGCTAACCCATACATTAGCACGATTTCCCACTTTAGAGCGGAATCTAGCGCCCCAGTAAGGCATGCTACGAATCGTGCCATCGTAACCATAGTAGTCGCGTTGGTAACCGCCCAAGAAGCGTAAATCAGCATTTTTACCAAGCTTAATTGGATCATGAGATATTTCTGTATAGTATTCCTTATGGGAACCTTTTACAGAACCTTCTTTCCAATAACCGGAATTAACGCCACCGCGTACAGTTACTGGTGATTTACCCACATGATACGTATGAGTATCTAAACGTGCCTCACCAATCTTTTCAACCCATACCGTTTCATCATTATATTCATTAGATTCTTTACTGTACCCAATTGACGCAGTAGCCCAAGGCAAGTAGTGTCTATAACCAACTTTTGGTTTAAAGCCTGATTTTGAATACCAGCGATAATCGATATAAGCTTCACCATGCTTACCAATTGGATAATCAGTACTACCATGCAAGCCAAGTCCATCATCACTACTATATGTAGGCTTTGGAACTAATGAGAATATACTGAATTTTCCTTCTTTATCATGGCGCAAGGATGCTGTATAAGAAGGTAAAGATAAAACCTTAAAGTTTTTAATGTAGAAAGACGGTTTTTTAATAATGACTTTATCGCCAGGATACACCTTGATATCTTGACCTTCTACACGATAATCTGGTGTATGTTTAAAGGCCATCGCATGTTTTGTGGTAACCATGCCTTTATCCATATGACCAGTTTCACCATCAAATGTAGCATTTTGCCCCTTCACATAGTAAGGATCATTCCAACCAAACGCTTGGTCAGCTGTAAAATGATGGTCACTAGTCCGATATGTCATATTTTGACCTGTAATATCCTTTGTTTTACCGCCATTTTCCAAAAAGCGATACCCACCAACAGTACGGTATTCTGTAGTTTTTGTATTACCTTCTATACGTGGTGCCATCAAGGTTTGATTACCTTGAGTCACTACTACATCACCTTGTGCATATACATCACCAGTGGACCCAGTATAGGACATTTT
>USAV01000078.1 GCA_900552715.1 uncultured Veillonella sp.
ATTAAACCCTTATAACACTAGTAAATATCTAGTGTTATAAGGGTTTTTACACACACTTTTTGTCCTATAAGCCAAAATTCATAAATAGTGATATAAACTAATGATATAAACATAAAAGGCTATCGATGTTAAGTCGATAGCCTTTTCTCTTATTTAGTCGTTTGGTAGTAGTAAAATGTAATACTTTAAAGTTTGATATAAGAGATATAAAAAGAGGTGATACATTCGTATCACCTCTTGGTTTTATATAATAAAAAAGCAGTGCATAAGCACTGCTTTTACTATGGCGGAGAGACAGGGATTTGAACCCTGGGTACGGGATAACCGCACACATGATTTCCAATCATGCTCCTTCAGCCGCTCGGACACCTCTCCATGTATTCTGTTGTGTAACAGGTACTTGTATAGTATATGAAAAAGTTAGATTTATGTCAAGCAAAAAATCGTGAAAATCTTAGACTTTCATAAGACTTTTAAACTCCAAAAATTTAGCTAAGTTTCTACTGTTAGTAGTAATAATTAAATTGTAAAAATGTTACGCCACATATTGTTAAAACGTAAGATATGTATCCTTTGAAGTATAAGAAAAAAGACCGCCTAAACAGGCGGCCTTTAGTTTGTGTATTATAATACTTCTTTGATTTCAGCTGCATCGATGGATGCTTTGATATCGTCTGCCATTTTTTCGATTTTTGGAAGATCTTCTTCTTTTAAAGAGGATTTGATATCAAGTGGTTCAGATACGATTTCAATATCTTTGAAGTCGTTTTCGAAGTGTGCTACCATTGTTTTCATTGCGGCAGATGCCCAAGAGTGGTTACCAATGATGGATACCTTATGGTTTTGGAAGTTAAGAGCTTTTAACTCATGAATGAAGTTTTCCATTGTAAGGTATAGGTTCAAGTTGTATGTAGGAGCGATTGTTACCAAGTTAGTATATTTCCAAGCATCGGAGATGATGTAGGAAGCATTAGTTTTGGAAACATCGTAAATTTTGATATCTGTAACACCGCGTTTAGACAATTGTTTAGCTAATTGTTGTGCGATAGCACGAGTGTTGCCGTACATAGAACCGAAGGCGATAACAACGCCTTTTTGTTCAGCTGTGTAGCTAGACCAGTGCAAATATTTGTGTAAGATATATTGGATAGATTCTGGTGTACGCCAGATTGGACCATGAAGTGGAGCAATACGTTTAATATCAAGACCGGAAACTTTGCGAATTGCATTTTGTACTTGAGGGCCGTATTTACCAACGATGTTTGTGTAGTAACGACGAGCTTCTTCTTCGTATGTAGCAACGTAATCAGTTTGGTCCGCAAAGATATTGCCGTTAACTGTACCGAATGTACCAAAAGCATCTGCAGAGAACAATGTGCCTGTAGATTTTTCATATGTACAAGTTACTTCTGGCCAGTGAACCATTGGCATAGTGTAGGAAACAAGCGTATGTTTACCAAGGCAAATTTCGTCGCCTTCTTTTACAGTGTAATATTGGTCTGGTTTTGGAGAATTGTAGAATTGCTCAAACATGCGGAATGTTGTAGCATTACCAACCATTTTACAGTTTGGATAACGTTCCAATGTTTCCAACAATGTTTGGCAATGATCTGGTTCCATATGGTTAACGATGATGTAATCAAGGTCGCGACCATTCAATAGGTAAGTCAAGTTATCAAAGTATTCTTCGCGAATTTCAGCATCAACAGAGTCTACAACACAAGTTTTTTCATCATCAATGAAATAGCTGTTATAGCTAACACCATTTGGAATAGGGAATAAGTTTTCAAAACGTTCTGTAGTCCAGTCATTACTACCAATCCAGTAGATATTATGGGTCATTTTCTGAGCACAATGCATAATAAAATCCTTTCTTAACTCACATTTGTTATGTATAGGTTTACACGAATTCTCATGTTCGTAAATATATCATCAACTTATAATACTAATATTTTCGAAAAAAATCAATATTGAAAAGCCTACCCAAAGGAGTAGGCTTTCACAGGAAAGAATAATCATTAATTATTTAAAGTATTTTACACCAGATGTAAAGATTGGCATTTCTAATAAACCAGGAATATTTTTACTGATACCAGCACCGCAGCGTTCGGAGTGAGCCATCTTACCGAATACGCGACCATCTGGACTATAAATGCCTTCGATAGCAGCTACAGATTGATTTGGATTGAAGCGGCTATCCATGGAGGCAATACCATCAAAGTCTACATATTGCGTAGCGATTTGACCAGTTTTGTTGAATTCCAATACTTGTTGAGGGGAAGCGATGAAGCGACCTTCGCCGTGAGAAATTGGCACAGTGTAGATTTCACCTGCTTTAGCATCACTCATCCAAGGGGATTTAGTGGAAATCACTTTAGTGTTAACCATACGAGACAAGTGACGACCGATTGTGTTGTACGTCAATGTAGGATGATCTGCCGTTAATGTTTCGATATGACCACCTGGCAACAAGCCTAACTTGATAAGGGCTTGGGAACCATTACAAATACCAAGTACAAGCCCATCTTGTTTGTACAAGAGGTTTTCTAAACCTTCTGCAAGGTATGGATTGCGGAAGAGGGTAGCCATGAATTTGCCAGAACCATCTGGTTCATCACCAGCACTGAAGCCACCAGGGAACATAAGAATTTGGGATTCTGCCAATTTCGTTTTAATTACATCGATAGATTCTTTTAACTGTTCTGGTGTTTGGTTACGAATGACTACGATATCTGTTTCTGCCCCAGCACGTTCAAAGGCGCGAGCAGAATCAAATTCACAATTTGTACCAGGGAATACAGGAATGAGTACTTTAGGTTTTGCTCCTAGGGATGTACTGCGAGGTTTAGCATGTTGGTCGTGGATGTACGCTACTGCTTCGCCAGTGCCGTTTGGTGCATGCATAGGGAAGATATCATTTAATGGCGCTTCATAAGCTGCTTGAATTTCCTTAAGAGATACGGATTGGTCGGCCCATTCAATAACAGGATTTGCTTGTGTTACACCGATTACTTTAAGACCTGGTAATTCTAAGAGATAGTTAACAGCTTTAATATCTACTTCTACAATAAATGCACCAAGAGCTGGTTGGAAGATAGCTCGTTCAGCATATTTATCGAATTTAACGCCAATGTTGTTGCCGAGAGCCATTTTGGTAACTGCTTCAGGGATGCCACCTTGGTCAACTACATAAGCAGAGTAAACGCGACCTTTTTCAATTTGTTCATGTAAAACTTCACAGTTTTCCTTGAAACGATCCCAATCTGGAGTGTCATCGTATGTACGAGGTACATCGAAGAATACAAGGCGATGATCTACACCTTTAAGGTCTTGGCTTACAATGTTATCTACATGGGCTGTACCAACTGCAAAGGATACGAGGGTAGGAGGAACTGTAAGATCCATAAAGGTACCGCTCATAGAATCTTTACCGCCAATAGCGCCAATTTCAAGTTCTTTTTGAGCTTTATAGGCACCGAGAAGGGCTGCTACAGGTTTGCCCCAAGATTCTTTAGAATTGAGGCGTTCAAAGTATTCTTGCAATGTTAAGTATGCATCCTCACGACGACCGCCAAGAGCTACTAATTTAGCTACAGATAAAAGTACTGCATATTGTGCGCCATGGTATGGACTCCAAGCAGATAATTCTGGTACGAAGCCATGTGTCATGATGCTCGCAGTTGTAGTTTCACCATTTAATACAGGTAATTTTGCGACCATACCTTGGGTAGGCGTCTTTTGGAACTTGCCACCGAATGGCATGAGCACTGTATTAGCACCAACAGTGCTATCGAAGCGTTCTGCTAAACCTTGTTGGGAAGCGGCATTTAAATCGGATACTGCGTCAAGCCATTTTTCTTTGAAGTTATCTGCGCTTGAAGAACCGCGTAAGAAGTAAGAACGATCTGCTGGAGCTGTTACGATAGCCTCTTGTTGTTGGCTAGCACCATTTGTATTTAAGAAGTCGCGGCTGATATCTACGATTGTTTCGCCGTTCCAGTTCATGATGAGGCGATTTGTATCAGTTACATCAGCTACAACGGTGCACTCTAAGTTTTCTTCGTCGCAATAGGCTTTGAATGTTTCTACATCGGCTGCGGCGATGACGCAAGCCATACGTTCTTGAGATTCAGAGATGGCTAGCTCTGTACCGTCAAGGCCAGCGTATTTTTTAGGAACTAAATCAAGATTGATAGTTACACCATCTGTTAATTCACCGATAGCAACAGATACACCGCCTGCACCAAAGTCATTACAACGTTTAATAAGCGTTGTTACTTCACCGCGACGGAAGAGGCGTTGAATTTTACGTTCTGTAAGGGCATTGCCTTTTTGAACCTCTGCACCACATGTGGAAAGGGATTCTACGGTATGTTCTTTAGAGGAACCAGTAGCGCCACCACAGCCATCACGGCCAGTTTTACCGCCTAGTAATACTACTACATCGCCTGCAACTGGTACTTCACGGCGTACTTGATTGCGAGGTGCTGCACCGATAACCGCACCGATTTCCATGCGTTTAGCTACATAACCAGGATGGTAATATTCTTTTACTTCACCTGTAGCAAGGCCGATTTGGTTGCCGTAAGAGGAGTAGCCACGAGCAGCTTCTTGGGTAATTTTCTTTTGTGGTAATTTGCCTTCTAACGTATCTTCAAGGCTAGTATGAGGGTCGCCAGCGCCTGTAACACGCATAGCTTGGTATACATAAGCACGACCGCTCAATGGATCGCGGATACAGCCACCTAAGCAAGTTGCAGCACCACCAAATGGTTCGATTTCAGTAGGGTGGTTATGAGTTTCGTTTTTGAATAATAACAACCATTCTTCGGTTTTGCCGTTTACATCAACAGGAACGATGATTGTACATGCATTGATTTCATCGGATTCATCAAGATTTGTTAAACCGCCTGCATGACGCAACTCTTTGACTGCTAGTGTTGCCATGTCCATGAGGGAGCGAGCCTTTTTCTTTGTTGTATATAGCTCAGCGCGGCCTTCCATGTATTCTTCAAGGGCTTCTTTTACAGCACCTGTGAAACGACTATCCTCAATGGTAATATCCGTTAATTCCGTCATAAATGTAGTGTGACGGCAGTGGTCGGACCAATAGGTATCGAAGAGGCGAATTTCTGTAATGGTAGGATTGCGGTGTTCTACCTCTGCATATTGTTGCTTGATTAATTTGAGGTCTGCCAATGTCATAGCGAGACCATAGCTATCGATGAGAGTTTCTAAATCAGCATCGCTCATGTCTGTAAAACCGTCGATTGTTGCCACTGGTTTAGGATCTTCTAATTCAAGGGCCAATGTAGTTGGTAATTCAAGACTCGCTTCGCGGGAATCTACTGGGTTAATATAGTATGCTTTGATGGCCTCTTCTTGTTCTTTGGTGAAAGTACCTTCAATAGCATATACGCGGGCACAGCGAACGATGTGGCCAGATGTAAGGGTGAGCATGGAAATACATTGTTCAGCACTGTCAGCACGTTGATCGTATTGACCTGGCACATATTCAACAGCAAAAACGAAACCTTGTACAGCTGGGATTTCTTCTAATACTGTATCTACAGGAGGCTCGGAGAAGATAAGGTTTTTTGCAGCCTCTAAATCTTTTGCATCTACATGTTCGATATCATAACGCTCGTAGATGGTTACCCCTGTAGCAGGCATAGATAATTCCTGTTGTAAGGTTTGTAACATGCGTTGTGCTTCTTGGTTGAAAGATTCTCGTTTTGTTACGAATAATCGTTGTATAGCCATTGTAGCCTCCTGTAATGTATATAATTCCCTGTGGGATATTGACAAATTAAGTATAGTCGGTCTAGACTTATAAGTAAAGATAATCTTACTTATGAAAAGATTAGAAATACTAATAAATATGAAAGGTTCATGAAGGTCATAAGACCTAACTTTCATGAAGATTTCTACATATTCATTATATATTGAGAGTCCATGCTTATAATATAGTAAATGATATGTATATTTAAAAGTAAGACACTACTATTAGTATATAACAGAGGTGAATAAAATGGCAGTATCTGCAGATTTATATAGAACCTTTTTAGGGGTAGGCTTATATTTATCCTTTTCCCGTGCAGCCAAAGAGTTAGGCGTTTCTCAATCCGCCATCAGCCAAAGTATTAAGCAATTAGAAGGTGAACTTAATATGCCTCTTTTTGTGCGTACTACAAAATCTGTAGGGTTCACTCCAGAAGGCAAAGAATTGTTTGATACAGTAGCTAAGGCATTTTCCATTCTTGATAATGGGGTAACTCAATTACAAGAACGTGTTAGCCAAGCTTATGAAAGTTTAAATCTTGCTGCTACAGATACATTATGTCGCCATTTCTTATTGCCTTACTTCCATAAATGGCAATTGCAAGAAAGTGAAATCGGACTACATATCATTAACCGACCATCACCTGATTGTGTAGAGTTAGTACTCAACAAAGAAGCACAGTTAGCGGTGGTTAACGATTATGAAGGCTTGCGTGATAATCCTCAACTAGAGGTAACTACATTAGCTACAATTCAAGATGTATTTGTTGGTGGTCCTGACTATAAAGGGGCAGGCTTCTTTGATCAAGGCCGTCTTCTTAATGAGCCTATTTTGCTCTTGCATAAAGGCTCTGCGAGCCGTACCTTCTTCGATGAAGTAACTCATGGCGCATGCCGTAAACCACGTTTTGAATTAGGTAGCGTCGATGTGCTGCTTGATCTTGTAGAAATTAACATGGGTATTTCCATGTTGCCTAACCATGTAGTGCAACAAAAGATGCAAGAAGGTACAGTGGTACGTATAGATACAGATATTCCAGTGCCAACACGTGATATTGTACTTGTCCGTTCTCGTTTGGTACCTCAATCTGAAGGGGCTGCGCGCTTCACATCCTTGCTCGTTAATCGTGAAAGTACTCGCGATAAGGTCTTATAATAATGAGACACACTTTATGAGAATTTTCAGAAAGTGTGTCTTTTTATATTTTAGAGTACTGTTATCTGTGCTATATTATATTGTTATAAACCTACTGAATTTTATAATTTAGTGTGGAAAGTTTTGAAGTCTTAAAGAGAGCTATTTTTCTAGCTGTATTGTTAAGTCTTTTACTTGATATAGGTTGACCCTAAGGGGTTATTTACGTTAAAATTTAAAGATAGTTATGCTGCGGAGGTAAGAGCACATGGAATTACTAAAACAACGCATTCGTGAAGAGGGGATTGTCCTCAATAATCGCGTGCTAAAAGTAGATGGTTTCTTGAATCATCAAATCGATCCACAATTGTTTAAAGCAATCGGTAAAGAAATCGCCGATCGTTACCGTGATGCAGGTGTACAACGTATTGTTACTATTGAAGCATCTGGCATTGCATTGGCGTTGATGGCTGCTCTTGAACTTGATGTGCCATTAGTATTTGCGCGTAAGAAAAAATCTATTCTTATGGTAGATGATGTATATCATAGTGTTGTGTACTCTTATACAAAAGAGGAAAACTACGATATTACTATTTCTAAAAAATTCTTGCCAGCCGGTGAAAAAGTGTTGATTATCGATGACTTCTTGGCATCTGGTGAGGCTGCTATGGGCCTTGCTAAATTGGTAGAAGACGCTGGTGATGAAGTGGTTGGTATGGCGATCGCTATCGAAAAATCCTTCCAACCTGGTCGTGAACGCCTTGAAAATGCAGGGTATCGTGTTGAGTCTTTAGTTCGTATTAAAGAATTTAAAGACAATGGTTGTGTATTTATTGAAGACTAATAGTCTGATTATTTGTAGAGGGAATTATGAATCAAAAAGCAGAAAAATTTGACTTACTCGTTGCTGACTTAAATAAAGGCGGTAACTCTTGGTTTACAAAGGAAGAAATGACAGATGACCTTCATACAGTCGTTTACCACGGCCGTTTGGATGTTCATGAGCATAGCTTGCCTGTATTCATCGTTGTGGATGATTCTGCATTCTCCTATGCACGTATTGCTATCACAACAACATCTATTGATGAAAAAGTGATTCCTGCTGTGTTGAAAGAACTTAACACATTGAATCAAGATTATAAAGTATCTAAATACTATGTGAGCAATGAAGACAAAAACATCTATATGGATGTGTCTGTTCCTGGTTTGACTGAGCAATTTGATCCTACAGTAGTAGTTAATTTATTGCTTGAAGTCGTTCAACCACATTTAGATGCTGTACATAAAGGCATTCTTAAAGTAGCTGGTTTAGCTAAATAGAGGTTGTTATGAATCCTAAAGCATTATTATTTGATAAGTTTTTAAAAGACGAAGAAATCACATCCTTTGAACGTAAGGATTTTGAGGATGAAGACGGTACTGTTGTATACCGTTCTTACATTAAATCCCCGTTGTGGGATATGCCGTTATTTGTCATTCTTGATAATAGTATTTATAGTGTTATTCGTTTGGTGTTAGGCCCTGAAAAGGTAACAGCACAAAATATGAATGCCTTGAATGCGTTGATCAACCGCGACAATGCGACATACAAAAACTATAAGCTATATATTGATGAACAAGATTCCAGTCTGTATTTAGACTGTGTATACATGTGTGGTGACGATGCGTTTGAACCAGCATTAATGTATGCATTGATGTCTTCTATCGTAGACTATGTCCCTGAAGCTGTAGGCGAGTTGAAAGCTGCTTTTGAAAGTAGCACACACTAATTAATAACAAATACAGACTAAGGACCGTAATGTTCGGAAATTAATTGGAAGAGGGTATCCTATCTATAAAGGTGGGATACCCTCTTTTTATTATTGTCTTTAGACTGGTTCGCGACGTAGTCGCGAATCATAAAACCACCCGCTATGCGGGTGCGGCAA
>USAV01000079.1 GCA_900552715.1 uncultured Veillonella sp.
CGGTCCAATAGGATTTGCTTTAACTCAGGGGGAACCTCAAAGTCCATGTCTGCCACCCAGAATGGCAACACATCAGCTGGTTTACCGCGTTTTACAGCAAAATCGTATTTTAAAGATTTTGTGTGAGTTCTATCTAAAATTTGATCAAAATTATATTGTCCCATAGGAACTCCTTTATTTATTGAAAGCTTGTTCCAAATCCGCAATCAAATCATCAGTATCTTCAATACCTACAGATAGGCGCAATAAGCGACGTGTAATACCTTTGCGCTCTGCATCTTCTGGTTTTAAATCTGGATGTGTTTGCGTTACAGGGTAAGTCAACAAGGACTCTGTACCACCAAGACTTTCAGCAAATTGAATAAGCTCAATGCCTTCTAATACTTTTTTGGCAGTTTCTTCGCTATCTACTTCAAAGGACAACATGCCACCAAAGCCAGTCGTTTGGGCTTTATTGATTTCATAGCCTGGATGTTCTGGAAGACCTGGGAACAATACTTTAGTAACTTTAGGTTGTTTTTTGAGCCATTCCGCAAGAGCAATGGCATTCTTTTGATGTTGCTCCATACGAAGGGCCAATGTTTTGACGCCGCGGATTACGAGCCAACTATCCATTGCAGATAAGCAAGCACCTACAGTTTTATAAGTTAAGCGCAATTTCGCAGCCAATTCATCGTCTTTTACAATGGTAAAACCAGAAATAACATCGTGATGACCACCGATGAATTTTGTACCACTATGAACGACAATATCTGCACCCAACGTTAAAGGTTTTTGGAAATATGGGCTCAAGAATGTATTGTCGATGATTACAAGCGCATTACGCTCATGGACTAACGCGCAGAGAGCGCGAATATCAGTAATCTCCATCATAGGATTGGTAGGTGTTTCAATATAAACAGCCTTTGTATTCGGTTTGAAAGCTGCTTTCACCGCATCAAGATCAGATGTACCTACATAGGTAAACTCAATGCCATTTTGTTCGTAAATATTTGTGAACATACGGATAGAGCCACCGTACAAATCATCACCTAAAATGATGTGATCTCCAGGGGAGAATAGATGGAATACAGCGTCCACTGCGGCCATACCGGAAGAGAATGCCAATGCATCCTTACCATCTTCAAGACCTGCAATCAATTGTTCCAAACGATCCCGTGTTGGATTAGACTCACGTGTATATTGATATCCTGTTGTATCACCCAACTTTGGATGGGAAAATGTACTAGACATATAAATTGCAGGGGAAATTGCACCAGTGCTATCTGGTCTACCGCTGCCATGAACGCATTTTGTATTAAATTTCATTCCATTCAACTCCTCATATTTGTATACAATATATTAATTATAAAAGTAGACAATGATTAAGGTCAACAAAAATGGGCACTCATACGCCATGAGTGCCCCCAAAAAGTCATATCTATTTTGAATGGCTTGCCATAACTCTAGGTTAAGTTAGCCTAATTTTTTGTACGTTTTGTAATAAGCAATGCCAAGATAATGCCCAAAGAAGACGTCACTAGTTGCGGCCAACTAGACACAAACAACATAGTATTTACAATCTTCGGTGGAAATTGGAATAGAGAGAAGAACAAAGAATATCCACCGAATAGAACACCTGCTTTCACTAAAGCCGCCACAACAATAAGCAATACCTTCGGTTTATGTTGTAACCAATAGGCTACAAATACATAGGCAGTCGTGCCAAGGGCGGTAATCAAAATAAACGGTGGCAACGGCAACATACCTTGTAAATGCGCTACTACAGGCGCAATCCAGGCGATAACGAGACCATTTTTCCAACCATAGCGCCATGTGGCTAGTACAAATGTAGCAGATGTAATAGAACCGATGAGGAACATACTCACCTGATTAGGAATAAATGGGAAAATGAGACGCAAGCTTTGCGCCAATAAGGCTACGGCCAACAATAGGCCTGTGCCCGTAATAGATTTGGTAGACATAAGAACCTCCTACTATACAATATAGATTTTTAAGAGGTACTTACCTCATATAATAAAACTAAGCTTCTACAAAATATAGACGTGCCCGATCATATACCCAATTATAAACATAAGTATAACCTAGGATAACTAATGTCATCGTTATATCCGTCACAAAAGCCATCCAAAAACTCATATGCATCATGTACATAATAATCGGTACAGTGGCAATCATAAATAGACCTTCAAACAATACTGCATGAATCGTACGAATTACAGGACCCCGCTCTAATCGATCACCTGGTACTAGTTTATCAAATATCCAGTTAAACACAAAATTCCAAACCATAGCTAGCAAGGAAAAAATAACCATCAATACAAAAGGCTGTCCATCATGCGGAACAAACAACATCACCAAACAACCGATTAAAATACAACCAACCTCATACAAAATCGACTGTACCACACGCTCTGAAGCAGACATAATAAACACCTCCATCAGAAACTAGACAAGAAATTTACTATCACTCTACTATTATATTTATTTTTTTAGATTTGTCGAGTTATGTGGAGTATTGCCATTTTATGATAGAAAAGCCGCCATCTCTCTGTCCAGCGACTTATTTTTCCGAGAGTGAGTATTGCCATTTCAGGATAAAAAGAAGCCGCATTGTATCTTCTAAGCGACTTGCCCTCTTGAAGTGAGTTTTGCCATTTTAAGATAGAAGAAGCCGCCATATGTCTATCCAGCGACTTACAGCGAATGGAGCGCAGAGAGACATATGGCGGCGGAAAGCCTATCCTAAAAGTGGCATTACGAACTGAATCCATGGAATACCCACCACAATAAAGATAGCAAGGTAGATAATCCCAAAGATAGCGCCTAATTTCCAGAATTCAGGACCTTTGTTATAGCCACTAGCAAACCAGATTGGGCTGTGACCAGTACCATATGGTGTAAGGATACCCATAATACCCATTGGTACTAACAGAATCAACATAACTTGAGCTGGATCAACACCAGGAATTTGAAGAATTAGAGTAGCAAACAAGCCTACCATAGCTGTTACATAAGCAGTGCCAGAAGCAAAGAAGTAACGAAGTAAGCAGAATGCTAACAATAAACCAAGAACTGCCATTGTAGGATCTAAAGAAACCAAAGAGCCACCAGCAGATTTAGCAAGCCAGTCTAAGAAACCTACATTTTTAAGGCCAGAAGCCATAGGTACGAGTGTAGCAAACCAAGTCAAAACATTCCATGCTGGTTTATTAGCAAGGAAGTCTTGCCAAGTCATAATCTTAGTGAAAATCATTAAAATAATAACGATCAACGCTGTTGTTGTAGGGTTTACTTTGAATGTAGAAGCACCAATCCACAACACAAGAGCCAACACGGAAATCAAAGCCATGAAGATTTCACTGCGTGTCATGGAGCCTAGTTTCTTATACTCATCCTTTGCCCAAGCTGCAATTTCAGGGGAACCTTTTACCTCTGGCTTGCAGAATACATAGGTCAACAATGGAGTGATAATGAACAAGATAAGGCCTACTGGCAAGAATGCCAAGAACCATGTGCCCCAGTTCGCCGCTACGATACCAGATTTAGCAGACAATTCTAGAGCCAATGGGTTTGGCGCCGCACCAGTCAAGAAGATGGAGCTAGATACACATGTAGTTGCCAATGCTACCCAGTTCAAATAGGAACCAATTTTACGAGGGTTCTTATCTGGATAGGAATCAAACATCGGACAAATACTAGATACGATTGGGTAAATCGTACCACCAGAACGAGCCGCATTACTTGGAATAAATGGAGCCAACACAAGGTCAGTAATAGCGATGGCATAACCAAGACCTAAAGAAGACTTACCAAGCTTTGCTACGAGGAACAAAGCAATACGACGACCAAGGCCAGAGTTTTCATAACCAATACCAATCATGAAAGCGGCAAAGATCAACCATACGATGGCATTAGAGAAACCACTAAGGCCCCAGCTGATAGCTTGCGCATCAGTAATCGCCTTAGCGACACCGGTTGCTTTATCTACCACAGGGGCAGGACCAACCTTAAACAACATAGACACGGTAACAGCAATGATACCGATAAAAGCTGGTGGCATTGGTTCTAAAATCAACCCTACCACGAGGCCAGCGAAAATACTTACATAAATCCAAGAATTTGCGCTAAGACCTTCAGGAGCACCGATGAGCCATACAATAATAGCTACTACAAGCGGTGCGAATAATTTCCAATTCAACTTCATTAGAAACTCTCCTTACTACTTCAAAACAAAAATTGCAAAAATTGCCTATTTAGTATATCAAAAATTTTAATAAGATGATATAAACTTAATCATAATACTTATTAATTGATAATAAACTTTTAGTAATAAATTTCATCCTACTAGTAGTAGAAAACGGCACCATTGTGAAACAAGGGACACATCACGAACTGATAGAGCGTGGTGGTCACTATAAAGAACTCTATGAAAACTATGCGGCAGGCATGACAGTATAAGTCAATCTACCAAAGCCCCCCCTTGTATCAGCCTATAATATCCTCATGTTATCTCATATAAATAGAACCCCTAATAAGTAAAAACTCATTAAGGGTTCTTTTATTCATTCCTATATAGCTATTCGTGCCTATATATTACATTATTATATTCTATTCACCTTTTGGTACGAACCATAGGCCATTGTTATTTTTTTCCATGTAGTCTTTGAATTCTTGAGAGTGGTAAGCTGCTACGATGTCTTTTGCCCATTGTGCATCTTTGTTTTTCTCATTAACTACGAGTTGTAATAACCATTGTGGCAATACGTCTTCATTTGCCAATGCAGATTTAGGATCGATTTTTGCATTATAGATAATAGCGCCTGTAATAACGATATAATCGAAGTCAGTACGTACAGAAGGAATTGTAAGGGATTTCATTTCTGTAAATTTAAGATGTTTAGGATTTTCAATAATATCTGCTTGAGTTACTGTTGCTAAATCTTTGTTAGGATCAAGCTTAATCCAACCAATTTTTTGCAATAACGCATAAGCACGAGCCATGTTGGATGCATCATTAGGTACAGCAATAGTGTCGCCATCTGCCACTTGATCTAAAGATGTTTTAGAACCACTAAAGATACCTGCTGGTACTGTTGGAATTGGTGTTAATGCTACAAGATGACCATTTTGTTTTTCGTTAAAATTTTTCATGTATGCTGTATGTTGTTCAACGTTAAAGTCAACCTCACCATCACTTAATACTTGGTCAGCTTGTACCAAATCAGACATATCTACGCCTTTAAAGGTATAACCTTGTTTCTCCAAAATTGGTTTTACACCTTTTTCAAACAATTCAGAATAAGGGCCTTGAGATTTACTATAGGATAATTCTTTTTTTGCACCATTATCGCTATTATTAGAACCGCAGCCTGCGATAAAAGCTACGCTAAATACTAATGCCGCACCAAGGGCAAGAAGCTTTTTAAATTTCATAGTATTTTCTCCTATACTTTTACAATAAACATCACTGAAATCTATATCATCAATTAGGAACGACGGGCACGACGGGCAAAGTAGTTACCAATTGTTTGAATAATTTGAACAAAAATTATTAAAATAACAACGGTAAATAACATCAATGGGAAGTTCAACCGTTCATAACCATATGTGAGGGCCAAATCACCTACACCACCGGCACCAATGGCACCAGCCATAGCAGTAGCACCGATTAGACCTATTGTACCCGTTGTAATAGATAAAATAAGCGAACCCTTTGCCTCTGGTAAAAGGAAGTGCCAAATCACCTCAAAATGAGAGGCCCCCATCGACTGTGCAGCCTCGATAATGCCTTTATTAACCTCTAAAATAGAGTTCTCAAAGAGTCGAGCAAGATAAGGGGCAATGAATATAACAAGTGGTACAATAGCCGCTGTTGTACCAACACGCGTACCTACAATCATCTTAGTTAACGGTAATATAAACACCATCAAAATAATAAATGGCACAGAACGCACAATATTAACAATTGTATTTGTAATGCTATAAACAATACTGTTTTTAACAATACCATTCGGATTGGTCACTACTAAGGTAACGGCTATAACTAGCCCCAATACCGTACCGATAAAGAGCGATAAAAATACCATGTATAAGGTTTGCTCTGCGGCCAATAATAATTGGGAGCCAGGAACGCCTAATTCTTGCATAAAGAAATCCATTAAATAGTCACCTCCTGCCATTCGAGGCCTTGTGTTACAAGATATTCTTTTACCTTGCCCACCTCAAGATCATCACCAATAAACTGAACTATGAATATACCAAGTACAGTATGTTCTAACTCTGTTACCGTAGCAAATAATACACTCGTTTCTAAATCAAAGGTTTTATTAATATGATATAAAACATTATCGGTCGTATTATTTCCTAAAAAATGCATTTTAAGAATGGTATATGGTCTTTTATCACAAGCTAATGTATGTTTCACTGTTGATGGAATTTCATCAGGAATGACAGTTCTAACAAATCGTTTCGTCGTTTCGTGTTTAGGTTTACTAAACACCTCAAGTACAGAACCGTTCTCTATAAGTTTTCCATGCTCCATAACTACAACGCGATTACATATTTTCTGAATTACATCAATCTCATGAGTTACGATAACTACTGTTACACCCAGTTCACGATTAACACGTTCTAGTAATTGTAATATAGATTCTGTTGTATCTGGATCTAGGGCGCTAGTTGCTTCATCACAAAGCAATATGGATGGATCTGTAGCCAACGCACGGGCAATACCAACGCGCTGCTTTTGACCACCAGACAATTCTCCAGGATAGGCATTTGCTTTATCGCCTAAATCAACAAAGTCTAATAAGGTTTTAACCTTTTTATCAATCTCTGATTTTGGCACCTTATTAAGAATTAGCGGGATAGCCACATTATCATACACAGATTTAGCATTCAACAAATTAAACTGTTGAAAAACCATGCCGATGCGCTTACGAACCTTTCTAAGCTCATTAAAACTTAAACCATTGATATTCACACCATCTATTTCAACATGACCAGAGGTAGGTACCTCTAAGGCATTAATCATGCGAAGCAGTGTAGATTTACCAGCTCCACTAAAGCCAATAATGCCAAATATATCGCCTTTTTCTATGGTAAAGTTTACATCAGATAATGCAGTAACCTTTTGCTTATTAACGTCAAACTCTTTCGTTACATTTCGTATAGCAATCACTGTACCACCTCTTTCCCTACAAATTAGTAGGAATTAATATCTTTCTAAAACATATCTTTAAGGTATGTTTTAATTGTATACTTAGATTACTACAATTTATAATGACTGTCAAACACAAAAAGAACCTCAACAAAAATGTTGAGGTTCTTTTCGTATCTATATACTTTTGGTCCTTTACATCAAACCTATCATCTATATCGATTAAATAAGAACAATGATCCTAGTATAATTGGCGCTCCAATATAGAGTCCCATATTAGGATATTCTCCTAATAAAAAGGCTGCTACTACGGCTACCACAATTGGCGAGATATACATAAAATTGGTTACATCCGAAACTTTTTCAGCATGTTCAAAGGCATAGCTCCAGAATACGAATCCTAATGCACTGGAAAAGAATGCTAGGTATATCATAGCAAGCTTCGCAGTAATTGGTGCAGCTCCAATCATTTCAATAGCATGATCTGCAAAAGGTAGTGCCATAATGGCACCTGTGAACATGGACCACATAGCGATAGTAATAGAGTCATAACCTTTCAGACTAAGCCCGCGATTTAGAATATTATAAACCGCAAATAGTATCATACCAATCAACGTCCATATGGCCCCCATTGGAATGGTCAGAGTGGAATTCCAAAGGATAATGATGGCTACCCCTACAAAAGCAGTTATAGTGAAGAGCCAACCTATAGGGCGTATTCTATCCTTATAGACTACCAATGCCATCAGTGCTGTTGTCATTGGTGTTAAAGCCATAATAATACTAGATGTAGCGGCCGGTATTGTTCGCAATCCCTCATTAAACACAATTTGATAAACGAAGTTACCTGTAGCGCCTAACAAAATGTATATACCCCATTCACGCCAAGATGTAGGGATGTGTAATCCCTTAAATACACCGATAATTAGCATGAGTATAGCACCACCTACAACCCTCGCTACAGAGAGTGTCAGTGCGTCTACTGATTGCAAAGCCAACTTACCAAAAGGAAAGGCTGTTGCCCATACAGCGATTGTGGCAGATGCCCCTAAAATGGCTTTCATACGATTTGTCATTAGCATCTACCTTTCTACACAATTCCATAATCAATACTATCTAAATATTACCATAATAAGCCCCTACAATTCCAAGAAGATACATCACAACATATCGAACACTCTCTATTTATTGATATAAATTTTCATTATTTAAAGATAATATAATAATTGATTCTTCAAAACCCAAACTCAAATAAATCAAGTAATTAGTTATACTTTCAATGTATTTATATAGTGTTTTCAATATTATTAAATTACAAATAACATCCATTCTTACGAAAATCGCATAGTATGTATTGAAAATATATATCATTTAAAATTTGTTAAATCGTGACAAACATTGTACACTATAGGCATAGAAATCTATAGTTATATCCTTTTATGGAGGTGCAAAATGCAACATACTGCATGGAAAGA
>USAV01000080.1 GCA_900552715.1 uncultured Veillonella sp.
CCTACATGGATGGAACCACCATAATCATATAAACGCTCAAGCATATTAAATAATGTAGTCTTACCAGAGCCACTAGCACCAACGATGGCAACTGATTGCCCTTGTTTAATGCCTAATCTAAGATGTTCATAAATACAACGATCTTTATTATAACCAAAACATACATCCGTAAAGGTAATATCTCGATTAGCATTGAATGGTTTTGGTGCCTTTGGGTCTACCACAGGCATTGGCTCATTGGCGAGTGCCATGAGACGAATCGTAGCTACCTTACTTTCAGCACCATGATGAACGGCAGCAATCATAGGTTGTAACGCTTCAAACCAAGCTTGTGTACCAATGGCAGCAACCGCTACCATAACACTAGCCCAAGCGCCTGTCAAAGCATTGGCAGCCAATATAGCTACAATGACAACAGTAATTTGCACACCACCTAGGAACAGCGTATTCCCTAAGTTCATGCCACGCTCAATAACACCCTTATTAGTATCAACAGTATGCATCATATGTTGAATACGATGATAGACTAAATCTTCATTGCCATAGCTAATGACATCCTCTAAGCTATCCATAGTATCACTTAATAGTGATTTATACTCCCCTTGTTGAGGTCCAATCTCAGTCAATGATTGTTTATTATGAGCATATACAACTAAAGGCAATATCAAACCTAATACTAGGGACGACAAAACTATAGGCGTAACCAAAGTGCTATCAATCGTAGAAACGCCATAGGCTACTAAAACAGTTAAAGCAATGGCTGCTACAGGAGGAATTAATGTGCGCAAATAGAAGAATTGTAATACTTCTATATCCCCCATAATACGGCCTAACATATCCCCCGCACCAAAGCGTTTAAGAATAGCTGGTGCTAATGGTTCCAAATGAGCATAGAACCATACACGCAAACCATATAATCCTTGGAATGCCATCCGATGAGATGTATAGCGCTCAAAATAGCGACATACGGCACGGCTAACGCCGAAGAATCGAACCCCTACAATGGCAAGGCTCAAATAAGTAAGGCCTGGTTGCAATGCAGCTGAAGCCAATAACCATGCAGACACAGTTAAAAGCCCTACATTCATGAATACCGTTAAAAATGTAAAAATCAAAGCTAATACTAAAGACCACTTTGCAGGACTTAATACAGAGAATAATAAACGCCATCCTTGTAAGCCCATATTAGCCGTTGACACTTCAGATGTATGTGTATCGTTTCCGCGTACATAAGCACCTTTTTTATCAACAGGAATTGAATGATCTAGGTCATCTCTATCTTGAATATCAAATGATTTTCCTGTTTGCAACTGCTCTTCAATAGTTGAAGAAAATTCGCCTAAACCAGAGATGACTAGGTCTTTAAAATATCCATCTACCGCAATAAGCTCTTCATAAGAACCTTGTTGAATAATGCGCCCCTGTTTTAAAACGTATAACGTAGAAGCCCAGTGCATCGTTTGTAGGCGATGGCCAATAATAATAACAATTTTATTCTCCATCAAACGTTGGATAGCACTACTTATGATAGATTCTGTTTTTACATCAAGATGTGCTGTTACCTCATCGAGAATTAACACTTGTCCTTTTCGTAAGAACGCACGTGCTAACGCCACCCGTTGACGTTCGCCACCACTAAGACCTAAGCCACCTTCACCAATAACCGTATCAAGACCTTCTTGTTGTCTATTGATCACATCCAGTAGCTGTACTTCTTTACATGCCGCTATAATCTCTTCATCACTTACATTCATTCCAAAGGATAATACATCACGTAAGGTTCCTTTCATAATATGAGGATGCTGGGATACATAGGTAATTTGGTGGCGCCACCACTCAACATCGATGTCACAAACATCAAGACCATCAATGACAACAGCACCTTTAGGAGCAGTTAAAAAGCCTCCAATAATATGAGCGATTGTAGATTTCCCGGCTCCACTTTCACCAACAAGCATTATCGGAGAATTGCGTTTAGCCTCTAATGAAATATGTTGTACCCCATTTTCACTATCTTCATAGGTAAAGGTTAAATCCTTAATTTCAATATCTTGTATAGGTCCTTGAAGTTTAGATTTCCCACCTACAGGTAACGATGGCTGGCGATTCATAAACTCTTCGTATTTTAAAATGGAGGTCTTCCCTGCCATTCCCGTATGGAATGCAGCCCCCAGTTGTCTAAATGGCGTATAGAACTCTGGTGCTAATAACAAAATAAAGAAGGCGGAAAAGAATGGAATCTCCCCATCCAATAATGTTAAGCCCAGGTATACAGCAATCAAAGCCGTACTAATAGTACTTACAAGTTCAAGAACCAATGCAGATAAGAACGCCACACGCAACACACGCAAAGTAGAGTCTTTAAACTCTTCAGATAAACGACCAATGACCTTGATTTGATCCTTCGCACGGCCAAAGAGTTTTAATGTGGTGATACCTTGCAATACATCGAGGAAATGCCCAGACAAGAAACTCATACGTTCCCACTGTTCTTTATTGAGGCGATCTGCTTGCTTGCCGATTAAGATCATAAAGAATGGGATCAATGGTACTGTAACAATCAGAATGATGCCGATAATAGGCAATGTATCTACAATAGCAATACCCATGATAAGAGGAATCATAATAGCATATAAAATTTGCGGAATATAACGAGCTACGTAAGCATCTACTTGCTCTAGTCCATCTGTAAGCATATGGATTACATCGCCATGGCGCTCCTTATGTTGAACACCTAGCTTAAACATATGTGCTAAAGCTCGTTCTCTAAAACTTGCTTTTACTGCATTACCCAATCGGTTGGCTACAGATTCTTGCACATAATGTGCTAGTAATCTCACAATAATAGCAATCCCTAAATAGATAATGGTATACCTTTCATCGTGTAAGGTATTTTCAGAAAAAATAAAATTATTAATTAAGGTTCCAAAGAACCAAGCTTGCCCAACAATGGATAGACTTTCAACTAAACAAGTTAAGCCTAGTAATAAAAGCTGACCTTTATGTTCTAGCAACGCTTTAAAGGCGGTACGCTGTATCATAGTATCCCCTATGGTAAATATAGTTAATATAAAAAATCATATGAATTTAGAATCCAATATATACGATCAAATGAATCTAAATTTATCAATATTATATTCATCTTACCACAAAAAAGAGGCGTGCCGCTACGACACGCCTCACATTGAGACCTAAATTTTATAACTCACTAGAGTTATAAAGCTATTCTATTAATAGTGTAAGTCTTTTTCAGATACACGATGACGGAATGTCCAGTATACCCAGATTTGGTAAGCCAATACGATTGGCACAAATACGAAGGCTACACAAGTCATCAACGTCAATGTGTAAGTAGAGTTACCTGCATTTGCAATAGTTAAGCTCCAGTCAGGATTCAAAGAAGAAACCATGATGCGAGGGAACAAACCTGCAAAGTAAGCAGCTGTTACAGAAATAACAGTTAAGGAGCTAAATACAAAGCCCCATTTTGTATTACGAGTACGTGCAGCACCCCAAGAAATGAGGAAGAACACGATTGCTAATGCGAAGCACACGATTGCTAATACAGAGTTGAACAAATCTGTACATACATATGTAGCAGCAACCAATACTAAAGCACCGATTGCAGTAGGAACACCAACTACCAAAGAAGCTGCGCGAGCGCGTTCGGAAACAGCACCAGCTGTTTTGATAGAAGTGAACAAGCCACCATGGTATGTGAATACCAAGATAAACGCAATACCGCAAAGTACTGTGTATGGGCTTAATAAATCAAAGAATGTGCCTACATATGTCATGCTTGCATCGATAGGAGTACCTTGAATCAAGTTACCAACTGTAACGCCCCACAATAATGCAGGAATCAAGGAACCGAAGAAGATGCAGTAGTCAAAAGTTTTACGCCATAACAAGTTAGGGCTCTTGGAGCGGAATTCAAAAGATACACCGCGGATAATAAGAGCCGCAAGCATTAAGAATAACGCTAAATAGAAACCACTAAACAACGTAGCATATACATGAGGGAAGGATGCAAATAATGCACCACCAGCAGTGATCATCCATACCTCGTTACCATCCCAAACAGGACCCAAGGCATTGATCATTTGACGACGTTCAACGTCAGTTTTACCGATGAATGGTAATAAAATACCAGTACCATAGTCAAAACCTTCTAATAAGAAGAAGCCAGCGAATAGTACAGTAATTAAAATAAACCATACCACTTCAAGGTTATTAAAAATTAATTCCATAATCTCGCCTCCTCTTTTTCAACTACATCGTGAGATGGATTGCCATCTGGACCTTTTTTGATGTGTTCTACAGCAAGGTAGAGAGCCGCAATAGCTGCTACGATATACACAACTGTGAAGCCGATGATAGTAGTCATAATTTCTGGAGCTGTAACGGATTTAGAAGCACCGTCTACAGTTAATTGCAAGCCATTTACAAGCCATGGTTGACGACCTGCTTCTGCTACAAACCAACCTGTGGAATGAGCAATGAATGGCAATGGCAATGTCCAGAACATAATTTTTAAGAATGTGCGATTTCCAACCAATTTGTCTTTTGCATTAAGGATAAGACCTACGAATGCAACAAGCAACATAATGGAACCAGCTGCAACCATGACACGGAATGTCCAGAAGATTGCTGGAACATCTGGAATATAGTTACCAGGACCGTATTGAGCCTCGGATTTGGCTTGAAGATCTTTAATACCCTCTACTTTACCAGAAGTAAAGGAGTTTTGAGTTAAGAAGGACAAACCACCAGGGATTTCAAGTGCGCCCGTATTCTTTTGAGCTTTAGTATCAATGTTAGCTACCAAAGAGAATGGAGCAGGATCTTGTGTTTCCCACAATGCTTCCATAGCAGCCATTTTCATAGGTTGTACTTTTGTAATGTATTGACCTTGATGATGACCTGCCAAAGCGCCTAAAGTACCGAATACAAGAGCAATAACCATGCCCCATTTAGCAGAACGACGGTAGAAGTCTGTCGCATTGTTGCGCAATAAGTGCCAAGCACTGATGGCCATGATAATTACGCCTGCTGTTAATAAACCATTTAACACGATATGGAAGAATTGGCCTGGTACATAACCATTTTGAACAATTGTTAAGAAATTATCCATTTCTGCACGGCCATTACGGATTACATAACCTACAGGATGTTGCATGAAGGAGTTTGCTACGAGAATCCAGAATGCGGATAGGTTTGTACCTAATGCCACCAACGTAGCTACAAGGGCATGAACAGTTTTATTCAAACGGTCCCAACCGAAGATCCATACACCCATGAATGTAGATTCCAAGAAAAATGCCATTAATGCTTCAAGGGCCAATGGAGCGCCGAAAATGTCACCCATAAAACGAGAATATTCTGCCCAGTTCATACCGAAATGGAATTCCTGAACAATACCAGTTACCACACCCATAGCAAAGTTAATTAGGAACAATTTGCCCCAGAATTTTGCCATTTTTTTGTATACTTCTTTACCAGTAGACACATATGTCCACTCCAAGATAGCTACAGTCACTGTCATGCCTAGTGTGAACGGCACAAACAACCAGTGATAGATAGATGTTAGCGCAAATTGTAATCGAGCTAAATCTACAGCTTCAAACATGTGTTTTCCTCCTTAGAATAAAATACCTACATCACTTGATGAGCTTTCGCTAAAAACCTTGAATCATTGCGCTTGTGAATATGGCAACGCTTCAGACGCAATCAACTGTTCACGTTGGGCAAGAGTTTTAAAGTTAACCAGCTCCAACTGATTGATTAATTGGTCCTGAATTGTTCCCATCGCTTCATTGATAGCACAATGTCCCATACAAGACTTAGAGCAAGAACCTACATCATATAAACACCGTTGTAAATACGCATCCCCTTCTACCGCTCTAATTACATCGAGCAATGAAATCTCTTGAGGGTCTCGATTGAGGGCAAACCCACCATCTACACCACGAAAGGATTTCATAATCCCAGCTGCAATGAGACTACGCATAATCTTGAGCAAAAATCGTTCTGGAATCAATTCTTGCTCAGCCAATACAGAACCCGTTAGCTTCGTTCCCGAAGGTAAGAGCGCCATATGTAAGACCATGCGAAATGCATAATCCGTGGCCTGATTTAACTTCATAAGGTCTCCTTTCTCGTGCACTCGGACAAACGTATTACTAAATCTAGTATAATCGAAATAAAACAATACTGCAATGGTATTGTTTTATTTATTGAGAATTAACATATATAGATTTTAAGCCTATAAATTAGGTTATACCTGAATATTTTTATGTCCACAAAATCATTTTTTGATTTATATTATCAAAAAAGACTGCCCACGTATGAGCAGTCTTTATAGATTATTTTGTAATTTCTCGTACGAGATGTGCCATTTCAGGAATAATAAGTTTACTCATCGCCAAAGTAACCGCACCTACAGAGCCTGGAACAGAGAACATCAAGGTGTTATTGTTGACTCCCGCTTCTGCACGAGATGCCATCGCCTTAGTCCCAATATCCTCTGTATAGGACAAATATCTAAAGATTTCCCCGAAACCAGGGATATGTTTCTCATAGAGACTATTAGCTGCTTCAATAGTTACATCGCGCTTAGCAATTCCCGTACCACCTGTAGAAATGATAACATCAATAGATTCATCATTACACCATGGGATCATTGCATTTCTGATTTCATTGTAATCATCAATAACAATTTTACGATCTGCCACAATATGCTCTGCTTGTTCTAAAAATTCTTGTACTTTATTACCGCCTTTATCAGTTTCAAAGGTACGCGTATCAGAAACTGTTAAAATAGCAACGCGTAAAGGTCTTGCTAATACTTCGTAAGACATAGTTCCTCCTAGAATAACGGAATAATAGATGCTAATGTAGGCCATCCATTATCGCGTAAAAAATCACGTAATGACCATGTATAGTGAATAAATGGTGCACAATGTAGGCGTAACCAGAACGATAAGTACGGTGTGTCACCTTGGAATATAGCCAATCGATTTAAGGCATATAAATTATCGCCTGGCTGTACTGTACCCGGTTGTACTGTGAAAGCCATTTTGTAACCAGATTGTTTAGTTACATATTGAACGAGCATATCGTTAAACCCACCAGGATATGCTAGATACTCAATAGGCTCACCCAAAATCCCCTCCAAAGAAGTCTTCCCACCAAGAAGAGCATCCGGTAATTCGGTAGGGTCAATTTTTGTTAAAATTTTATGATGATTTGTATGGCCTTGAATATCAAATCCACCCGCTTCCATTTGGTGCATTTGTTCTGTAGAAACAAAACCAGGCGTATTAGCTGCATCACTAATCATAAACAAGGTAGCCTTCATGTTGTATTCCTTTAAAATAGGCAATACATTTTTATAGTTATCTACATAGCCATCATCAAAGGTGATAACAATTGGCTTATTGGGTAATTCAGCACCATTTTCTAAATAATCATATAATTGATCTAATGTAATCGTGTTGTATCCCTGATTATGTAAATACTCCATCTGCTCTCTAAACTGATCAACATGAAGAGTCAAAGCTGAATGCTTTTCATCGTTTACTTGATGGTAATTAAGAACTGGTACACCATAGATTTTATAATCAGTAGACAGCCCCCACATAACACCAAAAGAGATAGCTAAAATTGCAATACATATTGCGAGAAAACATAATAATTTTTTAATACAGCTCTTGCCATATTTATACATATAAACTAATCACTCCAATCCACTTAAGCATATAATGAGAATATCACACATACCTAGTATTATCAAGAAAATCCCTCACAAGATATTCATATTAATCTATGAATGAAAATATTTATTAGTAATATGCAAAAATAGACATAAAAAAGCCCTATAAACTTGGAGATCAAGAGTATAGGGCTCGTTATTTACATATATTTAAAGTTATACAGTCATTTACAATTCGGTAACATTGGTACTCGTGTCTACATAATGCTATTAATTTACATATATTTGAAGTTACTAAGCGGCTTTACGGTCGATACCATTGGTGCTACGCACCGCGGTATCGGTTTGATATGGTTTATATCTACCACTAGCCGCGGCTTCCTATCAATCCTCACTGTGGATTTCCCTTCTCTGCTCCGCAGCTCGGTAAATCTTACGTTCGGAAGCACTCATATGGGTCATTTGCGTCGCTTAGTTCTAAGTCCTCTTCGGTTGCCCTACTTGCTTCCTCACTGTGGATTTCCCTTCTCTGCTCCGCAGTTCGGTAAATCTTACGTTCGGAAGAAAGCGATGCAGTGAATCTGTCGTCGTTTCACTCCTCCATCTTCTACTGCCCTGCTTTTCCCAGCGCCGTCTTACACGGACACTTACATAGATACAACCTCTACAACCTTGGCTGGAGGCGGCTCTAGTAGGGTTAGCTAGTCGAAGACTAGCAAAAAGAAAAAGGCCTACCTTTAGGTAGACCTTTTTCTTTTCGTTAATCAGCGGCTTCCTATCCTCCCAGGCCGTCTCCAGCCAAGTACTTTCGGCGTTTATAAGCTTAACTACTGTGTTCGAGATGGGAACAGGTGGATCCTCATAGCCATCGCCACTGAATCTGTCAGAGTTTGTACT
>USAV01000081.1 GCA_900552715.1 uncultured Veillonella sp.
TTCTCCAACTGCGTATGAGCAAATGCATAATTATCTGATTCATAGCGTTTTTCTTTATAATACGTATCTAGCTCTTTCACGACTACCACAACGTCGTGTAATACCGGTAATAAAGCATCTGTAGCTGCTTCCAAGTCACTATGTGTGTGCCCCGCTTCTCGCGCCGCAATGAGTTCTTGCTCAAGACGTTCATAATCCCGCACCTTAAACTCAGCTAGCGGTACATTTTGTTGTGCGTGCTGCACCGTTTCCATATGTTGATGACTATATTTTACACTAGTGAAATTAAACTCATTTGTGGCAGCCAAATAAAATCTAAAAACGCGCCAGATTTCCTTCTCACTATCGCTTTGCGTAGCTTTCACCTGACTATTTGTCTTTAAATTATCCATATTAAACTCACAACCACTTACAACGCCTACACTCGCCACGATACACACAACTAAACCTATCCGGTGCCACCAATTCTGACCACTCATCTATCTCTCCTAAATGCTCTACATTCCCATAAATTAATATTACAGATATTGTATAAAATTAATACATCCAATTCAAGATGAGGAAATAACAAGACATAAGAAAACCCCATACAAAGTATGGGGTATAAAATATTATATTTTGGATAATAACTGTGGGGCGAACATTTCGCTCTATCAAGGCCCACCTTAGTGTTATTCTATACGATTAGTATAACAATTAAATTTTACTGATGTCAATCAAGCGACTTAAGAAATGGCTGCTAATTAAATTCTATCAAATCCATCATATGGTAAGTCATACGTCTTATAGTCATAGCCAGTAATACGCCACATTTTATTATCCATTTGAGTCATTTCTATAGGTAATACTTTGGTTTCATTAGTCTTCGTATCCAATGCGCGAATTTCTATATTAACAACTCCATCTTTCTTACTTTCTTCCTCTATGGAAATTAATTCATATCGTCCTACTTCTTTTAACGTCTGCAAATTATCTTTAAATGGATCTTTAGGATCAGGTCTATGTGGTATATGACTTCTTAAATCTTGGTTAAGTAATACCTCTTTTACATCTAAATAATAATTATCTATTGCTGTAAATAGCAATGCTTCTCCAAGATTCAAAATCTTAGTTTCTCCTTTTGAATTAGTTTGAGATATATTCCGTCCATCAGATTCTTTAAGTAATTTTTCGATATATGGATCATAAATACGGTGTAAAATACCTTCGCCATCTACGTATTTAAAAAATGTATCCGGATCACCATTTTGAATTGATTCATATATAATCTTTAAAGAGTATTCAGGTGACTGCTGATACTGCTTATTCAGATGATCTGTATACATTTTGTAGCCTATACCTGCCACTGCCATAATACCTATCAATGCAAAAACTAAAAACTTAGCTATACTTACCTTTATAAATTTCATTACTATTATCCCTCTCTCATCAGATAATTTATTGCGTCACATAATTAACTTACAATATATCATAGCCATGAGTTTATAGATAGTTTAAATTTATAGATCAACACATAAAAATGCCACCTTTATTATGTTCCAATAAAGGTGGCATATTCATATAACTAAACTTTCTATTATAGTGCTAAAAAGGATATCCAAATATTAAGAACCCAAAGGCAGAGGCACACAATCATTGCTTTTTGGTCCATGCTTTCAGATGGTGTTTCTTTGAGGCCCGTACGAGCAGCTTCTTCAGCTGTAATTGTTTCATAGCTTGTTGGAGAACCATATTGGTTATCGCCTACATCACCCGGTTTAGCCAATAAATAGATGACATATACAAGACCGATGATTGGAACAAATGGAAGTAGCAAAAACCATCCAGATTTATTTATATCATGTAAACGACGAACTGCAATACCAGTATACGGTAAGAATACAGCACAAGTGTAAGCAAAGGATAATAAATTAAAGAGGGATCCCAAGAATGAATGTCCAAAAATAAATCTTAATACACTAAATACAAAACCTATGACAACTGTAACTGCTACAAATCGCCAATATTCACTGCGGCTTGCTCGACCACTAAAATTAACAAAATTACCAAGTACAGAATGCTTGAAGTTATCAACATACGCCAAGTTTTTAATGTTTAAATCAGTCATAATTCTCTCCTATAAAATGACAATTGAAATTAATTTATTATACAACAAAACAGCCTCCTGCACCATGCAAGAGGCTGTTATTTGTATGTGTATTTTATTTTTACATTGCACTAGTCATTAGCAATCGATCTACTAGGAACCATAGCACAAAGATGGCACATAGTAGTCCTGCTGTAAGGCCTGTGGTAGGTGTAGCATCAATCAAACCAATTTCATGAGCCATTTGCTTTGTGAGAATAACGTGCCCTGTTGGTAATCCAAAACGGTTTGTATGGCTTTCACCAGGAAGAGCCATTAACACTAACAATATAATTGTACCAACGACAGGAACGAGTCCCACAAAGACAAGTCCGCCAGAACGGCCTTGATCGTGCAAGCGTCGTACTGCAACAGCTACGCTAGGGATGACCATAACGACGGACATAAGTACAAGAATGACTAGCCCGAAGCCAACGCCAACCACACTAGAGAGCGGACTGATATAGCTCAAGAATGCACAGGTGAATAGAATAGCCACAAATAGCAATTGATACACCAAAAAGAAATTCCAATATTCGCTACGGCTAGCACGCCCTTCAAAGTCAGCGTATTTATAAACAAAACATTGTTTAAAGTTTTCAATCATGCCTAGACTATATTTATCTAACGAAATGGGTGCTTTACGAATACGTCCACAGTTTGGACAGTATCGTTCACTTTTTAACACCTCGTGTCCACAATAGGGACAAGGTCTCATACTAAACTCCTTCCATTCACAGCAGGAAACAGTGAAGCTCATAAAGTCCTGTTGTTCTTAACACATATAGTAACTTAGATATGTTGTAACATAACCATATCTATATTTTTAAATTCATCTTGATTTCATTTTACTACAAAGTGTTATATTGTCTATAAAGGAGTTGTTAAACTTTTATAAAATAAAATAATAAGTATGCTATTTGATACAGGTTAATACTATATGTAACCATTGGCATTAATGCCATACCATAATATATCACCGATAGTATCACCAAAGACGATGGATTGGAGAACAAAGATGGTAATGCCCATAACCCAGTCTTGTTTTCGAGATGGAGTTGCTTCAAGCCCTGTAGATTCACTTATATTCCTAGTAATAGGTATATAGGCAGTTCTTTCACCGTAACCATTCTCTCCTTCATCGCCTCGTTTCAATTCATAGTTCAAGAATATAAAGAAGCCTATAATGGGAATAAAGGAAATCAGTTGAGTCCAGCCGCTACGGCCAATATCATGCATACGTCGCGTTGTGATGGCGATATTGGGAATCACGAAAAATAAAGTGACTAACAACCTAATCGTATCAATAATAGACTCGAAGTTATAAAGACCAATACCTTTACAAAGAATGGCCACTACCCCTAGTGTTCCTTGAACCATCATCATTCCAGCCATGAATCGCCAGTATTCACTACGGCTTGCACGACCTTTAAAATTGGCGTAGTTTTTGATGCCTAGCACGAAGGCATCGGTATAGTTTAAATCATATACATTTACAGATGCCATACTAGTCCTCCTCAAACTCTTCAAAACCAACGATTTTCCAACCGTTACCCACACTATATAAACGTACTAACATAGATGGTCTTTTATCTACAAAGTCCACTCTATATCCGATATAATCCACCGTTACATCATCATCAATATCTTGAGATACATAGTCTAATTGTATAGATGCCACAGCAGAACGTTGTTCCTTTGCCTTAGCCTGTTGCCAAAGATCAAAGGTGCCATATCGTTCCATTTCACGACTGCTCAAATCACGATACGCACTATGATAATCGCCGTTAGCCAGTTCTTGGTAATACTCTTTCACCACTAGATAGCCTTCTGTTGTGGCAGAATCACTATGTAATAGACGGTTTGCTTTTTTGGTAAAAGCCCCCTGCCCCAAGTTCCCAAAGGCAGTTTCTTCTATCATATAGTTATGCCCCATCATAGATGTGCCTACACTGTTTGCAATCCAGCCTAAAACAAGAACAGCCACGATGAAAGCCCCCGAAACAGATTTCTTTTCATGTATACTAGGTTCTACAGATATCTGCTCATTAGTTATGCTTGCTTCTTGTGTGGGAGCTGTTCTCTTACATAATAAATAAAGCAATGCAATCCATCCTAAAATAGGAACAAAGATGAGAATCATCAAGGTTGGATCATTATTAGAATCACGTAACCGTCTCGCTACCATCATAATGGTCGGTAACACCAACAGTACTGTTAATGCCGTCAATACGCCGCCCCCTAAGGATATGGCATATAAAAATCCAGAAGGTATGAAGGTAGCAAGACCTGTTATAAATGTAACTAGACCATATACAAAGGTCATAGCGCTTATGGTGAGCCAAAAGTCGGCTGTCGTTGTTCGTCCCTTATGATTCGCATAGTTTTCTACTAGCTCACGATAGAGGATTTCAAATACTCTCTGCTTCATAAATCTCCTACTATATTTAGATATGATACAAACTTAGATAACCCTATTATACTATGCTTTACCAAACCTCTCATTTCATTTTTTCTTCATCAATTTTATCTATACTAATAATATATTTTTTACAACTAAAATTCGTGCAATTAAGTTTGTATAGGAGATAATAATTATGAACGCTAAATTGACTAAAGTAGTAGCTATGGCCAGCTTGGCAGCATTCTTAACAGTTGGTATTGGTGCCAATGTAGCACAAGCCAAAGATTACCACTTCAAAATCGGCGAAAACCATCGCATGGTAAAGAACGATGATGGCACAGTAGATAGCAGTGCTCATCCATGGTTCAAACCAGATCAAAAGAAACATAGAAAACACAAAATTTCTGAACGTGAAAAACATGACAAAAACGCAACTGCAAAACGCAGTGAACGTCATCAACGTTCCGAATCTACAAACGGCTAATCATTCCCCTTTCATAACTGGTTATCCAGTCATATAACACATAACTAAACTAACTAACCTAAAAAGGACGTTATACACATGTATAACGTCCTTTTATTATGAATTCTATTATCTATTTTATTATGCGATAGCTCTTATTATGCGTCAGCTTTTAGCACAGCTTGTTTCATAGATTGTACGTAATCAAATAACGCTTGGTCTGCATGTTCACCGTGTTCTGCAACGATTTTAACGATAGCAGAGCCTACGATAGCACCATCAGATACGCGCGCCATAGCCTCAGCTTGATCCGGAGTAGAGATACCGAAACCAACGGCTACAGGAATATCTGTATATTTGCGAATGGTTTCAACGATGGATTTAATATCCGTTTTGATTTCGCTACGCATGCCTGTAACACCAAGGGAAGATACGCAGTACACAAAGCCTTCTGCATCTTTTGCAATCATTTCGATGCGGTTTTCAGATGTTGGAGCGATCAAGGATACCACTTCAACACCATGTTTATTAGCAATGCTCGCGAGTTCGTCTTTTTCTTCAAACGGCATATCTGGCACGATAACACCGGATATACCAACCTCTTCACAGAGGGTAAAGAATTTTTCACGACCGAATACATAGATTGGGTTCAAGTAGGTCATGAACACGAGAGGAATAGTCACTGCATCTTCGCCGGTACGCAAACGGCGCACCATATCAAAGATATCGTTGATTTTTACACCTGTAGAAAGTGCACGTGTACTCGCTTCTTGGATAACTGGGCCTTCTGCTGTTGGATCGGAGAACGGAATACCGATTTCTACCATGTCGGCGCCGGCTTTCACCATCACGCAAATATAACGTTCTGTATTTTCAATACCATGGTCACCAGCACTAATGAATGGGATGAATGCCTTGCCCTTTGTGAAAGCGTCTTTAATTTTACTCATGAAGATCCACCCCTCTGTATTTCGCCATAGCCGCTACGTCTTTGTCGCCACGACCAGATAAACAAATAATAATGATATCGTCCTTGCTCATAGTAGGCGCAATTTTACGCGCATGTGCCACTGCATGAGCACTTTCAATAGCTGGAATAATACCTTCTAAACGAGACAGGTATTCGAAAGCATCTACTGCTTCATCATCCGTTACAGGTACATATTCAGCGCGACCGCTATCATGCAAGTACGCATGTTCAGGACCGATACCAGGGTAATCAAGACCTGCAGAGATAGAATATACTGGAGCAATTTGGCCATCTTCGTCTTGGCAAAAGTAAGATTTCATGCCATGGAAGATACCAACAGAACCTTTAGCAATTGTCGCTGCATGTTCCTCTGTATCGATACCGCGACCTGCCGCTTCACAACCGATGAGGCGAACGCCTTCATCAGGGATAAAGTGATAGAACATACCCATCGCGTTGGAACCACCGCCTACACAAGCCATAACAGCTGTTGGCAATTTACCTTCTGCTTCAAGGATTTGCTCACGCGCTTCACGGCTGATGATGGATTGGAAGTCACGAACAATCATAGGGAATGGATGAGCACCCATAACAGAGCCCAATACATAGTGCGTATCAGACATGCGGTTTGTCCATTCGCGCAATGCTTCAGAAACAGCATCTTTTAATGTGCTAGTACCACTTGTTACAGGATGCACCTTAGTACCCAATAATTCCATACGGTATACGTTAAGCGCTTGACGTTCACAGTCTTCAGCACCCATGTATACTTCACATTCCATGCCCATCAACGCTGCAATTGTAGCTGTTGCTACACCGTGTTGACCGGCCCCAGTTTCAGCAATAACGCGAGTTTTACCCATGCGTTTTGCCAATAACATTTGGCCGATTACATTATTCAATTTGTGAGAACCAGTATGGTTTAAATCTTCACGTTTCAAATAAATTTTGGCGCCCCCAAGATCTTTTGTCATGCGATCTGCATAGTATAAAAGGGATGGACGACCTGTATATTTTTTGTGTAAATCCTCAAGTTCGCGCACGAAATCAGGATCATCTTTGTACTTGTTGTATGCCTCTTCCAATTCGATGACTGCATTCATCAATGTTTCTGGCATAAATTGGCCACCGAAGGAGCCAAAATAACCATGTCTTTGTTCACTCATATAACTTACCTTTCCATATACCATTCCTGCTAGCACGCCTGTATAGCGTTACTACTGGCATCTATCTCAACAATCGATGAATTCCATCGGATATGTCTAAAATATTATTATATCTTAGATTTATGTATTTTCTATGATTACTCGCCTATAATAGGCCTTATTCTTTCAACATTTAGTGAGCTATGGTTCTCACGATGTTTGTGAAAGCTTTAATCTTCTCATCGTCTTTCACGCCATTTGTTTCAATGCCGCTACTAATATCTATGCCATAAGGGCGAACTGTGCGGATAGCACGTGCCACATTTGTACCATCGATACCACCTGCGAGCATAAAGGGACGTTCAAACTCATCTAAGCAAGACCAGTCGAACACTTCGCCCATACCGCCACGCTCTTCCTTGTGGTACGCATCAAATAATAGCATATCCGCACTGCTATCGATCCACGCCTCTGCATCTGCAGCGCTGCGGATTTGAATAGCCTTCCAAACCTCTACATCTGTTTTCTCTTTGAGAGCTTGGATGAAAGCTTCATCTTCATCGCCGTGCAATTGCACCGCATCAAGATTGGCTTCTTTAGCGATTGCAACGAGGTTATCTAACGTTTCATTGACGAAGACGCCTACCGTCTTAATCGCTTCAAAATTGGTATTTTCTTCGCCAAATCCATTAATATCTTGTGTTGCCTCAGCGTTCACTGGCACCGTATTTGTACCATATGTTTTTGCATATTGTTTATGTAGCTCTTCCACTAATGTTCTAGCTTTGTCGACAGTGACTTGTCGTTTGCTTGGTGCAAATACAAGGCCCATGTAGTCTGGCTTAGCCGCTACTACAGCAGGGATTGTTTCCACCTTAGAGATACCGCACATCTTAACCTTCGGTGTGTAGTAAGTCGGGCCATAGAGATATGCGAGTTTCTCCACCTTGTTAGGCGAACGCATAAAGGTTTCACCCATCAAGGCTACGCCGATATTGTTATCGCGCAATACTTGGATATCCTCTGGTGTTTCTAGACCGCTTTCAGATACGAAGATCACATCGTCTTCAACGAGATTGCGCAAGCGCACACTGTTTTGTACGTCTACAGTAAAGTCTTTCAAGTTGCGATTATTAACGCCAATAATGCGGGCACCGCAATCGATGGCCATTTGTACTTCCTGCTCGTCGTGAGCCTCTACTAAGGAGGACAAACCAAGAGAGTCGGCTAACTCGCGGAACTTTGTTAATGTCGGCACATCGAGGCATGCACAGATCAAGAGGATTGCACTAGCCTCCCACACCTTCGCTTGGTAGATTTGGTATTCATCGATGATGAAGTCCTTACGAAGTACAGGGATTTTGACAGTGCTTGCAATTTCTTGCAAATATTTTTTATCACC
>USAV01000082.1 GCA_900552715.1 uncultured Veillonella sp.
CCCACACGGTGTTACCCGCTTGATTTTGAGTCAAGTGCGTCTGCCATTCCGCCACTCCGGCGTCTCGGAACATTTGTTATTATACAGATATCCCAAAACAATGTCAACACATTTTTTATATTTTATCTAAAATATTTTTAACCGTCTCCATACCGATTTCACATTGCTGCTTCCACGTAAGAGCTACACCTGTTATATAGCCTTTACGAGCATATTCCACATCAGTAGGAACACTTTCAGCACCATAATCTAGCTCGCCTGCCAACCAATAGTAATCCTGCCCTCTTGAGTTAATGCGAGCATCAATAATATTGCTATAAGTTTGTAAACCTTGGCTAACCATTTTAAAATGATCCCAATCACATACGCCACGTAACGGAAAGTTCACATTTAATAGGCCATCAAAATTCCCTTTCACATAAATTTTTTCTATCAATTCATGGATAAAGGGATGCATTTCATCCCCTCGTTCAGGAGAATATCGTTCCACAGATAATGCTAACCCTGGAATGCCATAAAAACAACTTTCCATAGCAGCAGATACAGTACCAGAATATAGCACATCTGAGCCCAGATTAAAGCCATGGTTAATACCTGAAATCACAAGATCAGGCATATCATCACTCAATAAATAACTAAGGCCAAACTTCATGCAATCAGAAGGAGTTCCCGTTAGAGCATAAAGGCGAGGATTTTCATCCTCGCCATTGTACGCGTCTAATTTTAAAGGAATCTCAGTCGTCAATGCATGGGATTTAGCACTTTGCTCATTTGCAGGTGCTACAACGGTAATTCGATAATATTGACTTAAGTACGATGCAAGACGGCGTAAACCATCTGCTAAAATACCATCATCATTACACATTAAAATATGCATAGTCACTCCTACAGATTCTATTTTTTATTCTTATTCATATTGCCCATACGTGTTAATTTCACGTCATTCAAACCAACAGCTCGCGTATGAACTGTATGAGACCATTCCTTATTATGACGACGGAACCAACCTAAAATATTTACAGGAACCCAAGAGTATACAAAAATTGGATATAACAAATAGTAGAACCAAATTTTAGGTGGAACCTTAATTTTTAACAACACAATAAGTGGGAATAAATATTGACCAATACCGATAATTTGCCATACAGACATCGGCATAATTTGATACAAAATATTTGTATAAATTGGCACATATGCATTGATATATGAAAAGACTAAATATATAGTTGTCAATAACAAGAAATAAGGCTGACTAACTTGTAAAATGCCATCCAGGATAACGATATTTCCTTGTTTAATACCTGCGGCAAATAATTTAGGAATATATCGATCCGCACAGTCAAATTGACCTTGTGCCCAACGTAAACGTTGTTTACAAGAAGCCATCATAGTCGTAACTTTCTCATCATACACAATGGCATCATGAGCCCAAGTAGTTTTAAGACCATGTGTTAATAGCTTCATAGAGAATTCCATATCCTCAGTCAAGCTATTACAATCCCAGCCATATTCACGGATGATAGATGTACGTATACACATACCAGTACCACCTAGTGCAGTGGACAAGCCAATGCGGTATTTTGCCAAATGCCACATATGATTAACCATCCAAAACATGATGGAAAATGTACCCGCAACCCAAGAGTCTGTTGGGTTTTTAGAGTTCAAATAACCTTGAATTACAGACTCACCTTTTTCAAGATGATCATTCATTTCTAACATAAATTGGGGATGTACTAAATTATCGGCATCAAAGATAAGAAAGGCATCATATTTCCGATCCATTTTTTCCACACGATCAAACATCCACCCCATGGCATAGCCTTTGCCTACTTCTTCTTTATTGAATCGTTCATGTACGTTGGCACCAGCAGCACTTGCTACCTCAGCAGTCTTATCTGTACAGTTATCGGCAACAACAAAGATATCGTACAACTCATCAGGATAGTCCAAACTACGTAAGTTTTTTACTAACTCACCAACTACGGCTTCCTCATTATGAGCACACACAACGATAGCAAAGGAATTTTTAGGGGTATAGTTTTTATGTACTCGAGACCGCCACATACCAATTACGGCGAGCACAAAATAATAAACCGTATAAATTACGATTATTACCTGCATAGGGATCAATATCAGATCCAGTAGGTAATTCATACTATTATCCTCCACACACTTATTTACGCACTATATTTAACGCCCCATTAACAAGGCCAAATACTACATAACCAGCAAAGATCATTACTGCCCATGTATGCCAATCATATACGAGACAAGCTATGACAAAAATAGCAGTTAGTACAATGGAAAGTTTATTAATATAGATTGCAGTTTTACCTTTGAAGTCTGGGTATTTTACTTCACTAACCATTAAGAAGCCTACACCAATCATGCAAACTACTAATACAAATTGAGGAACCTCTACACCACACAATACGTAGGTAGCCGCCAAGCAACCTGCAGCCGGAATTGGCAATCCTTCAAAATAACCATGAACTTCTTCGGTTTTAATGTTAAAGCGAGCAAGACGGAATGCGCCCAATACAGCAAATACTAATAATGGTACATAGGCAATCCATCCCAAACCATAAAGCTCTTTCATATATAACATATAAGCTGGTGCTACACCAAAGCCTACAACATCAGACAAAGAATCTAATTCACGACCCATAGGTCCTGCCACACCTAAAGCTCTCGCTACACGACCATCTAAACCATCAGCAACTAAGGATAATAGTACGCAGATAGCAGCATAGAAGGTATTCCCTGTGGCAGAGAATGTGATACCTAGAACACCAAAAGCTAAATTAGCACTGGTAAACAAATTTGGAATAATAGATTTATTCATGACGCAACCTCCCGATAACAGTGTCTCCACCTGTAATATGTTGACCTTTTTCCACGAACAACTCTACATCCTTATCCATGTAGATTTCAGTACAAGAACCGAATTTAATCATCCCGTACAATTGGCCGCGTTCAAGCACGCTATCAAGGTCTGTCCAAGATACGATACGACGCGCTAAAAGGCCTGCAATTTGTGTTACCAATACGGAAGTACGATCATTTTCAATACAAATAGTATGACGTTCATTTTCAAAACCTACACTATCTTTAAAAGCAGGCAAGAAACTGCCCATTGTGTAGTGACGGTATGTAATTTTACCGTCAATAGGCGCACGATTAGCATGTACGTCAAAAACAGATAGGAAAATAGTTACTTTTTTACACTCTTTATGTAAGTAAATATCTTCGTATACATCAGAAATATCCATAATTTTACCATCCGCTGGAGATAAAATTAAATCTGGATCTTGAGGGATTACACGTTTAGGATTTCTAAAGAAATTGACGAAAAATAATGCCAGAATAAATGAAATAATCGCAATTACATAATGTCCTAAAAATCCTAATACCACCGCGATAATGAGCATAGCCCCTATCAGTGGAAACCCTTCCTTAATTATTGGTCCTGTAGGCACGATTCAACACTCCTCTATTTATTTCTAATAACGGTCCACATAAACTTCGGAATAGCCAACATGCGGCCAATCCGTTGAGGTTCTAAATATAATCGATACAACCATTCGAGACGATTGCGTTGCATCCATTCTGGAGCCCGAGGAATATTACCTGCCAACACATCAAAGGAACCACCTATGCCGATAGCAACAACGCCATCCAGGTGACTCAATTTTTCTGAAATCCATTGTTCTTGCTTTGGTACGCCTAAGGCAACAAAGACTAATTTTGCCTTAGACTCACTAATAGCTTTAACGATTTCTTGTTCCTCTGTGCTATCGAAGAATCCATCATGAATCCCTGCTATATTTAACGGACCAACTTGGGCAGATAAATTATCAATTGCTCGTTGAGCAACACCAGGTGCTGCCCCTAAGCAGTATACAGGAATTTGACGTTCAGCCGCAACTTTAAATAATCGTTTAGTTACGTCTACACCAGTTACGCGTTCAGGAACATGTTCACCTTGACGCTCTGCAGCCCACAAAATGCCAGCCCCGTCAGGAACGACGAGACTAGCATTATTCAATATGGTGTGCAATGTAGGATTTTCATTTGCCAACATAACCATTTCTGCATTAGCCGTGGCTACTAAATGTAGTCCCGGCTCTTCAGTTAATTGTAAAATACGTTGGACAGCCTCATCCATTGTTACACAATCGATAGGCACAGATAAAACAGAAATACGTTTATTCAATGTAATACTCCATTATCAACCACTATAATTTGGTGCTTCAACGGTAATGCTTACATCATGCGGATGACTTTCTTTTAAACCAGCCGCTGTAATTTGAATGAATTGAGTATTTTCAATCATTTCTTGGATGTTATGACATCCGCAATACCCCATACTTGCACGCAAACCACCAACCATTTGGAAAATTGTATCAGCCAACATACCTTTATATGGCACGCGACCTTCAATACCTTCAGGAACTAATTTCTTAGCTTCTGTTTGGAAATAACGATCTTTACTACCAAGTTTCATAGCACCTAAACTACCCATGCCACGGTATACTTTATAGGAACGACCTTGGTAAATCACTGTTTCTCCTGGACTTTCATCAGTACCAGCTAAAATATTCCCCATCATGACTACATTAGCACCAGCAGCAATAGCTTTGGCAATATCGCCAGAATATTTAATGCCTCCATCAGCGATGATAGGAATGCCATGGCGACGACCTACTTGAGCAGACTCGTAAACTGCAGTAATTTGAGGTACCCCAATACCTGCAATAACGCGAGTTGTACAAATAGAACCAGGTCCAATACCAACCTTAACAGCATCAGCACCAGCTTCAATAAGAGCCTCTGTACCAGCTGCAGTAGCCACATTACCTGCAATAACAGGAATATGAGGATAAGCTTGTTTAATTTCTTTCAATGTACGTAGTACGCCTGCAGAATGCCCATGTGCTGTATCTACAATGATTACATCAGCCTTTGCAGATACAAGTGCATCAAGACGATCATATAAATCTTTAGACACACCAACAGCAGCACCAACTAATAGGCGGCCACTACCATCTTTAGCTGAATTTGGATATTTTGTCGCTTTTTCAATATCTTTTATAGTAATTAATCCTTTTAAGTTTCCATCATCATCTACAAGAGGTAATTTTTCAATGCGATGTTCACTTAAAATTGCTTTCGCCTCTTCAAGAGATGTACCTTCTGGTGCAGTAACAAGGGAATCCTTTGTCATGCAGTCTCCGATTTGGCGAGTTAAATCAGTTTCAAAACGCATATCGCGATTTGTAATGATCCCTACTAGTTTACCATGTTCTGTGATAGGTACACCAGAAATTTTATATTTTTCCATAATTTCTGCTGCATCAGATAGTAAATTTTGAGGGCTTAAGAAAATAGGATCGACGATAACACCATGTTCAGAGCGTTTTACCTTATCAACTTCATGGGCTTGTTCTTCAATAGACATATTTTTATGGATAACACCAAGGCCACCTTCACGAGCCATAGCAATAGCCATACGGGATTCAGTAACTGTATCCATCCCAGAACTAATCATAGGGATATTCAATGTAATGTCACGAGTTAGTTGAGTTTTTAACTCTACTTGATGTGGTAGTACATCAGAAGCCGCTGGTACTAACAAAACATCATCAAAAGTTAGTCCACGCATACCGAATTTATCGTCTCTCATATTTAATTCCTTTCCGTATAATAAAACAAAACTACGACCCGCCTAGTCCATCTGGACTAGGCGGTCAGTCGTAGCTTAGCGTTCAGACCGCAAAATGCCGCCTTCCATATAATCATCTTTTTTCATATCTACGAAGATAATCTTTACTGCGTCAGCAGGTACATTAACGATATCAACCGCAGCTTTAGTGATAGCTTCACCTAATTGTTTTTTTTGTTCTTTTGTGCGCCCTTCAACGAGCTCTACATGAATAAGTGGCATATTGACCTCCATAGATGAAAATGAAATAAATTTGTTTGTTCTATTATACGGTATGAGGAACAGATACACAAGGGAAAAACCCAGATAAAATCTAATATTATCGCTACTTATGTACTTATTATTCCTACCTCTTAATTATACAATATTCTAAGAAATTTTTCACCAAATCTTTTTTCTAATTCTTCTTTCATTACAGATTCAAGTTTTTCCATTCCATATTGACTTGCAAACTCTAGTACATCCTTGCGAGCCTGTACCAATATTTCAATATCTTTAATAATATTAGCAACCCGTAAATCAGGTAATCCTGATTGAGCTAAGCCAAATAATTGACCAGAACCACGAAGCAGTAAATCTTGCTCTGCTAGTTCAAAGCCATCCTGAGTCTGTTCCATCAATTTTAATCGCTCTTGGCTCACATCATTTTTAGAATCACTCACAAGAATGCAATAAGATTGATGAGACCCACGACCTACACGGCCACGTAACTGATGTAATTGAGATAGGCCAAAACGTTCTGCCCCTTCAATACACATAATGGTCGCATTTGGCACATTAACACCAACCTCGATAACGGTAGTAGAAACGAGCAATGAAATCTCACCCCTATGGAAGGCATTCATCACTTCATCCTTTTCACTTGGTTTCATGCGCCCGTGTACAAGACCAACTTCATAAGCCTTGTAAAAGTACTCTTTTAATTCCAGATACAATTCTTCAGCAGCTTGCAAGTCTAATTTCTCAGATTCTTCAACAAGTGGGCATACTACATAAACTTGACGACCTTCTGCCATCTCCTTGCCAAAGAATGTTCTTAATCGTTCCTTATACGAACTATCTACAGCATAGGTTTTGACAGGTTTACGTCCCGGTGGCATTTCTTTGATTAAGGATACTGCTAAATCACCATACACAGATAATGTCATGGTTCGTGGAATTGGTGTAGCTGTCATGATGAGCACATGAGGATATGTCCCCTTTTGTTGCAATCGTGCCCGCTGCTCCACACCAAAGCGATGTTGTTCATCAATGATAACAAGGCCTAAATTATGGAAGTTTACGCCCTCTTGAATGAGCGCATGAGTACCGATGATCATATTAATTGATCCATCTGCTAAACCTTCATAGATACGCTCTTTTTCTTTTTTTGTAGTGGAGCCCGTTAATAGCTCTATGGTAATCCCCAAATCACCACATACATCTGCTATACCTTCATAGTGCTGGGCAGCCAATATCTCAGTAGGAGCCATCAATGCCCCTTGATACCCATTCTCGATGGCTTTCAACAAACTCAAGGTAGCTACAACCGTTTTACCGGAACCTACATCACCTTGCAATAATCGTTGCATAGGCCGTTCATCTTCCATATCGATACGAATGTCCTCTAATGCACGCTGTTGATCACCTGTTAAAGAGAATGGTAAATTTTCTATACACTGAGCCATTAAGTCTCCATTGGGACCCATCTTAGGACCTTTATGACATTGTTCTTTATTTCGTAACAATGCCAATCCAGATTGCATGACAAATAACTCCTCATAAGCTAGTTGATGCCGCGCCTCTTCATATCGCTCTGAAGAATCAGGAAAATGCATCATCTGAAATGCATCATAGCGACTCATATATTGATGTGCTTCACGAACCTCAGCAGGCAAAATCTCCTGCAATTCATGATTAGCTGCAAACCAATTACGTACCGATGAGCGCACCACAAATTGAGATACCCCATCTGCAAGGGCATAAATGGGAACGATACCTCGATCTGGCTCTCCACCATCTCCTAAGTTTTCTATTTGAGGCGTATTCATTTGCATAGATCCATATTGGAACTCTGCTTTACCATACGCATATAGACGCTGACCTTTTTTATAAAAGTTCTTCTTATACCCTTGGTTAAATAGCACAATCTTTAAAGGACCTGTACCATCTGCAATGACTACTTCTAAAATAGACAATCGAGGACGAGGACGTTTCTCTTGAACTGCTATAACATTCCCAACTACGCCACCAGTCATACCAGATTTTAAATTACCAATTCTATAAATCGTACGGCGGTCTTCATAGGTTCTTGGGAAATACGTTAACAAGGATGTTATATTGGTAATTCCCAACTTATGTAATTGTTTCTCTCGACCAGGACCAATCCCCTTTATGGTCGTCAACCGTTCATCCATAGAAACTCCTTTAAATATACGATAAACACATGAGATATATCCAATTTCTGTATATCCTTGTGTAAAAGCCCACTTATATCATAGAATATGATATATAGTATACCTTATATTGTAGTATATTTCATAAAAAGAGCAATATGTACGATAAAAACACTTGCTTTACGCTACTCTTTATGATAATATACTTTTGTTATGTTATAGATTAAGCTTGGAGGTGGAAACTATGGCAAACCTTTGCGAAGTAT
>USAV01000083.1 GCA_900552715.1 uncultured Veillonella sp.
GTTTTGAAAATCTTAAGATTCTTAGATTTTTTCTCTAATATCTCTATTATACTGTTAAATTTGAATTGTGAAAAGGTTGTTTGTACAACAACGCCCATTTTTTCCACAATTTGTAGTTTTTCGGCGGATTTTTCATCTTCGATGATTATTCCTTTGTTATTTGCCCATAAATTGATACTTTTGACCTCAGGATGGTTTTTTTCGCCTAAAATCACCAATGTCATACCATCTTCAATGACAGACTTAGCATCTTGTTGTGCTTTTTTTACATGAGGACATGTAGCATCTAAAATATGTAAGCCCTTTTCTTCGGCTTCAGCATAAATAGCAGGACCTACCCCATGAGATCTAATAATCATAGTTCCTTCATCGATATCAGCGACCTCTTGAATGGGGCTTACACCTTTATTTTCTAAGCGCCCTACAACTTGAGGATTGTGAATGATAGGCCCTAATGTATAACTTTTACCTTCGCTATTGGCAGCTTCATCAGCCATTTCAACAGCTCGTTTTACGCCATAGCAAAAGCCGTGGTTTTCAGCCAAAATTATTTCCATAAAGTCTCCTCTATACGATTTTCATGATAAGAATCTATCATGCGTTGGATTTCACCTTTCACACGATCATTAACTTCTTTTATTGCTTCCGGTGTAGGCTTTGCTTTACTTACAGGAACTTGTTTACCAATAATACATGCGACTTGATTTTTCTTCATATTATGAGATCCAATAATGGCAACTGGTGTAATGCCAATACCTGTACGCAACGCAATGGATGCGGCTCCGTCATGGAATCTACCAAGTTTTCCACTCTTTTGTCGATTCCCCTCGGCAAAAATCCCTAGCACCTTATTATCTTTCAATAAACCTAATGCATGACGAATAGCCACCTTATCAATAGCTCCACGGTTTAGAGGAAACGCACCAAGCCAAGTACAGAAAAATCGAGAAATAGGATTTACAAATAACTCCTGCTTTGCCATAAAGTGCACATGTCTTGGTAATGCATACCCACAAATAGGTGGATCATTATTACTCAAATGATTTGGTACAACAATAACGGGACCTTCCATAGGGAAATTATCACGACCGTATACCTTTAATCCATATCCGACTTTATAACGCAACCAAAAGGCAGTACGCCAAAGCCATGTAGAAAATTTATTCATCTTAGATTCGCTCCTGTACTAGATGCAATATATGTTCCACTGTTTCATCAAAAGTCATATTACTAGAATCCACAACAATGGCATCCTCAACACATACAAGTGGAGATTCATCACGATTTTTATCCATTTCATCGCGACTTTCTACGTTCTTTTTAATGTCTTCTAATGGTTGTTCATTAGAAGTACCTTGAACTTCAAGCCATCTACGCTTAGCTCGTGCATCTACAGAAGCAGTTAAATATATTTTCAATTCTGCATTCGGTAATACAACAGAACCTATATCACGACCATCTAAAATAACACCACCAATAGCTGCCATTGCTTGTTGACGTTCAACTAAGTATTCACGTACCCCTTTATAAGAAGCAATGGTTGATACATTTTCATTGATTTGTTGTTGTCGAATTAAATCAGTTACATCCTGACCTTTTACATACACTTTACAAGCACTTGCCGTAGGCTCTAGTGTTAAATCTAATGAAGGGAGTAAAGCCTCAACCTCCTTTTGATTCTTAACATCTACATGACTATCAAGGACAGCCCATGTAACGCCTCGATACATAGCACCTGTATCAATATATAAATAACCTAATTCATTAGCCACTACCTTTGAAATACTACTTTTACCAGCCCCTGCAGGACCATCAATAGCAATGGCAATTTTTTTAGTATTCATAATAACCTCTATTCTTCATCACCATGTACAGCATGCATAGCCGCTACATAACCAGTGGAAAAAGCGGCTTGTAAATTATAGCCACCCGTAAAGGCATCAATATCCAATACCTCACCGGCACCATATAAACCTTTCACTAATTTAGATTCCATTGTTTTTGGACTAAATTCTTTTAACGAGATTCCCCCTGCTGTAACAATGGCTTCTGCCACCGGACGTAACTCCTTAACAGTTAATGTCATATGCTGTAACACATGACATAAGCGCAAACGTTCTTCTTTTGTGATTTGATTAATTGGTTTACTTGGATCTAATTCAGCAAGCTTTATAATAATAGGAATAAGATTTACCGGCAGTAAATCCTTCATTCCATTAGACAATTGTTTCTTAGAATATAAATCAAAATCTTTTTGTAACCGCTTATCTAATACTTCTGCAGTTAATGCAGGCTTAAGATTTATTTCAATAGTAATTTGAGGATTTTTCTTACGCAATAATTTACCTACCGTATGACTTAACGACAAGATGGTAGGACCTGTAAGGCCGAAATGGGTGAACATCATTTCCCCGAATTGCTTGGCCTGTACCTTATTTTTAGAAATAACGGATACCTCAACATTACGGAGGCTAAGCCCCATAATATCCTTTACCCAAGATTCCTCAGTTACAATAGGTACTAAAGAAGGTCTAATATCTGTAATAGTGTGACCAACCTTCTCAGCTAAGGCATATCCATCACCAGTAGAACCTGTCAAAGGATAGGAAGCACCACCAGTACATATAATAGCAGCATCACAAGCATATTGTTCTTTATCTGTTGTAACACCCACTACTCGATCATCTTTTACAGTAATAGATGTAACAGGTTCATTCAAATGAACTCTGACATTATATTTTTTAAGGATTTTCATGAACGTATTGCGTACTTCTAGAGCGGAATCAGATTCAGGGAATACGCGACCACCACGTTCTACCTTAGTTTTCAACCCCCAACTATGTAATAGTTCAAGCAAGTCTTCATTACTAAAGCGTTCATAAGCACCGTAGAGGAACTTACCATTACCTGGCGTATTTTTAATGAACTCGGCCATATCTGCATTATTTGTAATATTACAGCGACCTTTACCAGTAATCCCCATCTTTTTACCAACCATATTCATTTTTTCAAGTAATATGACACGAGCACCTTCACGACCTGCTATAACAGCCGCCATAAGACCTGCCGCACCACCACCAATGACTATGATTTGTTTCATTTCTTATCAGTCCCCAACGCTTTAAGTGCTTTTACCTCTCTAATAGTAAGTTGACGAGAAGCACCACGTTTTACACCGCCCAATGTGAGACCTGCATAAGCAATACGTTTTAAGTTATGAATGCGATACCCAAAGTGTTCAAACATACGACGAACCTGGCGATTACGACCTTCATGAATTGTAATCTCTACTTCATGAACACCGTTATGATCGTCAAAACCTAAGTCTACAATTGTAGCAGGTGCTGTCATTCCGTCTTCAAGTTTAACGCCATTGGCAATGACTTGTAAATCTTCATCACGAACGCGACCTTTAATGCGCACTTCATAGGTTTTTTCTACACCTTTAGATGGATGTGTTAAATTTTGTGCTAACTCACCATCATTGGTAAGTAATAATAAACCTTCAGTATATAAATCGAGACGACCAATAGGATAAATGCGTTTAGATTCGTTTTTGATATAATCTAAAACAGTTTCTCGACCTTGAGGGTCAGATACAGATGTAATGACGCCCTTAGGCTTATTTAATAAATAATACACAGGCTTTTCTTGCGCCAATAATTGGCCATTAACCTTAACCTTATCTTTTTGAGGGTCGATTTTAACGCCCAGCTCAGTTACCTTGCGGCCATTAACTTGAACTTTCCCCTCCGTAATTAATTCTTCTGCCTTACGTCGTGATGCAACACCACAACTAGCAATAAATTTTTGTAATCGTTCCATATTATCCTTCTGTTTCCGAAACTTCTTGATGTAAAGCTTCAATAGATTCTACACCAGCACTTCTTAAAAACTCGTCGGTTGTGCCATAAAGAATAGGTCTACCTACAGTGTCTTTATGACCTAGCTCAGCAATAAGAGATCGAGTGAGTAATTGTTTAATAATCTTATCACTATTTACACCGCGGATTTCTTCAATTTCAGCTTTAGTTATTGGTTGTTTATAGGCTATAACAGCTAATGTTTCCATCGCTGCATTAGATAATTTATCTTCTCGCTTACGTATATGACCTACATAATCAGCGCTTTCCATAGCGCTAACTAACTCAACACCAGCCCCTGATACTCTCAATCGGATACCTCGGTTTTGGTCTTCAAGCTCACGTTGTAATGTTTCTATATAGTCCTGTACTTCCTCTGTTGAAAGTCCAAATACATCTCCAAGCATATCGATTGATATAGGCTTTGCCGATGAAAACAATACGGCCTCTAAATGCATTGTTGGTAAGCTCATATAGCCCCCTTTCTATACGGTACCTTCTAAGGCTGCAGTGAATACAATATCATCCTCTTCATAGCGCATTTCCATGATTTGTTGTTTCAACAATTCTAAAACAGCCATAAAGATCGTTACCATACCACTTTTTGTTTCAATTGCTACTAATAACTCTCTAAAGTGTAAACTTTCACCACGACGTATACGACTAGATAAAGACAGAATCATATCTTCTAAGCTATAACTGTCTTTTTCAACCTTTACTTCACGAATAGGTTCCTCTTCAGGTAATTCCTTAGCTCGCTTTAAGGTTTGATAAAAAATTTCGTATAATTGGGAAAGTTCTAAATTATATACATTATCTAATCCAAGTACGCTTGTTTCTTCAGGTCTACTAAATATATTGGCAGAAACAGCTGTACGCTCCATTAATAGAGCTGTAAAATCCTTGATTTTCTTAAACTCTACTAATTTTGCTACCAATTCATCACGTGGATCCTCAGCTTCATCTGGCTCAGGTTCAGCTTTAGGCAGTAACATACGCGATTTAATCTGCAATAAGGTAGATGCCATTACAAGAAACTCACTACTATAATGAATATCAAAGTGATTCCAATTATCTAAATATTCCAAGTATTGACTCGTAATTTCAACGATAGGAATATCGGTGATTTCTATTTTATGTTTTTCAATGAGATGTAAAAGCAAGTCTAAAGGACCTTCAAAAACATCTAACTTATAATTATAATCTCCCATAAACCCCAATCCTTAGAAAATATACTTTAACTATATAATTATAAAGCATTTATAGTAGTACTTTCAAATAATTGTTTTTTTTACAGTCATCTGCTATCTTTATTATAGTAATTATTATATATTATGAAAAAAATTTATTGTGTATTCCTACAAGAGGGGATTTATTATGTTATCTAGTTTAAAGCAAATTGGGAGAAACCCCATCTTTCGCTTTGGTATCATTGGTATTGTTTTATATATAGCTCTATTTTTCATCTATGAACCTATTACACTAGGACTAGATGTTGAAGATATAACGATTTTAGCAGTACCAACAATTGTAGGTACTTTTTTATTTCAATACTTTATGGGGTGTACCGTTTTTCATAGACCTTTTTTAGGATATGGATTAGTTGGTATTCTTTGGGCTCTTACATTCCCACTCCTTTTCCACTGGTCCTATGTTAAGCCTTTATATTTCTATGAATTCGCTAATGACTTCTTATTTGGCCTACTCATTTTTATGGGCTTATCTGGAATTCAATTCTTACTAAATCAAACGAATCGCCTTCATAAAACCACATCATTAATCATGGCAATCATTACCATGATATTAAGTCTTATTCCATTCTTACAAATTGGATACTACTTAACTACATGGCATTGTTTAACGCCAGCTAGTTTACTAGCAGTATATATGACAAACCCTGAGGAAGCCTTTGGATTCTTAAAAAATGCTGCTGGTATTCCTGGTCTTATCGCTGTTGGTATCGGTCTAGTAGCTTGGACGTATCTACTCTACTGGTCTAATCTAGGAATGAAAGCAGTGGTAAACTTAAATACTACACGACCTATGCGCTCCACATTACTCATTGTGTCTATTGTAGCATTCTTAGTTTATGTACCATTCTTCTTATTCCCTAAAACATGTATTGTAGCAAATTGGATTGCTGCTGGCGATTATGTAAAACAGATGCAACAATATAATGATAACCATCATTTAGTTTTCGATTCCTTCAATTTAGATACAAAGGAAACCTCTGCCAATAAAACACCAGGTACGATCATATTAGTAATTGGTGAGTCTAGTTCTCGTGATTATATGAAGGTATATAATCCAAACTTCCCTTATGACGATACACCATGGCAGGGTAATATGCGCTCTGATAACAAAGATTTTATATTCTTTGATAACGCATACTCATCCTATGTACAAACAGTGCCTACCCTAGAACGCGCTCTATCCGAACGGAATCAATATGATGACAAACCATTCCTTGATTCAGCAAACATCTTAGACGTAGCTAAAAAGGCTGGTTATACTACTTCTTGGTTTAGTAACCAAGGTGTATTTGGTGAATACGATACAGCTATTTCTCTAATGGCTAAAACAGCAGATACTACAAAATGGTCTCACGAATCATATGCATTCTCTGACCGCTATGATGAATCTTTATTGCCTTTATTACAATCTGTAGATCCTACGAAAAATAACTTTATTGTTATTCATATCATGGGTAGCCATATTTATTACAATGACCGTTACCCTCATGAGTTTAGTAAATGGAAACAAGGCCCGTATCCAGATGGCCAAGAAGCATATGCTAATAGCCAACTTTATACTGATTGGTTATTACAACAAATCTATACGTATGGTAAGGAAAAATTAAACTTACAAGCTATGGTCTATTTCTCTGACCACGGTGAAAGTTTAGATAAATCTCATAACCCAGATACATTTGACTTTGTTATGACTCACATTCCATTCTGGATTTATTTATCCCCTCAATATCGTGCAGCGTATCCTCAAACTGCAGAGGAACTTACTAAGCATGAACATCAATACTTTACAAATGATTTACTATATGACACATTAATCGGTCTCATGCATGCACCTAACCAACGCTATGATGCAACACGAGACTTCAGTAATGGTAAGTATCGATTTAATTTACATAACCTTACTACCTTACTGGGGGAACAACCATTAACTAACGATCCTGTAAATGCAGGTAAATAATCTAGACTATTTCTTGAACTGAGTTAATCATATTAATCTGTTATCAGTAAAGCATATAATTATGTAATGATAGCCAGTTAAGGTTATAGTAAAGAAAAAACAAAAAAGAGATGAGTTAAAACTCATCTCTTTTTTTGTTCTATTAATAAATCAATATCATCTTCTGTATACACTTCAATATTATTCTTTAATAGAGCCTCTACAGTGCATCCATGACCATCCCGTAGGGTTTTACTAAAGGTACCATCATAAATGCGCTTATAGCCGCAACTAGGGCTTTTTGCTTTCATTAGAGCCCGATTACACTCATTTTGAAAAGCTATATCTAATGTATTCTGAGCGCCTATAAGGAATTCTTTAGTTACATCAGTCCCATTAGCTGTACATATACGTTCTCCTTGTCGTTCTGCAGGATCACGCGGTGTACTAAGTCCACCTAATACTTCTGGACATACAGGTACTAAATCAAACATTTCTTTTAACAATGGTAATTTCGCTATATAATTATCTTTTCCATCATAACGACATGATACGCCACATAGACATTCACTAATTAGCAATTTAGGTTTCGTATTCATAGTATTATTTAATATGTAGTATTAAAACTTAATTTACATAAGAAAAAAGACTAACCGAAGTTAGTCTTAATTGGTGCCGAGGACCGGAATCGAACCGGTACGGTTGTTTCCAACCGACGGATTTTAAGTCCGTTGCGTCTGCCTGTTCCGCCACCCCGGCATGGGTAACGTTTGTGGAGGCGGCACCCAGAATCGAACTGGGGAATAAAGGTTTTGCAGACCTCTGCCTTACCGCTTGGCTATGCCGCCATATAAAGTTGGAGCGGGAAACGAGATTCGAACTCGCGACCCCCGCCTTGGCAAGGCGGTGCTCTACCGCTGAGCTATTCCCGCAT
>USAV01000084.1 GCA_900552715.1 uncultured Veillonella sp.
AAAGCAGTACGTTCGCTGATGGAAATAGCACCACGGGAATCAAGCAAGTTGAATGTGTGGGAACATTTCAATACATAGTCGTAAGCTGGTAATACATAGCCGGCTGCACAAACACGTTTTGCTTCTGCTTCGTACATATCAAACAATTTGAAAAGCATATCTGTGTCTGCTAATTCAAAGTTATATACGGATTGTTCAACTTCGTTAGCATGCCAAACGTCACCGTATGTAACATTTTCATTCCATTTAAGGTCATATACGTTTTCTACGCCTTGAATATACATAGCCAAACGTTCTAAACCGTATGTAATTTCTACGGAAACTGGTTTACAATCGATGGAACCGACTTGTTGGAAATATGTGAACTGAGTTACTTCCATACCGTCGAGCCATACTTCCCAACCAAGGCCCCAAGCACCCAATGTTGGAGATTCCCAGTTATCCTCTACGAAACGGATATCGTGATCTTCAGCATGAATACCAAGAGTTGCTAAGGATTGTAAGTACAATTCTTGGATATTATCTGGAGATGGTTTCACGATAACTTGGAATTGATGATGTTGGAACAAACGGTTAGGGTTATCACCATAACGACCGTCTGCTGGACGACGAGAAGGCTCTACATAACATACAGCCCATGGTTCAGGACCAATAGCATGTAAAAATGTAGCAGGGTTCATTGTACCTGCACCCTTTTCGATGTCATATGGATTTTGAACGATACAACCTTGATCGCTCCAGAACTTTTGTAGATTTAAAATAATCTCTTGAAATGTCATTGCTGCCTCCACTTTACACAACCGACATAAAATCAACCATTTCGTTACAAACAAAAAAGTCCCTGTAACGAAAAACGTTACAGGGACGAGTATACCCGCGGTTCCACCCTATTTGGCTTGCGCCCTCTTTTTTCTATGTTGGCCTTTACTAACAGATACCTGCGTTCCTGCCAATGCTCTACAGCGCCTTCAACCAAATGTGAGCTTACACCATCCTCACTCGCTAGAGAGGTTTACTACTCTGCTTCATCGCATATATTATACACAATATTGTAGCAATACAGAGGGATGAATGTCAACACAGATATAAATTAAGAGGTACCAGTAATGCGGTTACTTTACATATAAGGATTTAAGGATTAAAAGAATCACACTACCAGAACCTATTAAACGTTGCCAATTGCTCATATCAGCATAGAAGTTAATCCACATCAAGAATAGAATATAAATTACTAACCATATATAGTCATATAGTGAATAGGATTCAAATGAAAGTCTAAAAGCAGAACTATTGAGTTCATCTTCTTTCACGATTTTATCTATCCATCCTAATAAGATCCATAAACAGAAATAAAATGTAGAGTGTCCTTTGTTGATATATTTTCGATATATTAAAACAAAAAGTTTTCTATGACTAATAAGAGGCCACAAAAGCATTACAATAAAAATAGTACATACTAGTGTTGCCTCTGGAATCGCAACAATACCATCAATAGGTATAGCATATATTGCATTTAATGTCCATGCCACTATCATAAATAAAGAACACCATAATCTATACCTAATCAGACTTATGAAATTACGTTTCTGTTTATAGACATTCATCTATTTATTCTCTCTTTTCTTAGTTTTATTAAAATCTTTCTTTATCTCTACTGAATTAGAATCATCACCTAATTCAGTGGAAACAGAAGCATTAACACCGAGCTGTGGTGGGGCTATCTCCGTAGTTACCCCCTTACTCAAATCAGTCCAATTTGCTTTTATATGTCCACCTGCTGATGCACCATAGCCCAAAGAAGCTTGCCCTTTCAAACTTAATTGGTCAAAAGACTGATTCATAATAGGTACCTTAAAATTCACAATATTTGCTGAAAGCTTTCCTCCTGCATCGATACCTTCTTTATCAAGGTTTAATTTTGCATTAGCATCTACAGCACCAACGTGTAATGTAGTATCACGCCAAAAAGATTGACCACTTAATTCTTTTAGATGTACAGTTCCTAAATCAGCTTTAACAGAAACCTGTGCATCTACACTAGGAAGTGTTACAGATTTAGATTGTGGTTTTCTTCTAATAGCATTATATCTATGTTTTATTTTAACTACATCTTTACCTATCGAAAAATGCCCTTTAGGGGGTTCTACGTGAGCTGGTTCAATAGCTCCTGTTTTATAACCATTTACAAGATAATCACTAGTTATCCCTGACGAATTATTATAACTATGTGTATATATAGCTTCTCTTGTACTAGCATTCATATTTACATAATTGTCTGAAGGCTTAATTAATACTGTAATATGATCAGGTTCATATTGAAGATCTGTATACTTCACACCAGCAGGCAAAGAATCCATATTAAAGTTATTTTTAAAGATTTCTGCGCCTTTTTCTGATAATGGTAAATTAGTTCTTGCATTTACAATTCGATGTGTTTCAGAATTATAAACACTAGATGCTCCACTTGCTGCCATATCTAAATCACCAGTCGTAATATTTAGACGTTCAAATCCAGATCCATCAAGTTTTCCTATTTTTGCAAAATTATTTTCTGGTATAACAAGATGCCAATTAGGTTGTCCATCCGACCCACGATATAAAGTTACACCATATCTATTGATTCCATATACTAAATTACCAGTACCGACCTCAGTAAAAATGGCACGATTAAATTCATCATAACCACCTAGATCATTCACTTTTATTCCACCAAATTCATACGTATTAGTTTTAATATATTGTTGTTTTTCATTATCCCATACACTAATTTGACCAGTTTGATTGTCTATATCAGGTGGAAGGTTATATAGTTTATAATCCTCTGATTTTAAAACAACCGGTGATGATAGATTACTTGATTCAGTTAAATCTGGACCCGGAGAAATTACATCATCCATAGGTGTACTTTGATCAGAAACTCTATCACTAAATGAAACTGGCTTCGTTGTAACTTGATCAAATGCACTTGGGTTACCAACAAAAGGGCTAAACTCTGAAATTATTTCTCCAGATGTTGTATCTACAGCTATTTTCGACGTACTGACACCTAATCGAACCACTGCACCAGCAAAATTCCATTTTGTTCCATATTGAGCCTCTGCAGCACCAGTAATTGGAGATTTACCAAGCCCATGATTTACTAAAGCCCCTAAACTTGCACTTAACCATTGTGCTACAGCAGGATTAGATTTAGCAATTTTTTGAATTTCACCAATCAAAGCTTCATTTGTTGCACCAGCATAGAAGCCACTGCCTTTAGGGTTTCCCGCTATACGTGCAGATGTTTCAGCGACTACTGCATGTGCTAATGCTTTTGCAGCCTTTCCTTCTTTTGTTTTAGGTTCCCAATAATGAAGTTGTTCAAATGCATCTTTAGCAAATAATCGTGCGAGTTCTTGTCGTTCTTCTACCTTTTTCTTATCAAAAATAGTATCAAGTTTATTTAGGCTATTTTTAGTATCTTTGGAAATCTTATTAATATCAATATTAGATAATTCTGTTGTTATTGTACCATTAGCAATAACAGATTTTGTAGTACTTTCCGCTGATTTTTCCGAATCTGGTAATAATTTTGGTAACAAACCTAAAGTGTTATATACAGCATCTTTACCAGCTTGATTTAAATTTTTAAATCCAGATACAGATGTATAACTTAAGCCTGTATTACTAAATTTATATTTAGCTTTATTTTTAATATCTTCAACTGTTAAGGAATTCGTTGATAATTTATTCTTGTCTGCTTTTGCTTTACTATCAATAACAGCACCTTCTAATTTAGTATTTCCTTTAGTTGTGATATCAAAGCCTTCAGCACCAGCATATAATCCAGCTTGCTCAGTAACACTAGTATAATCACTAGTCATTTTACCTTTTGAATATTCTGCAGATACCCCACCTAATTGTGTACCATTTGTAGAAATGCTAAATCCAACATTTTTCTTTTCACCTCTATAGGTTTCACTATCTTGCAAGCTTTTAATAGTTAAATCACTACCTATTTGAGATTGAATAGAGTCACCATATACTTTTGATCCCACAATATTAGTATCAGCACCAGAGTTTGTAATTACCTTTTTGCCTTGAACAACCGTTCCCGAATGAGTTGTTTTAACTGTGGTACCATTTTCTTTTGCTTTATTATAATTAGCGTCAATACCTAGTAAGCCACCACCATTAACACTAAGGTTAGCCCCGATTGACCAGCCCTTACTATCATATTTATCAGTTATACTAGTTGTATTTGTTCCGGCTTGCAAGGAGAGATTTCTACTTGCATCCAATTCAACAGATTCTCCTCGGATGGTTTCCCCAATAGCTAGTATATCTCCTGAATCAGTCCTAGTTGGTTTTGTAATTAATTTAATTCCATTATCAGATAATATATGACCTCCTGCATATTTACTACTATCTAATCTTGATTCACTTCTACTTTTACTAGAGCCAACACTTACATGAATATTAGCTAATCCATCTTTTTTTGCTCGTTTATTTTCTTTGTATTGCTTTTGATCCCCATTTATGTCCTTTAAGTCATTATAGCCTTTTGCTTTTTCATAACTTGCTTCTTCAGCTAATCTTTTTCTCTCTTTTTCTAATACCTTTCTAGTCTTATCGGTTAATTTATTATTTTGTAGAAGACTATCAATTTCTTTTACTTTTTGTTCTTTAAGCATTCCAGACGCTATTGATTTTTGTGCTTCATCTCGTACAAAATCAGGGGTAAAGTTTTTATACTCTTGAATCTTACTGTACCCTTTTTTAAGTTCCTTACCAGCTTCAAGAGATTCTAAAGTTCCTAAGCGTTTATCATCTCGGCTATTAGCCTTACGTTGTAATCCACGTGCAGTAGTCAGTGCTGATGCGATAGATCCACCTAAACTAACAGTTAAACCCGATTGTTTTTCTTCATGCACCTGTTTCGATGCTATAGTATCATGTTTACCATCAAGAGTAATATCAGAAGCACTAACTTCAATATCATCTTTACCAATTATATCAGTACTAGTGAGATGTGCTTTATTATTAGCATCAATACTAATTTTTCCATTCACAGAACCAATTAATGTATTTACATTAGTTTTAGAATTTCCTTCTAATGTATCAGTCACTTTTTTACTACCAATAGTAAATCCTATACCAGCTCCCATTAAGCCAGATTTTTTACTATATTGATATACCTCATCACGTTGAGTTTCTTCGCCTGAATCTGTACGCACATCATTACCCGCAGATACTGATACATCTTTTGTTCCTAAAATATTAGAACCTGTTACCGAAACGTTACGATTAGCTTTCACATTAATCGTATCGCCACCAATTGTAGAAGATAAAACACCTGTGTGCTCGTGATCTGTACGTATGATATTAGTTGTACGAGATAGTAAACTCTTTTCTTTGTATTTTAGACCATATTCATCACGGCTATAACTTTCCCCATTAGTGATAGTAACATCATTTCCAGCTTCAACTGATGTTAAGCCATGTTCACTATTAACAATACCATTGCGGATATTTACATCATTTCCTGCTCGTAAAGTAACATTGTTATCACTTAAAATAGCTGTACCTAATTCTGTGCGACGGTCAGTACGATTATAATTATCACTATTAACAGTCATATCCTTTTTTGAAGATAAGGCCTCAGTTGTTAAATTAATATTCTGACCAGCCTCAATCGTTGCTTTAGAATTATCTTCAGCATAAATAATAGCACCTTTAAGGTTAACATCTCGTTTAGCAGATAAAACTAAATCGCCTCTTTCTCCTACACCTATAGTACCTTGGCGGCCAACAATATCATGATGTTGTAATCTATCGACATGAGCACCTACATTAATATCACGACCGGCATTAATAGTAACCTGTTTATCACCATGAATATTACCTGTATTAATTACATCTTGAGATGCTTTAATAGTAACATTACGTCCATCTATACGGCCTGTATTTTGTACAGCATTAGCTCCTAATACAATTGTATCCGCAGCCATAATGCCTTGATTTAAAATATCTGCATTAGTATTGCTAACAATGGCTTTACCACTTATGATTCCACCCATTGCATCAACAGATTTTGCAGGCTGTTTCGCTAAATATACTTTAGGATATAGAACTTGTTGCGCTTTACCCTCTACTACAACCGTTTTAGTTTCTAACCACACCATATCTGTCGTTATAGCTTCCATTTGTTCTTTAGATAAGGCAATTCCTGGAGCTAATTTAAAAGCTTTACCAAAGGCTATACCAGCCTCTAATAATGCTTTATATTCAGCCTCATTATCTGTATACCCTTCTAAGTATTGTTTGCCCGTAGCTGATACAATTTGCTCATTAATAAGCTGCTGCTCATAGAATCCATCACCTAAACGTTTTAATCTTCGTTCTGGATCATTTGCTAAGGCATCAATCATATATTGAGAGGATAGGAAATTCTTTCTATTGGTAAAAGCAGAATCAGTCTCTATCAAAGCATTAGCTGTAATATCTGGATGAATTTGATATAGTGCCTCTGTTGGTAAGGATAACCCATCTATAGTATGACTTTCTTTACCTTTGCCACCACCTAAACCATAGGGATCTAAACTATCATTTACCTTAGCAATAGTAGCTTTAGACAATGTATCTTCAGCATGCTCTTGAACTGTACCAATTGGCTTTAGATTGGTTTCAGTAATAGTTGGAGTCATATAGACTTCAGATCTCCACTTTCTACGTTTCTTTTTACGCCCTATGTGATGGCTTTTATCAACTTTTGTGGTATAACTTTCTTGTGTAGTACCCGTTATGAATGTCTTATCACTTATTGAATCTGATATATTTTGTATGGCCCCTTTAGCATGAACAGTGCCCCCAGAAATAACTTTACTATTATCATTATGGAGAATACCTGTTGTTACAACGTCACCGCCACTACTAATAACACCCGGATCATCATTAGTAACCTCTTTATGAGTATGCTCTGTTTCGGTACGGATAATAGTAAATTCATTAACACGGTTTTCACGCTTATCCATTTCTTTATTATAAGCTTCATCTTCAGCAGTCTTAACAGGTTTTACATGAGGTGTACCATAGCCACTTTTATAATCAGCATAAGGGAATTCTGACTTATCAAAGACTTGGCCTTCTAATTTATGATGTGGATGAGTAACTTTTAATTTATCAGGATTTTTAGTAATACCATCTGAAACACGCTTAACACCTAATGCAACATTTTTATTATTTACTACAGGTGTATCTAGTTCAATAGACTTTACGGCTTTAATAGTTGATCCCGTATTATTGATACCTTCTTTAGCTGTTAGGTCCATAGTGCCACCACTATAGATGAATCCCTTACCCGTATTATTTATGGTATCTGAAGTTATATCAACGTGATTACGCCCTGCAATGACACCAGACTTATGCGTATCTAATTCTTTTTTAATAGCAGTAACATTCTTCTGTGCTTCATCATAAGCATTCGTTAACTCTTTAATGCGTTGACGATGTACTTCTAACTCTGTTTTAGTTTTATATTTTGTGATATCAGCGTTCCATTCAGCATCTAGATCATTTTTAGCCTTTTCTAAAGCCTTACCAGCCTTATGGTAGCGTTGTTCTATTTCAGAATTTGTATGGTTTTTAACTGTATTTGCATCAATAGCTACAGTATCACCGTAAATACGTCCACCTTCATTGTTATCTACGGATTTAGCTTTTATGTCCGTAGTTTTTCCTGAGTTAATAAGACCACTATTATTTACTGCTTCTTTACTATTTACCGTCGTAGATACATCACCTTGAACCACACCATTATTGTGTATCGCAATACTTTGACCTGATAAAGTAGTGTTGCCATTACTTGTAACACCACCATCAACTATGATTTTGCCATCACTAGTAATACTAGATGCTTGTGTAGAGCTGAC
>USAV01000085.1 GCA_900552715.1 uncultured Veillonella sp.
GCATCAAAAGAAATCTTCGCTTTATAATGACCATATTGTTCAATATCATCAGGGGTTAAACCGCATTTATCGGCAATGACCTGAATTTTTTCCATTTTATTCTGTTGGGCAATCTCAATATCGCTTAACATAAAGCCTCCTTGGCACCATGGCCATCTATCAACTATATAACAACTATTAACATATTATCTAATATTTACTATTTAATATTAATTGTCTACTGTAGATGTATATTTGTACAACTACAGTAATCTATTATATATGAAAGTATTACGTATGTCTAATATTAATCCTTAACAATTTTAGTAATATATCTAATAGATCTAAGATGCCTAAGACGTATAGAAAATCTAATACGTCAAATACGTATAATACGTATAATACATCTAAAACATCTAATAGCTAAATTATATTATCTAATACGTTTATCCCTACCTATTGCACATATGAGAAAGAGCCCTAATGCAACATACATTAGGGCTCTTTCTAAAAAACTTATATTATCTCATTAAAATGGGAATAAAATTGGTAACAATATAAGTGCTACTATACTAGATACAACGATGAGTGGCAAACCAGCTTTCACATAATCCATGAAGCTATAACCAGCAATGTTGTATACCATAGTATTCGCAGGCATACCAATTGGGGTAGCATACGCTAAGGAGCTAGCGATTACAATAGCTGCAAGCACTGCTTTTGGATCGAATCCCAATTGAGATGCTAAGCTAAGACCGATTGGTACCAATAATGCACAGGTAGCAGTATTAGACATAAAGTTCGTCATGAATACACCAAGCACAAAGATTACTACTAGAACAACAATTGGAGATGGACTAGCACCAAGGCTGTTTACGATAAGATCTGCAATTACAGAACCAGTACCTGTTTTAACCATTGCGTCCCCAAGGGCCATAGAGCCAGCGAAGAGCATGATTGTTTTCATATCTATAGATCTAACAGCTGCACTTTCACTAATAACATTAGTAGCAACTAATACAAGAGCACCTATCCAGGCACTCACATAAAGTTTTACACCTAATTGTTTTTCAAAGATCATAGCAACAACTGTCAAAATCAATACAATTGCAGCAGTCCATTTTTTCCAAGACGGTACATGGCTATAATCGTCATTGCCTTCAAAGGCACCATCTGGTTGATGACTTGGAGCATCTGGTAAGAAACGTTTACCAATTGTAGCATAGAAAATAGTACCAACAATTAGAATTGGTAAACCTACTAGACCATAATCAAAGAAACCAAAAGAGCCTAGGCCCGCTTGTTGTAAGCCCGCTTGCGCAATCATATTGCCAGGAGCGCCGATAAGTGAAATATTACCACCCATAGCTGCAGCAAACACAAGAGGCATCAACAATTTAGTTTGTTTAAAACCACTTTTTTTACAAATACCGATAATTACAGGAATCAGTACAGCAGCTGTACCAGTATTAGATAAGAAACCGGATAAAATACCTGTAATCATCATAACTGCAACGAGTAAAGATGTTTCAGTTTTAGCAAACTTATGAACTACATTACCTACGCCTACGGCTACGCCTGTTGCAAAGAAGGCTTCACCAATAACAAACATACCCATAAATAGTAAGACGTTTGGATCTACAAAACCGGCGAATGCTTCTTTAGCAGATAAGACTCCACTTAAGTGCAAACCTACTGCTACAACCATAGCGGTAATAGATAATGGAATTTTCTCCCACGCAAACATAACGATGGCAAATACCAAGAAGCCAAGAGTTATCATTACACTCGTATCCATATATACCTCCCAATACGTGTAATATACCTAAAAAAGGGTACAAAAAAGGAGGATTGTACAAAATCCGTATAATCCCCCTATTTAGTTACATTTCACAATGCAATTATTTAATGAAGCCTACGTGTTTATAGAGCTCTTCTAACACCTCTTCTTTTTTCGCATTGTATTCTACTTTTTTATTTTCAAAATAGTTATTGCCCTCTGCATCAATAGATACGATAAGCGGACCAAATTCTTTAACCTTAAAAGTCCACAAAGTCTCACACATACCTAATTCACGCCAATTAGCAGATTCTACTTTTTCGACTTCTGTAGCAGCAAGAACTGCATTGCCTGCAGGGAATACACAGTGTAGTGCGCCAAAGTCTTTGCAGGCACGGGCTGTTTCAGGACCCATGCCACCTTTACCTACAATGAGACGTACACCAGTCTTTTTAACAAAGTCATATTCGAATTTTTCCATTCGCATAGATGTAGTAGGACCTACAGATACTACTTCAAATTCATTATCGCTTATAGTTCGAATAATTGGACCTGCATGAAGTATAGCCCCATCTTTAACATCAACCGGTAAAGTTTTACCTTCTTCTACCACACGACGATGCCCCATATCACGACTAGTTGTAATATGCCCAGTCAAATAAATTACATCGCCTGGCTTAATGCCTTCTAAATCAGATTTTTGAATTGGTGTAGTTAATATTTTCTTAGCCATTATAATGTCACTCCTTTATGAGATTTAACTGTGCAATTACCATCCTTATCAAATACGAGATCGCCGCGACGATGATTCCAACAACCTACACTAACAGCACAAGAAATAACAGATGGATGACGTGTACCATGTTCAATGTTAACACCTAATACAGTTTTATCCCCACCCATACCTTGAGGTCCAATACCAATCTTATTAATGCCATCTTCTAACAATTGTTCCATATAATCCGCTTTTTCATTAGGTGCTTTTGAAGATACAGGGCGCATTAATGCCTTTTTAGATAATCCAGCAGCTGTATCAATAGTTGTAGCAATCCCTACACCTACCAATAGTGGAGGACATGCATTTAAGCCATAGCTTGTCATCAAATCAAGAACAAATTTAGCAACACCTTCATAACCTTCACCTGGCATCAATGTTTTACCGGACCCTGGCAAGGAGCACCCGCCGCCAGCCATGTAAGGGAAGATTTCTACATCATCGCGATCAGGAATGATATCCCAGTGAATATAAGGTGCAGTGAGGCCAATATTTTTACCAGTATTAAACTCATCAAAAGTTTCTACACAGTTCAATCGCAATGGAGCTTCTTGTGTAGCCTTATAGGTTGCTTCTCTTAGGATATCTTCTAATTCTCCTAGTAATGGATAATTAGATCCAACCTTTACCCAGAATTGTAATACACCAGTATCTTGACAAGAAGGACGATTAAGCTGAGCTGCTAAATCCATATTATGTTGCATTGTCTCATAAATAGATTTGGCCATGGGATTTTTTTCATCCTGCGCCAATTCATGAATTTTTTCTTGTACATCATCAGGCAATACCTTTGCCATATAAGAAATGAAATTAGCTATCTTATTAGTCATTTCTTGTACTTGTTGTTCCTTCGTACTCATCGCAAACCTCCAAAAAGACTTCATTATTTAAGACGTGATTATTTATGTTTCGGAACCTTAGCTCCTTTCGATGATTTCATTGTACTCTTTTTACAGGATATAACTATCCAATTTATAAGTTGATTTTTGCTTGTGAAAGCACGCTAAATTCATACAAAATCACCTATATAATTATATTTTTACCTATGTAAAATATACAATTACACCTATTCAGAAATATCAAAAAGAGCACTACTTATCAAAAGGTAGTGCTCTTTCATCATTTATTTTTATATGCTTATCAAATATACAAAATCACCTATACCTAATGATTGTATATCCCCCTAATTTTAATTTTCAAAATCATAAAATTATAAGCAATTACAAGGAATTATAACAATGAAAATTATGATTGTAATTTTTTTACAACCAGCTCAAGTTCTTCTCTAACATCCTGTAACTTTTGATTAGCCTCTTCCAATCTATCCTTATTGATAGAGGCATCTTGATATGGTAAATAGGTTTGCAATATATCTATAATATCCTTTTCCTGAGTAGAGATAATTTCCTTCCAATCATGTAACTTTGTTTTACGCCCCATCTCTTTTGCTTGTTTTCTATATTCAGATGGTGTTGTATGGAAGTGCTTCTTGAAGGCCACATTAAAGGCTTTAATATCTGCGAAGCCACAGCTACTCGCAATATGAGCCACCCCATCCTCAGAGTTAGCTAAACGAACGGTAGCCTCTCGTAATCTCAACCGCAACAAATACTCTAAAAAGGAAACTCCTAATTGGCGTTTAAAGAACTGAGATGTATAGTTCACATTATAACCGCCAATTTTGGCAATATCTTCTAACTCTATCTTCTGCTTATAATTTTCATCAATATAGGCAATCATTTTATCAAAGGTAGCTACAGTCATATCAGCAGGCTTTGTATGTACAGGGATAGTCTTAACCGCATCAATTTCCCGATATATATCACTCATCATGGCTAAATAATGATTCTCCAAGCATAATTGACGATCAGTACTTTCACTATTTACCATTAACAACATCATTTGTGCAGCACGATGACGTAGTGATGTAAAGAATTCATTATACCGATTAGTTTTATCTGATCGCAATACAAATTGGTACATACCAAAGTTCGGATCAAAGTATTGGAAAAACTCCTTGCCTACATGAATAACAAGAGCCGTTGTATCCTCTTCTAATGCCAACGTAGCATGACCAACTTGAGGGGAAATGATAATTGTATCAAGAGGTTCCATCGTGAAAACCTCACTATTACAACTCATGTCAATTCTGCCCTTTAACAAGATCAACACCTCTACGCCACTATGCCAGTTGTAATGATATGTACTAACCTTATATATATCACTATTGAAATCTATATGATTGTGTTTGTATGTATAGTGAAAGTAATCCATAACAACGTAACACCCCTCATAAAATCAAACAAATACCTCTCAATTATTTACATAAAAAATGCACCTCTTATAAATCTAAGAGATGCATTCATTATGATATATATAATTAACAACGGTCAACAGTAATTTTATATGTCATTAAAGTTATAGTTTTATATATCATTAACGTTATAGTTTTATGTTTCTATTCTTTAAATTACATAACCGCTGTAATAGCTGCTGCTAAGCCAAAGAAGATTCCTGGTGCATTAGCTAATGCTACTGGAATATCTCTATGTTCTTTGAATAAACCATACGCTACCCATAATGTACAGTTGATTGCAGCTACAAGTGGTTGGATCCAATCGCCAGTACCTGGATGAGCTAGGTTATGCATGATTTGTGGGAAGTAAGATACATACATAGCTACAGCAGTAACAGTTGCAACTTTACCTACGTTTTCCATAAATTTTACTTGATTCATATATCCTCCAAAATTATAACTTACTAATTTTTTTACTCCTGATGAAGTATATTCTACTCAGTTTGGAGAATATAACTATCCAAATTAAAAGGTAGTTTTTCTAGTAAAACTTACATAAAACGATGATTTTCTTTTGATTTATTATATTTTTATTTCCCGACAATCTATAAATCCTCCCCCATAAAAGATATCAAAAAAGCACTACTTATCAATAGTAGTGCTTTTTAGGTAAGTATTTGATGATTTTTTATATAGAAAATCACCCAATTCTAACATTTATATATGTATCAAAAAATATTTGCTAATATTTTGCTAACGTGCTCCAGGCTATGAAGATATATATTCTATCAAAATATACGGAATTAATTATAAGTCTTTTACAACATCAGATAACTTCTCTTTCAAATATTCTAACTTTTTACTCATGAATTCTAACTCATCCTTCGCTCGAGAATCATCTTCATAGGATAAGAATGAGTGAAGTAGATTTAGAACATCTTGATTTTCTACAGAAATAATTTCCTTCCAGTCTTGCAATGTCGTTTTACGCCCAATATTCTTTACTTGTTTGCGATACTCTGTTGGTGTTATGCGGAAATGCTTTTTAAAAGCCACATTAAAAGCTTTAACATCGGCAAAGCCACAATCACTCGCAATTCGTGCTACAGCCTCATCGGTGTTAATTAAACAAAGAGTAGCCTCTCGAAGTCTCAAACGCAAAACATATTCAACAAAAGAAATGCCCATTTGCTTTTTAAAGAACTGAGATGTATAGGCAACATTATACCCCCCAATTTTCGCAATATCTTCTAGCTCTATTTTCTGCTCATAATGCTCATCAATATAGGCAATCATTTTATCGAACGTTGCTGGTTTCATATCACCAGGTCTAGCATTTTCATGAATCTTTTTAATAGGATCAAACTCTCTAAATACATCCCCAGCCAACGCTAAATAATGATGCTCTATCCACATTCGATGTACCGGACTTTCACCTTTAGTCATCAATAACATCGTCATAGCTGCATGATGCCGTAAGGTTGTAAAGAATTGACTGTGACGATTACTATTATCTGAACGCAATACAAATTGATAGGCGCCAAAATCTGGATCATACTGTTGGTAAAATTCATTTCCTACATGAATGGCAAAGGCAATGACATCCTCTTCCAGAGCTAATGTGGCATGTCCCACTTGAGGAGAGATAATGACCACATCAAGTGGTTCCATCGTAAATGTCTCACCATTACAACTCATTTCCATTTGGCCTTTTAATAGAATAAGAATCTCCGTCTCACCATGCCAGTTATAATGATATGTGCCAACTCTATATATGTTACTGCTAAACTCTATGTAATTATGTTTATATGAATAGTCGAAATAATCCATAGATATCCAATCACTCCATATGCCAAAATGCATCCCTTATAAATTCAAAGGATGCATTTATTATGATATATTTATTTAACTACGGTCAATAACATCTTGAAGTTTTCTCGAGCATCTAAACTATGCGGCACTTCAGATGGCATGATCAATGTTTCACCAGCTTTCACAGTATGTTCCACATCACCGACGACGATGTGTGCCTCACCATCAAGGATTTGTACAATCGCATCGCCTACAGTTACATGAGTAGAGATTTCTTCGCCCTTTGGTAACGCAAACAAGGTAATACTGAGTCGTTCATTTTGGGCTATCGTAATACTAATCACTTGCCCCTCTTTATACTCTAAACGCTCGCCTAGATGTAAAATTTCATTAACTGGGATATTTTTTGTGAAAGTCTTACTCATAGAAATCACTCCTTATATAACTATTTGATAGTAAAAATAATTAAAAAGTAGATTGAAATAAATTTTGTCAAAACTCAATTGATGTAACTAAAAGGATTATCCTTTTATTGACTTTATTATAAATTAATTGAGATTTAATTTCAGTTCCTACAGCAACAGAATTGAAGTAATTTTATATACTTATATAAACAAATTGACGAGGCCTCCACAGAGACCTCGTCTTGTTATTTATATCTATTAATCTTACAAATATTTAATATGCTTAATTTTTAAATGCTACATATCTAAAACTTGTAAGTCCATATATTTTAAACCGCAGGTAGTAATCCTAATAGATACACATCAAAGGTATCGCCCGGATGTACTTCATGTACCCCACGAGGAATACATGCGAGGGCGTTCACAGTATATAAACCTAGCATACTACTACTGTTAAAATGACGATTTGCCACAAAACGTGGTGCACCACCGCCAAAGATTACTTTGCCTTGTACATACCGATCAAAAGCATTACGTTTAAAGATTTCTGAATCCATTACGCAGGCTACTACTGGTGTGGTCCAGTTTACCAAGCCTTTATATCGTTTCAATGTTGGCGCTACGATTAGATACCATCCATTAAAAGCTGCCCCTGGATTACCAGAAAGGCCAAAAATAATTTGACCTTTAGGGGTTACAGCACCATAAGATGCTGCACCAGGACGCATTTGAATGCGCGCATAAATAGATTTAGCGCCTAACTTTTCATAAATAAGAGGCATTGTATCAAA
>USAV01000086.1 GCA_900552715.1 uncultured Veillonella sp.
TTGATTTCACCATTATGCACTAAGAAACGGTTAGGATGCGCCCGAGCCCAGCTTGGGAATGTATTCGTACTGAAACGAGAGTGAACCATAGCCAATGCAGATGTAAAGTCAAGGTCACTCAAATCAAGGTAGAAGTCACGCAATTGACCAGGTGTCAACATACCTTTATATACGATTGTTTTAGAGGACAAGGATGCAATATAGAAATCACTAGATAATTCCTTGCTTAATGGAACAATGCGTTTTTCTGCTAATTTACGAATAATATATAATTTACGTTCAAATTCTTTATTATTAGTTACGTCTGGGCCTTTGCCGATGAGGATTTGAATCATCCAAGGGCGAATAGCAGCTGCTTCTTTACCAACCTTTGTACCATCAACTGGCACTTCGCGCCAACCAAGAACAACTTGACCCTCTTCGCGTACAACCTCTTCGAAAATGCGTTTTTGCTCGTTACGGAGGCTTTCATATTTATGGGCAAATATCATACCTACGCCGTACTCACCAGCTGCAGGCAAGTTGATACCAAGCACTTCGCATTCGCGTTTGAAGAACTCATGAGGAATTTGTACCAAAATACCGGCACCATCCCCTGTGTCCTTATCGGCACCAGCACCACCACGGTGTTCAAGGCGCTCTAAAATACGCAAGCCATCATCGATAATATCGTGGGATTTTTTACCTTTAATATTAACGACAAAGCCCATGCCGCACGCATCCTTTTCAAATTGGCTGCTGTACATACCATTAGCTTCGAGTCTAGCTTGATCTAGACGTTGTTGCTCGATTGTGCTCTGATTCATATCCATAACGTGCACTCCTTCATATCACTTGATCATCCCAAGCGCTGCGGCATCGTTCCGTTCGGTCTTGGTGAAAGTATAAACTATAAACTACTTCTAAAGAATCCATTCTGTAGTGATATTATCGGCTGTGACCGTCCATAACCTCATCTAAGTTTTAAATTCTATAGAATTTTTGTCTATACATAGTATACTCCTGTCCACTGTGAATTGAAAATATAAAAAAAACATAGTCTATGACTTTAAGTCATAGACTATGCATTTTTATCACCATTGTTTTTTGTATACATGTATACAAGAGCATCAAGTGATATGTTTTTTCATCGATTGAGCTTTTTTTGTTTTACGTGGCACGCTCTATGTCCACATCTAGCAATTGAGCTTTCTTTATTTTACGTGGCACGCTCTATGACCACATCATCGTATAAATTATAATTGATGAACATTAGAAAAGCAATTATTACTTTTCACGTCCAAAGTCGTCCCCTACTTCACAGTTTACCGTTATAGGCTCATCCTTACCATAGGGAACAAAGGTGAGTTCTGATGCGTGCAAGCATTGGCGTGTATATGGCTTGTTCCGTGTACCATACATGGCATCACCAACGATAGGATGACCAATATGTTCCATGTGCACACGGATTTGATGTGTTCTACCTGTTAATAATTTGAACTTTAACAGCGTATGGTTCCCTTCATGACCAAGAACGGTATATTCCGTTTGCGCCGGTTGACCAAATTCATCGATGACACGGCGGTTATCAAATACGGGATCAACGCCGATAGGTGCATCAACCACGCCATCTTCGTTAATAACGCCTTCTACTAAGCCCGTATAGATGCGATCGATACGCCCCGCTTGTAGTTCATCGGTGTAATATTGCTGAGCATCCTTTGTTTTACCAAAAAGAATACAACCCGATGTGTCTCGGTCAAGGCGATGTACAGGGCGCACCTTGTGCACTACACCTTTTTTCGCATAGTATCCAGCCACATAGTTACTCAATGTACCAGATTTAGTTTGTCCTGCAGGATGAACAAGCATGAATGGTGCTTTATTAACTACCAAAGTATGGGGATCTTCGTAGAGAACGGTAATAGGCCCTTTTTCTACGTCTACACCATAGTCCTTATCTTGTGGTAGTTCCAAGGTTAATACATCACCTTTTTTGAGGGAACGCTGGGAATGAGCTACACGGCTATTTACTTTCACCCGTTTCTTGCGGAACATCATTTGAATATCCCGAGAGGATAAGGAAAAGCGTTCCTTTACATATTTAGAAACCGTCAATTCTGTCGGTTCTTTCACTGTATACGTTTTCCAGCTCATATTACCACCATTCGTTAATATATGTTTTTTGTTCAGGATACAAGATATCAAAGAATTCTAGCCATTCTTCATTGGCTGAAAGTTTACCTTCAAAGGCAAGATCACGAGCTGTTAAGGTACCAATCAAGAGTTGGCTTAAAGCACCGACTTCAACAGTAATATCTACGTCCCCATCTAATGTATCAGATACCTTTTTAACAGATGGAGTCAATGCGCCGCCATATTGGACTTCATAGCGGCCTTCATTCCACTCACAAAGACTATCTTTCACGCCAAAAGTCATTGTAATAGGCATCATCAAAGCCTCTGGATTGACAGGAATGGCTTCAAAGGCAGCTTTCACATCTACAATACGGCTCATCATGTACGGCATGGTAGCATGACCGCTTTTACCATCTGGATAGAAGCGATAGTACGTATCGTGAAGACCTTCATTCCAGCGAATTGTAGTGCCTTGGGAACGGTGATTATAGAAGTAGTTCAACAATGCTCGTTGGGCACGACGTGTAGTGTAAACTAATTCGGATACAGGAATTTCTGGTTGACCTAAGCGATACACCGCATAGCCTTCAATACTTCCTTCATCATTACGCACTACAGCGATATTCACGCCTTCTGCAAAGAAGCTGCCGAGCAAGCGTTTCCATTCCTTTTCACCCCGTTCTGCATAACCAGAAAGACGGGCTGTATATGTTTTATATACAGGATCAAGCAATATCCATTGGTCAACGCTATTAAGTAAACCAAAGCTCAAGGATTTATCAGTCATAGGGCGCAAGTCCTCAAGAGACATAGTGTTCACCCATTGATGTGCATACAATTCCCAACCATATTGTTGGTAGAATGCAGCCTTGGAAGGCATCAAAATCGTCAATGCTTGACCTCGGTTGCGAAGTTCTTCAAGAGAAGCCTTTAACAACGCACCACCTACGCCACCACGACGAGCCGCTGGATGTGTGGCTACGCCAACCATATAGCTTGTAGGCAATACAGCACCACGAACATTGATATTATATTGACGCAAATGAACGGTACTCAATAATTGATCTTGTTCAAGACCAACCATTGTATTTTCTGGTTCATAGCAATTGGTAAAGTAATATTGGAAGAATGGGTCTTCCTTTGGTTCAAAGCAGTACGCCCATAGATTTTCCACATGTGGCGTATCTTGAGCCGTTGCAATTCTAAATTCCATAAGTATATCCTCGTTATAGTATAAAAACCACTTTCTATCTGTTATATCGCATCGCATCGCATCGCATCGCATCGCCATGATAATACAAAATATACAATCAAATAGATAGGCTAACACTTCTATTATAACAAAAGGAGCTATGAAGCACATCGGCTTCATAGCTCAAATTTTTATTTACCGCCTGTCGCATTGTCTGCTTCATTAGCATATACTGCGTCATATTTTTCAGCAAAGTGATCTGGATTGTAAGATTCTTTTGCTTGACGAAGACCAGGCAAGCCCATATCTTCTTCACGGTTGATGAATTCTACTTCGCTAAATTCATGACGAATGAATTCATTATTGATTGCTTGATACAAACCACGGATATCTGGATTTGCTTTTTCAATGTGAATCAACGCCATTTTATCATTCAATAATTCACCGATACTGAAAGCTTCAACGCGGCCAAACAATTTGATGGCGCCACCTTTAAGGCCTAGTGTTTCCCAATTATCGAATAATAAGTTAATAGCAACCAATTCATCTTCGATACCTTCTTCATGATGAGTTTCTACCCAAGATGCTGCTGTTTCGCGGCACAATGGAATGATATCTTCAGTGATTGGCATATATTCATAGTTAGAATATTGCATACGGAATTGATTCAAATGGTTTTTCTTTTGACGGAATTTCTTACCAGATAAATTGATAAGATCTTCAGACTTATAAATGTATTCGTAGTTATCGCGGTCAGGTGTAAATTCATAACGACCAGGACATAACTCTTCCATCCGTTCTTTTACAACTTTGCTAACACCTTTGAAACGGAATGGCAAATTGTTTTCTACGAACCATTCTTTAGCGCGCAATAAACCATCAAGGAACTTTGCATCTTTACCGGCAAATGGAGGCAATAGGAACGGTTCACGTTTACCGCCACCTTGGATGTACAATACGCCATTTTCCTCAGCCCAACGAATGCCATATGCATCTTGCCACATAAACAATGTAGTAAAGCAGTTATCAGATGCTTCGTAATGATGTTGTTCAAAATATTTATCGATTAATGGTTTATCTCTTAGTTCAAAACGTTTAAATTCTAAAATAATAATCCCTCCTATCAGATTCCTCAATTGAGGTATTCACTATGGGTACATACAACCACATGGTTGTTCATTATAATTTAACGGATTCGCCTAATTCAAAGGTTCCATCACTTGTGATTACCTTGTCACCTTCGTTTAGGCCTGAAATAATGGCTACATCATCGTCTTCTGTCATACCTACTTCAACGACACGTACGTCAACTGTATTATTTTCAGTCAATACATACACGTATTTGCCGTCTTGGTTTTCACGAACTGCTTTGCTTGGAACAGTGAGCATTTTCGCTTTTACATTAGACTCGATAATCAATGTATAGAATTCACCAGCCTTGATGAGACCTTTATCATTGTTGAAAGTAGCTTTCACAAGAACACTTGGTACATTTTCTGGCTGCGTTACATCTACATAGGTCAATTCACCAGGTAATTCTTGGTCACCCACTTTAAGGAGTACCTTGATACCCTTTTTAGCATCAGGTGTGCCAAGCTTCATCGCCGCATCACGAGGGATACTAAGGGATGCTACCATCGGTGTAGATTGTTGAATCATCATGAACGGACGATCTGCAATGGCCATTTGACGGTCTTCATTGTAAATAGCCGTTACCGTACCAGCTATAGGCGCTACAATTGTAGATGCTGCCATTTGTGCAGATACTTGAGCGATTTGAGCCTCAATAGCCGCCGTATTAGCGCCACCGCCGCCACCGCCAGTTGTTACTGTCGTAGTTTGTGGTTGAGACCGTTCTACAATGCGATCATATTCTTTTTGAGTAATCATGCCCGCTTCGCGCATCTTCTGAGCTTGTGCCAATTGAGCACTATCTACAGACGCTGCTGTCGTAGTTGTCACAGACGTCGCATAGGACTGAGCTGAGGCTTGCGCTAACTGACCTTGTAAGGATGCTAGCTGTTGCTGTAAAGCCGATGTATCTACAGTGGCCAAGACTTGACCTTGTTGTACTTGGTCACCTACTTTCACAGCATATGCGACCTGCCCCGTCAACGTCGGCGTTACCGTTGCCTTATTGAGGGCTGTTACATTGGCGTCATTATGGATCTGCAGCGGCATATCCTTGTATGTTACATCAGCAACGGATACCGTTTTCGTACCGCAACCAGCGATGGCCAAGGCCATCATCACAACACCAAGCATAGCAACTACAGAATAAATTCGTTTTAATTTCATTCTGTCACTTCCTGTCATATTGATTTTTATCAATACCTTAGTATATCATAAAATCAATTAGAATTGTATGAAAGCTAATTCCTTTAATTAATGGATATAACGGAGGTTCTCATGGAAGAACGGATGGATTTTAGAATTTTAAATAACGGTAGCTTTATTCCCTCTATCGGTTATGGTACCTACAAAACAGGTAGCGAAGGGGAAACAGAACAAGCCGTCACTAATGCATTAAACGTAGGTTATCGATTACTCGATACAGCTGCCTACTACGGCAACGAAGAGGCCGTTGGCAAAGGCATCAAAGCATCTGGCGTTAAACGTACTGACATCGTTATTACCACAAAAATTTGGCATACCGACGCGGGCTACGATAATACGATGCGTGCTGTTGAAAGCTCCTTGAAAAAATTAGACACTAATTATATCGATATTATGCTCGTACATCAACCCCTTGGCGACTATTATGGTTCTTGGCGCGCCATGGAAGAGTTATACGATCAAAACGTATTGCGTGGGTTAGGCCTATCTAACTTTTACGAAGACCGATTAATCGACTTACTATATCACTGCAATGTGAAACCTGTGGTAAACCAAATTGAATGTCACCCGTTCAACCAACGCCAATCTCTTATCCAATTGATGAGAAAACATCAAGTAGTGGGCATGGCTTGGTCTCCATTCACTCGTGACCGCCAACCTATTTTTGACCATCCTATCATCAAAAGCTTGGCTGAAAAATACGGCGTGTCTAAACATCAAATCATCTTGCGTTGGCACATTCAACGTGGCATCATTCCATTGCCAAAGGCAAATAACGTGAGCCACATGGAAGCTAACTTTGATGTATTCGATTTCAAACTTACAAACATTGACATGGACGTTATGGAATTATTAGACCAACAAGACTTCTTGGAAGATCACCATACAGCGCCAGGTCTTGAACGACTTTTACAACTTAAATAAATATAAAACAAAACCACTTATATCTACTCCACTAGGAATAGATATAAGTGGTTTATTTTATTGCATTTTATTTAGGCACATTAAATACAGCTTGAACAAGTATCATATAAATCACTGTACCGGCAGCAATCGATATGAGCATGTTACGTTTCCACAAATGTAATCCAACCGTAACAACTAATGCTATAAGCTCAGGGATACCATAGGGATATGCTAAAACGACGGTTTCCTTAAAGGTATATACAACGAGCATGCCCATAACGGCAGCCGGCAAAGCCTTACCTAAAAAGAGTACAAAATCTGGCGCCTTTTTTCCTGGTGGAAATACGAGGAAGGCACCAAAACGAGTAAGTAATGTACCGGCTACAACAATAGCAACGGTGATGACCATTTCTGTACTAGTCAAGATGTACACCTCCCCACTTATACGCAATATAGCAGGCTACTAGCATACAGCTCATAGATAAAAGCATAAAGAGCGATTTGCCTACCAATAAGAGCATAACTATCGCCATAGCGGCACCAGCTACGCCAAAGGCTCTTATCTTGTTATTTTTTGCGTTGAGCAGCATTTCAAGGAATACCACAATAAATAGCCCAGGCAATACAAAATCGATGCCCCGTAAATCTACGGTAGCCAAGAGATTGCCAAACAGACCACCTATGAAGGTGCTAAATACCCAAAATATATAGTTAAGCCAAGACACGTGGAAATAAAACCACTTCTCATCTACATCTTCAGGTAATTTAGTCCCCATATTGATGGCAAAACTTTCATCACACATCCAAGCAACGGTGGGGAACCATTTCCACCCCATATGAATATAACGTTGAAGCGCAGACAAACCGTAGAAGAAATGGCGGCCATTAACGAACATGGTCAGTATAAACGCATTAATCGGATCAAAGCCAGCCACCAACATACCAATCGTCACAAACTCCATGGAGCCTGCAAAAATGGTAGCCGCCAAAACGGGCGCCGTCCACCAAGGCAACCCCTGACTGGTAGCATATAGACCAAAACCTAAACCAATAACAAATAAGCTTATACC
>USAV01000087.1 GCA_900552715.1 uncultured Veillonella sp.
AGCTTTTTACGTCATTCATTGACATTGAACCTCCTATGTTGAAATGTTGTGGTTGCCAGACCAACTTCATTCTATCACTAGGAGGTTCTTTCCTTTTCTCTAAGAATTTTTTATCGACCCCCAGTTTAACTGGGGGTTTAGTCATGCCTATTCGGCGTACAATAACTAAAGGGGCACCTCCTTCGAGGTGCCCCTTTGCTATGGTTTCTTAAAGAATTCCATATCATTAGTCTAATATAGTAAAACAATATATAATTTCTATTTAAAAAAGGACTTTTCTAAACGCATAAGCAAACACGATAATCCCCCATAATGCAGAAAGCGCTGCAATAAGGCCCTCTTTAAAATATATACTATCTCTTTTTTGACAAAACCCCGTGAGTATTGTAAAAAAGAAGAAAATCAACCAAATACTGCCATAATCTACTATAAATTTATAATCTTTATCCATTAAAAATTTAAGATTTAATACCACTAAACTTATAATAGAGATTATAGATAAATACTTTGTTAGGCTACCAAAAATTCTATGTTTTTTCATATATTCATATTTTTCATCAAATGAACATTTACGGATCTCAATTTTATATAACCCTATAGATAATGATATAGATATAAAAACAAAAAAATATCCTAATATTCCAAGTTTACTCATTTTCTCCCCGTTTATAGATTATAGGTAAATACATGTAATTAAAGATTAGTTTTGACTTTGTAACGATAGATATATAGACTTATCAGCTTCATCTAAGTCTTCAATCTTATACTTCGTTTTATTTTCATCAAAATGATAATATTTCCGTACATGATCTAACAAAGCTTTGGACTCTTGGTTTTGTTTGGAGAGAAATAGAATACAATTCATATTTTTATCAAAGACAATCATATTATCCTTATATAATAAGTATAGATACGAGCTGCCAGCCTTATCTTTCTCTACAAAGGCATCAAAGAAATAAGGAAATTTAGAGTTAGAGAAACTAGTATCAGATACAATAAATTGGCTACCCAATTTGCTAATATGAATTTCATTCTTAGGCCCAAACTCTAAAACTACACTACGGCCAACCAGCTCATCTGATGATGGTTCATGATAAAACATAAAAGCTATAAAAGCTGTTATTAGGGTAATCAAAACAATCAGACAAAATAACCATTTTCTCATCAATCTAGCCCCAAATTCGTTCTATATCTGCTATGCTATGTGCATCAGAGCCCAAAACAAATGGCACCCCAATGACAGCAGCCATGCCTTGGATAAAGCGGCTTGGGTACATTTCACGGCAGTCTGGTTTAAAGAAACCGCTCATGTTGTAGTCTAGCTCACGACCTTGTACGCGCATGATATGCAAGATATCGCTTACCACCTGCGCATTACGACGATCTAAGTGATGTTCAAAACCAAAGTGATGTTGGTATTTTTTAATCAAATCAAAGTGACCGATGCGTTTTGGTGTATATTCACCGAGGTCAGCACGTACGGCTTGGCGCACTGTGGAGTAATATTTATAATACAACTCATATTGCTTTTCAATCCACGGACCAAAACCCTTTTCAAATTCTTCAGGGCTATAGTCTAAGCAGTAAAAGGCATTATTAACACCTTCCATAAAGTGAACGGATAAAATATTATCATCCGTTAATGGACCATAGCGATCGAGGAACTCCTGAATATCTGCCTCGAAGCCTGGAATATAATCCACCTCAAAGCCGAGGGAGATATCGATATGTGTACCATAGGCACGTTGTAATTGACGACCTAATTCTAGATAGCTATCAACTTGGTTTAATTTCAAAGACGCTGTGTCATAGGCCTTTTGGTCACCACCGTATTCAGCTGCAAAAGCCTTTGGCAACGGCGCATGCTCTGTAAGGCATACCTTTTCAATGCGCAACTCGATGGCCTTTTCAATCATCAATGCAGTTCGGTCCCCACTACCATGTGGACACAATTCTGTATGCACATGACCATCTACAAGACGGCTGCGATACTTGCTGTATCCAACGAACTGCCGTTCATCTTTCATGTTCATTCAATCACCCTATTCGCCCTACCCCTTGGCGAACCCTTATCTATCATCTGTACATTATTAGTCTTTACTTTAATATCTACGTTTTATTATACCAATAATGCGTATGTTTCGGTATCCTGATATTTACCATGTTTAAAACCTACTTGAGGCGTAAGCCCACAATAGGTAAATCCAAAACGCTCGTGCAACTTGGTACTACCTTCGTTGCCAGCAGTAATAACGGAAACCACATTGTGTAACAAAGGGTCATTCTTTGCAATCTCCAAAATATGGTCCATCAATTGTGTGGCAATCCCTTTGCCACGGTAATCTTGATGAATATAGATGGATAACTCTACCGTACTTTTATAGGCCTCTTTAGGACGATATGGTGAAAGCGATGCATAACCTGCCACCACACCATTAACGGTACCTACTATAATCGGATGGTGCTCGTCACTATGAGCCTCATACCACTCATGCCACTCTGGCAATGTACGCGCCTCAAGATCAAGCGTTGCTACGCCGTTCACAACCTCGTAATTATAAATATCTAAACAAGCTGCGATATCATTAATTCTAGCACGGCGAATATTTAAATTATTCATAGTAACTCTTCTTCCATATATTACTGAATAGAACTCAATATAGATTTCTTTAATTTAAAATGCTCTGTTTTACCTACTTTTTGAACTTTAAGATGTTCACGTGGTATATATTTAATCCGTTCATATATAGTTTTTTTACTCTTCCCTAAATTTTTCCATAACTCTTCTCGAGTAATTCCTGGTCCAATCATAAATAGAGATGTCTGTAATAAGATATAATATATGTCTTGAAGCAGTTCATCTGTAATTCCTTGGTTAATAAAAAACTGATCTAATTGATCACAGGCATTACGTAATCGTTCCAACCGTGTATTAAGTAATTCACTTAAATTATCAAGGGTATCAACTAAAAAAGTTAAAAATTGAATGATAAAAGGAGTCAAATCCCCTCCATTGCGCTCTGACGTAGTATTAGTAAAGCTTTTATAATATTTGGAACGATTAGCCTTTATTAAAGCGGATAAACGCAAGGCTACCAATGGATGAAAATCCTTTGATAAATATGAAGAAGAAATATATCTATTCATACGTCCATTACCATCATAAAAAGGATGAATATAACCAAACATATAATGAAATACTGCTACACGAATTGGCAGTTGTATCTCATTATTATTTAAGAACTCCAGTGCTACAGTCATAAGTCTGATTATTTCTGATTCCGGTGTAGTTCCTATATGAATCTCTCTATCATATCCATCATAAACGGAAACTGGATCACGTCTAAAAATTATACCATCTAGTTTATTTTTCTCTTCAATTTCATTAGATACTAACTCATCATATAGAGCTCTAATCTCTTCATTTGTACAGAATTCTTTATGCCCTGATGCATTTAATATATCTCTGTATTTTGATACAACACTACTAAACCGTTTTATCTCAGTAATATTTGTATCAATAGCCTCTTGAATCTCTCTTCTGCTACTATGAACACCTTCAATATCATTACTAGCCTTAATTTCTTCTACCAAAAATGTATTTAGTAAGTGCGGATGCATAATCAATGGAACTTGTTTTAATAAATCTAGAAAAGCTGAATGCTTTCGCTCCAGTTGAATCATTACATCAAGAATATCTTTATGATACATGAAAAAAGCAGGAAAACTCTTTTTTCTATTAATTTGTGCTATTGATAGGTCGATACGTTCCGTATTTTCAGATGCATATCGTGCATCAAGAATCTCTTGCCACTTTTCTTCGCATTTATAAAATATTTTATGTAAAGGTTCATATGACATGGCGTTTTACCTTTCATAATCCATTAAAATGTAAAAATTGTAAATTTTACTTTTATACCCCCAATATAACAAAACTGAGTAGTAAAAACAACGTTTTTTACCACTCAGTTTATATATTTTGATATATACATAAGTAAAAAGTTCTTATATTACTCATATATACTTTCATCATATTTATTTTTATGACTCAAGAACTAATACACTTCTATAAAATCAAAATTATTCTCTCACTTAATATATAAGTACATCACACAATAACGAATAGTAGTATTGTAATAACAATCAATGCGCCAATCACTGCGTAATCGATTTGTTTCAAGCCTACGGATGCAGCAAAGCTATGTGTAGGACCACCAAAGCCACGTAGTTCTAGGGATAATGCCATTGTTTCAGAGCGGCCCAAGGATTTTAAGAGCAATGGTTGGATAACGGATGCATAGGATTTGATGCGTTTAATGAAGTTGCCTTCTAAGGATAGGCCACGGCAAGCTTGCGCTTCTTGTACGGCGTGGCTTTCAGCAATGAAGTCAGGCACGAAGCGAAGTGCTGCAGTGAACATAAATGCATATTCATAAGGAATTTTGCATTGTGTTACGAGCGCTGCTGTAAGGTCTTGCAATTTTGTGGTTGCCAACAAGCAGATGAATACAAGTGTCATAGCGAGCATGCGCAAGCCAGATACGATAGCAGATGTTACATCGCCACTGCCGAGAAATTGAACGATGCCAAGGAATACGGCAAAGCTAGTCAACGCCACAACGGCCTTACGTTGTTTGATCAATAGACCTGCAACGAATAACACAACAAGTTCTACAACGACTAAGGCCAATAGAGATGCCCAGTCACGCAATAGAATGGCCCACACGGATACGGCGAGGGTCATCAAGATTTTTGTTAACGGTACTAAACGTTCCATATGTCCCTCCTATTTCCCGCTCAACTGAGCCACTAACTTAGATTTCAATTCATCCATGGATTTGCAATAGCCTAGGGATGGTACCGCTAGTGAAAGTTCCACACTTGGCGGTTTAGTAAGGCCTAGGTCTTGCAATTCGTCCGTAGATTTCTTGAACAATTCTTCTGGACTGCCATCAAAGGCAACTGTTTGGTTACCCATGATGAGCGCACGGCTACATTCGCTAGCCATGATTTCCATATCATGTGTAATGAGAAGGATTGTAATGCCTTCTTGATTGAGTTGGCGCAATAATGCTAACAACTCTTTAGTCTCCTTACCATCTTGACCACTTGTTGGTTCGTCGAGGATGAGGATTTTAGATTGCATCGCTAATGCAGAAGCGATAGCAACGCGTTGCTTTTCGCCGCGGCGCAATGTTGGAGGATATGCATCACGTAAGTGAGCGATACCTGTGCGCTCCAACACTTCATCGACGATGTGTTTCACTTCGGATTTACTGCGTCCCAAGGACTCAGGACCGAAGGCAACCTCTGTCGCTACGGTTGGTCTGAACATTTGGCGATCTGGTTGTTGGAATACATAACCGATAAATTGACCACGTTTAGATGGCGGCATAGATGTAATATCTGTGCCGTTATAGTACATACGGCCTTCACTAGCCTTTTCAAGGCCTACGAGCAAACGAGTGATAGTCGTTTTACCACAACCATTGCGACCACCTATGGCGATATATTCACCGCCTTCGATGGTGAAAGTCACATCACGGAAGATGTCTACGGATGGCACATAGCCAAAGCGGATATTTTCAACCTTAAGCATGAGCGCCACCGTCCTTTCCTTGTACATCATCAACGCGTTGAATTGGTTGTTTATTGTCTACTGTATTAGATTGATTAGCTGGAGAGTTGCTTTCACCATGCACCTCGTTTTGAATAGCGTGAGCCATTTCAATTTGGTGCAAGCCCTTGATAGCAGACTCGATGCTGAGCCATGGTTCATCACTATGGAAGCCCGCTTGTTCAAGTTCCATGTACGTTGTGAACACAGATGGCAATGCATCTACGTGAATATTGTGTTCGTACATGTAACGAAGCGTAGTCGGTACATCCGCATCACATGCGATAGAGCCATCCACCATGAGAGCCATGCGGTTTGCATATGGCAATACAGCGTGCAAATCATGGTCGATAACAACAACGGTAATACCGTGTTTTTGGTTTAAATCACCTACAAGGCGATATAATTCGGCAGTCCCATCTGGGTCGAGGGAGCTGGTTGGTTCATCGAGCACAAGAACTGTTGGGTTCGTAGCCAATACGGAAGCGATTGCCAAACGTTGGCGTTGGCCACCAGACAAGCTTGTAATCTTGCGGTCTTCTAAGCCTACAAGGCCAACTTGTTTAAACACCTCTTCAGAACGAGCTTTGATAGTTTCACGGTCATAACCGCGGTTTTCCATAGCAAAAGCTACTTCTTCACGAACTGTCATCGTTACGAGCTGAGTATCATAGTCGGCAAGAACAACACCGATGTGGTTTGCAAGCTCTGGAATTTCCATTTGCGTAGTCGCTTTATCATCTACAAAGACCATGCCTTCAAGACGGCCGCCGTAGAATTTAGGCACAGCCCCTACCATAGCCATGCAAAGGGTACTTTTACCACAACCAGCAGGACCAGTCACAACGAGGAAGTCCCCATCATGTACGTCGAGATTGATGTTTTCAAGAGACGGTGTAGTCGCCTTTGGATGATAGTAATTTACGTGCTCAATGGAGATTTTAGCTTGGCGCTCAGGCAAGATCGTCATATGACTATGGTCAGACGTCAATTGATCTGCACTTGGCAACATGCCGCGTTTAGAGAATAGACGTTGTGCCGGAATGTATAAGATTGGCGTAATAGCGCCATTCAAAGCACCTACGATAAGCACCAATGGCCACATGCCGTACATATATACATTATTTGGTAAACCAAGCACTTGCCATAAGAGGGTAACGAAGATACCACCAGATACAACAGTTGCTAAGAAACCAGATACGATTGGTGTTAAATCGAAACCGCCGATTTTACGGAACTTCATAGATAACATCGCACGTGTTACAAGAGCCGCTGTCAACGCCCCACCTGGTTCAGACAACAAGTTACCATAAGGGAATGCTGACTTAGACGTCAAAACATTGATAAGGGCCGCTACAAGGCCAATCCCCAATGTTTGACTCAAACTAGGGCGAGTCAATAAAATAGCTACGCAGTACGTAGCAATCGTCCAGTTTGGCGTTACCCCAGCCACACTAGGGCTCACCAAATGCAATATCGTGCCCAATGCGAGCATCAATGTGCTGACAGTAACCCATCTAAACTGGCCACCCTGCACATGCGTGTACACAAGATCTTGAATCCGTTCCATAATAGCCTCTTTTCTAAAAATGAATATATAGTCTATATTTTAACATTCTTCGGAGATTTGTGAAAGGCAAGATACTATTAATAGATAGTATCTTTATCATATGATAAAAAGCACCATCTATTAACGATAGTGCTTTTAAGAACTAATGTACTTCATCTAATAGTATTCTAAGATAATCACGCCTACTGTTTAATATTCTATCAATATAGATAGTCCGATCTAAATAACGGTAAAAGCTTAAATAATTATGACAAAGCAAATATCTATATTCAATTTTACTCCCCATATTTATCAATAATCGCTGTCCCATTTCTGGAAAAACGCTTAAGGAATCATTTGTAGTCACTATATCCGAAATAGTTTTCTTAGCTAACTCAATATCACC
>USAV01000088.1 GCA_900552715.1 uncultured Veillonella sp.
GCGATAATCGCTACATTACGAAGATTTTCGCGAATCATAAGATCCTCCCTTTAATTCTTTCAGTATATTCTATATCATATAACGCTTGTGAAAGTCGCTATATAGGTATATTCCCAAAATTGGCAACACTTAATTATAACGTAGTCTATAGAAAAAAGTCAAAGAAGTATAGGATTTCTAATCATGGCAATTTCTACATTTGATTATACTTTTGACTCATCTTAAGACTAAATTAGCTATATAAGCATATGGTATTAAAAAAGATTTCTTATGCTACCTTGCCTCAAATAAGATAAAAGGAACGTCACATAAGAAATCTTGTATTAATATTTAGTTTGTATTAATCTTCACCAATCATACGTACTTCTGGCTCCAGATGTACACCATGTTGATCATATACGCGTTTTTGTACTTCTTTAATAAGATCAAGTACATCTTTAGCTTTAGCATTGCCAGTGTTGATAACAAAGCCAGCATGCTTATGAGATACTTGTGCATCACCAACAGATAATCCTTTAAGACCTGTTTGTTCAATCAAAGTACCTGCAAAATACCCTGGTGGGCGCTTAAAGGTTGAACCCGCGCTAGCATACTCTAAAGGTTGTTTAGATTCGCGCTTTTCTGTGAGCTCATCCATGCGAGCCTTAATAGCATCCTTATCACCAGGTTGTAACGTCATAATAACCTCTCCAATAACCTCATGATTATCGTGGAATACGCTATGACGATATCCAAAATCTAAGTGAGATGCATCGTACTCCTTAATATTGCCCTCGAAGTCTACAGCTAGTACTGAAGTGACCACATGGCTCATTTCCCCGTCATAAGCACCTGCATTCATAAATACAGCACCACCAAGTGTACCTGGAATACCAATGGCAAATTCAAGGCCAGATAGTCCGTTTTCCCAAGCAAATTCAGAAGCATCTTTTAACATATAACCAGAACCAATGCATAATACATTATCATTGCAATCCATGATTTGTGTCATATGTCGAACCGATACGACAGCACCGCGAATACCACCATCTTTCACCAAAATATTGGAGCCGCAACCAATAATAGTTACAGGCACTTGTAATTCGTGAATCTTGCGTAGCGTAAAGCTCAACTCATCCATCGTCGTAGGTTCAACAAATAAATCAGCAGGACCACCAATTTTAAATGTCGTATGATGACAAAGCAGTTCCTGTTCTCGTACACGTGTACTAGGTAATTTCTCTAATAAGGCTTCTTTTAAGTCCTTAATGCTTTGGTTGTTGTTGTTCGCCATGATCTAACACTTTCATCCCCTCAGTGATTGGTTCGCTAATGATTTTATAAATATCATTAGAGATTTGGCTCCAACGCATTTGTGCTTGTAAATAAGCAGCCGCTGCAGCATTTTCTTGAATTTGAGGCATCAATTCCTCTTGTTTCTTTTGCAATTCATCAGCTTCTGGTGCACCAGACAACTTTGCGTATTCCCATTGCATTTGTTGTGCCATAAATGTGCGTACCAACGCCGCTGCTACTGCGTCAGCTTTCAAAGCTTCTTGAGCTGCCATTAACGCTTTGTACTCTTCGGATTCACGCATAGCGTGAGCTAAATCATGAGCTTTATCGTAGTTCATAATATCCTCCTCTAACAACACCTGTCAAAATACTACCTCTCATGTAGATTGGGTAGGATTTCTAACACATATTTATTGTATATATCTCAATGGTGAAAGTATATTTATTTAGGTTGAATCCAGTTGCCTTCGGCTTTAAGATCTGGATAATCAAGTTGGCGCATAGCTTCATACGCAATTATGGCTACTGCATTAGATAAGTTTAAAGAACGCGCCTCATCTACCATTGGTATGCGAATACATGTTTCTTCAACACCTTCTAATAAACTTTCAGGCAAGCCTCTTGATTCAGGGCCAAATACGAGCATATCCCCGATTTCATACTTTACCTCAGAGTGGGTATGCTTTGCTTTTGTAGTAGCGTAGAAATATCTGCGATCAGGATATTTCGCATACAACTCTTGAATATTTTCATGTACCTGTACATCTACCAAATGCCAATAATCGAGACCAGCTCGTTTCACGTGCTTATCGTCGATAGAAAAACCAAGTGGTTTGATAAGATGTAGGGTCATGTGATTAGCTGCGCATAAACGCGCTATATTTCCTGTATTGCCAGGGATTTCTGGCTCATAAAGTACTATTTCCATTTTCGTTCCCCTATTCTTTATATCTATATTATTCTACAAAGGAACGCACAAAATGTCCACTTTTCCCGCCTTCTTTTTCTACGAGGTATGTAGGGCCCATAATCATGCCTTTATCGATGGCCTTACACATATCGTATACGGTGAGCAATCCCACTTGTACAGCTGTAAGGGCCTCCATTTCAACGCCCGTTTTTCCAGTAGTCTTAACGATGGCACGTACCTTAACGGCCTTGTTATGATTTTCATCAGTGCAAGCAGGGCTTTCACCATCTACTAAAGAGCAGTGAACCTCAACCTTTGTGAGTGCTAATGGATGACAAAGAGGAATGAGATTGCTCGTTTGCTTAGCCCCCATAATAGCAGCTAGTTGCGCAACACTAAGGACATCGCCCTTTTTTATAGTACCTGCTGCAATGCGCTCATAAATTGCATCATTGATTGCTATGAATCCTTCTGCGATGGCTGTGCGAGATGTGATATCCTTATCGGATACGTCCACCATCCAAGCATTACCATCTTGGTCAAAATGTGTTAAATCCATACTATATCCTTACTAATTATGCATAAATTATCATCAATAGTTTTATTTTCATTAGTTATATTATACAATAGAATTAAGATTTATATGTATAAGGAAGGAAGTGTTCCTATGAAAACAAAACTAACTTATTTCGGTCATGCTTGCTTTATGCTAACACGCGGTGATGTGTCCATGATTTTCGACCCATTCTTAACAGGTAATACATGGGATATCGCAAAAAAAGAAGATATCAAATGCCAATATATCTTTGTCAGCCATGGTCACGATGACCACTATGGCGATACAGATTTCATTGCTAAAGCAAATGATGCGCTCGTTATCTCTACTGCAGAGGTAGCAGGTAAAGCAGCAGCTGCTGGTTGTCGTACACACGCTATGCATTTAGGCGGTAAATTTGACTTTGAATTCGGTTCTGTTCGCATAGTACCAGCCTTCCACGGTGCAGGTATCCCTGGTGGTCATGCAGCAGGTTGTATCGTAGACTTCTACGGAGATATTGTATACTTCGCAGGTGATACAGCACTCTTTAGCGATATGAAATTGTTGAATCGCTTTGGCGATATTGACTACGCTTTACTTCCTATCGGCGATAACTTCACGATGGGCGTTGAAGATGCAGCTCTTGCCGCTTCTTATGTAAAAGCGCGTATCTCCATTCCAATTCACTACAAAACATGGCCTGTTATCGACCGTGAACCAGGTGTATTTACAAGCTTAGTTGAAGGCAAATACAATCAAACAGCCCTCATTATCGATCCAGGTTCCTCTATCGAGCTCAATAACTAAAATAAAAAATAACACCTACGTAGAAATGACGCAATTCTAAGGAATTGCGTCATTTTTATATGCTTTTATAAACGCTCCTCTAGGTTAAATCAAAATATATCACTGCTCACCTTTATAAAGCAGCTTATACCTCTTGGTTAGCCATAGAAAAGCCACTACGACTAGACATACGTACAAATTCATCTATATCTTGTGTTTCATCTACACCTACATAACCTAGTTCACGAACCATGCCATAGGGATTATGAAGAGATAGTTGAGGCTTTTCCCCTGTAAGAACCCATAAAACCTTATACCCTTTCGGAGCCTCTCGTAATCGTTCCTCGCCTTTGCCATCCGTGAAGTAAACCAATAAATCCACACGGTTTTGATTGGCTAAAGAAAATACTGGCGAGAAAGCTGTTGCACCGCGCACATCAAGGCGAGGCTTTACATCTTTTACTGATTCCATCGTATACGTACGGCGCACCTCATTATCACATTCTACAACGGTGATGCGATGGTTATAGGCATGTACAATTTGCAGTACTTGTTCTAAGGCGTTCGTAAACTCTGCATCGGTAATACTACCACTCATATCGAGAGCAACCCATACATTAGCTTTATGTTGACGCAAGGTACCAGACAACTCCAAGCGCTCAGGTTGACGACGATTGCGACGCATCGTCGTTTTTTTGTACCCACTTGCTACCTTGCCCATGAGCTTTTTAAGGTAGAAATACCACGGAAGAGCACGACGCGTCTTTTGGAAGGTATCGATGAGACTCTTCACATATCCTTCCATATCACCTTTTGAGGCTTCGTTGATATAGCGCTCCGTAATTTGGTCCATCGTATCCGTATCAATGGAATCAGATTCATCCCAAATATCATGGCTAGTTTGAGGATCAAACTCCATAGCTACAGCTGTATCAGAATTATCTACAGGTACAAAGAGTTCAGGCTTTTCCTTCATCGCCTTATCGATGGCCTTGGCATAATACTCAATGGTACGGAATCGTTTGAGCATCAATCCAAAACGTTCATTTACATTGGCTACAGTAACCGCATCACGATCAACATGTTCTAAGTAGTCATTCACAACCATATCCATTGCCATATGTACGGCCGTTTTATTAAAGCTTTGACTCAATGTTTTTACGCGCATCAAATGTGCAGAAATAATATGAAGAATTTCACGCTTAATGCCATCCTTCATAACATCTGGTGGCTGGCGTAGTAAGATAAAAGGATTTACATATAATACATAGCCACCTTGTTTTAAGTTAATACCGAAGGCACTGGTCATATCAAAACGAATACGATGAGCCATTTGCAAATAGAAGTAACCAAAGAATTGGTCCTCTTCAAGGAGTAAGCTATTTACATCATGCAAAATATTCCATAATCGTTGCTCAAAGGCAGGTGTCATAACGGCTTGTTGCATTACTGCAAAATCGGTGCCTTCAATTTGTATCTCATCTAAGGCACGTCCTATGGTCCCTATATGACTATCAGACATATTATGGTTCATCAAGTCCGCCGCTATACGTTCTGGTTCCATGCTATGATGTTGCTCTTCATAACTATCTACATAGGCTTCGTAGGCAGCATAGATTTGCGTGTACAAGGCCTCCGCTTCACGATGAATACGTTCCCGTTTTGCATGCCAACGATCGAGAGCCTCAATGGCCTTCTCATCATAGGAACCTGTTTTCTCCCACCCGTCTATATGCGTGAGTAAATCAGAGGCGTCGCGAATATCATCTTTATCTAAATTTCGTTGCATCATTCCACCTCCTTTTTCGTTTAACATCAGATTTTATGTATATCATGTTTTATATATTGGTTATTGTATCCCCAATCATTCGCTAAATTTCTTTATCCATATGGACAGCTTCATTTAGTTAACTATGGAGCAGAACTATTTTTGTGCTTCAAAGAAGGTATCGATGAACAAGTCATCTTCAATCGCATAGGCGTATACCCGTTCATAAGTGTTTCGTAAATCTTTCATAACTGCTACGCGTAGATCACCTGGATACAATGTAAGGAATTCAATGAAGTGATGAACTTCTTCGGCATTGCTATTGCGGTTTAAACGATGCAACATATTTTTAGCCGCTACGTATAAGCGTGTTGGACTTTCACTTTTAACCTGTTCAGCCATAGACATAATGGCTCCTGGCTTTTGAACCGCCGCCAATACATCATCAAAGGTAATAAGTGGTTCTTGGTCTGACTCAATAAAGTTTACAAACGCCTCGGCAATAAGTTTACCTACGTTACCGCGGATAACATTCATAAATACATCGCGACTATAGGCTGAATCTTCTTGGTTTTTATAAATCGTATACAGGCCAGATACGCGTTCAAAGGAGCGTGGTGTAGCATCAATATCATCTTCATGTCGTTGATTTAAATACTCTGGATAGGAAGAAATGAATTCGATAACTTTTTCCTCAATACCAGCACCTATCGCCCAGTCAATCCATTGCATATAATCGGCATTCATATAGAGCCATACGAAACGGTTTTGTTGTGCCGGGTCCATGTCGATAGTTTGGTAGTCAAAAGAATCCTCAGGGTTCATAGCGGCGATGATACGCACTTGATCACTTAAAGAGAAGCCATTGATTTCACGATTCAAGATAAGATTCATTAACTCCTGTTGTACTGCATGTTCAGCACGGTTAATTTCGTCGATAAATAGTAATACTTGACGACCTTTATCCACAGCTTGAGCCACATGTTCCAACGTATGATGTACAGCATACACTGTAGTCTTTACAGAATGTGTGTTACCACGACCATCTGTATGTGTTACAGATTCTACAGTTGGTAAACCACCAATTTCACCTTCTTTTAAAAGATTTCCATCAATGGTTACCAATTCCCAGTCATGCACAGTAGCTACGCGTGCCGCAAGAGATGTTTTACCAATGCCCGTTTCACCAACGAGCAAAGGCACTTGATTAGCAGCAAGCACTAATTCTACACTTGCCATTGTATCTATAAAGTTCATTGTGTCTCCATTTCTAATACTTCAAATATTCACTGACTGCAATTTTCTTAACAGCCCTAGTTCCATAAGCGTCTATAAGTGACAATAAGTCGATATGCCATTTAGATTGGCGACCACCGATAGCTTGGTTGTTAATCAATTCACGAATATAGTCTTCATCAGCTGTATCACTAGAGATGGCGCTAATGATGATCGATTTAATTTCGTCCACAGTGACACCTAAATTATTTGGTATATACCCGAGTGTGGCAGCACTTACACCAAATAGGTGCAATGCCAAGTCCTTTGTAAGCTTTGTAATTTGCCGCATCGCTTGAGAATCTTGTTTAACAGCTGCTTCTAATACGGCTACGCTAGGCTCATCAATATAGCGCAAAGCCAAATAATTTTCTTTAACGGCTTGCAATTGTACGGCTTCACTAGGCTCCTTAATATATTGCAAAGCATCGTAGTTGGACTTTACAGCTTCTAACTGCAGTGCTTCAGATGGATTTGCAATATAGCGAATAGCCCACCCAGATTGATCGAGTGCACATTGAACAACTGCATCAGATGGGGTATCGATATATTCTAAAACAGCCCAATCTTTTTTCACCAAGGCCTGTAATAGTTCTTCTGTAGGATGTTCCACGAATTGTATGGCTCGTGGTGATTGTGAAAGCGCCGTTTCAATAACCTTTTCGGTAGGTTCTTTAATGTATTGCAACAACATGCCATTTTGAGCTACGCAGGTAAGTTGCATTGCTTCTGTAGGGTTTGGAATATTCCGAATTCCATGGGGGTTATTGGTCAGCGCCGTTATGTATTGTTCTTCTGTCATACTAACCTTCATTTCTATTTAAAAAGGCCATACGAATACGTATGGCCTATACTGAATTCTATTTTTATTGTATCACATTTTTTCGATATAATTATATCTCTTTCGTATACTTACTACACCGTCAATGCATCTAAATCAGAATTATTCCCAATTACTAATAATTTATCATCTTCACCGAGAATGGTAATTGGGTTTGGTGG